>JAMCWK010000029.1 GCA_023481105.1 Acidobacteriota bacterium | reverse complement strand
CCGGCTCCCAGTAGCAAATCAGGTAGTCGGCCTTGTTTTCGATGAGGTCCAGGTCGTACTGGATAATTTTCCGCACCACGCGCCGGAAGCGGTCCAAGTCCGCCGACTTCCATTCGCGGAAGTGGGCCATCTCTTCTTCCGTCAGATTTTTCTTCTCGTCCTCGGCGGGATCGTACACGCGGTGGCCCAATTCGTCGCGCAGAAACGGCGTCAGTTTGCGGCGCCACAGCTTGCCGCCGTCCGATGCGAATTCGATGGGTCCGCAGAGATAAACAAGCATGATCGTTTCAACGCGCGCGGGTGAAGCCAGATACTATCAGAAGATCGAAATTCGAAAAGTGAAATTCGAAATCCGGCCACACTTTTGCCTCTGCTCCGTTTTTCGCTTTTCGATTTTCGCTTTTCCTCTTTTGAATCTGGAGCGGCCGAGGGGACTCGAACCCCCGCCTACAGCTTGGCAAGCTGTCGTACTACCCCTATACTACGGCCGCTTCGTTCGACGTCTGCTCATTATTTATAGCACGCGCGAAGAAGTCTCCACAAGGGCAGCCCTCGCCGCACACCAGCAGGTCGTTCCGGTGCTTGCATGGGACCCGGCCACGGGGGCCAGACCGGCGCGCAAATCCTCGCCGCTAACCGATCTCCAGGATTCGCGCGGTGCGCACCACCGGCGATCTCTTCTGGCGCTCCGCGAAATTCGCGGCTTTGTCGCGGTCAATGTACACCCGCGCGAATTTTTCGCCGTCCTGGTAGAACACGGTCACCTGCCAATGATGGTGTTTGCGCCGCTTGTCTTTGCCCAGCTTGCTCTTCTTCCGTCGTTTTTTCACGGGGACTCCTCGCATTTCGACGCAAACTATGGCAAGTCCCGCCCCCACTGGCAAGTATCAAATCTTGTGATACCTCCGCAGACACAGGGGCTGGCGCATTTCGGCGCGCCAGGCCATTTTGGCGGGTCACAGCACGAAACTTTTTTGCAGCTTCAGCGAACCTTTTGCGCTCGGTTGCGTCTAATGTTATGAACAGAAAAACAGCAGGACGCAGGCTCGCAGCGGCCTTTTGCTTCCTGGGAACCGCCGCTACGTTCATGAAACCTTTTGCGCCCCGCTGCCGTATCTAACTGTAGGCGAGTGGCGTAGAAAAAGAGAGAACGGCCATGACCATCAAACTGAACGAGACGCCAACAATCGAAAACCTGGGCAAATACCCAGCCGAAAGTGTCGAAAAACTACGCCAACTCCTGGCGAACGGTGCGCCGGCTAAGCTGGACACCCATCGCAAGGACTTTTACGAGCTGCGGAACGGCAAGCACGTTTACTGGATCCACATTTCGCCGGTGAACGGCCACGTGGTGCTGCTGGCCATCTGGCAGAAGCCGTCCGTCGCCGCCGCCGCAACGTCCCCGACCGCCGCGGCCCTTGCAACCCACGCGGCTTAACGATTTGTAGGGGCGGACCGATGTGTCCGCCCCAACAAAATCCTCAGAGCAAAGCAGGAGGAAGCCTTCCAGTAGGTTTCCTCCTGATTGTTTTTGGCCTTCAGTCTCGTTTCTTGGCGGGGCTTTCTTTCGCGGTCTCTTCCGGCTTGGGCTCTTCCTTCTTCACCACTTCGGCGGGCTTGAAATTCAACGCGTCCAGCACCGGCCGCGCCACCTTGAACAGCATCGGCCCGAGGCTGGACCTCACGTACACGTCACCCTTTCCAGCGGAAAATTCCACTTTCGTTGTCGCGCCGTCTTTCGCTGTGAGCTCGACTTCCACCAACGGCCTTGCCAGCCGCGCCCGCTCGGCCGGCGTGGGGGAATCGACAATTCCGTCCGCGCGCGCCTCGCGCACCGCGTTCACAATCCGCTCCGTCTCCACTTCTTTTCCGCGCAGCGCCGCCGGCTCGGAGACAATCCACTTCCCTTCCGCGTTCTTCGCCGCTGCCAGCGTCCCATGCTCGTTCTTCAAGCGGAGGCGCACCAGATCCGCTTCCTCAAACACCGCGATTCGCCGATCGCGGAATTCCAGCAGCGGCTTGTCCGCGCTGCTGAGCACGTCGTTGGGCACTAGCGCGACGCCCGCGGAGTTGTCCACCAGCGCATACACGTTGCTGCCATTGAAATCCTTGGCCCCGAGCCGCAGCCGGTGCGTCGCACCTGCTTTCAGTTTGATTTCCAGCATCATCCCCGGCGCGTCCAGCCCGAATGGTTTGAGCGCCTCCGTCGAGCCCGGCGGCGTGACCGCAATTGTCCGGCTGATGCGCGCGAACACGATGCTGCTCAGCACTCCGCTAACCGCGTCGGCGTCTGTCGCGGAGTCCAGCGGCTGCGTCATGCGCCACGCTTCGCCGCGCTTTTCGAAATGAAGCGCGTCACTTCCGCGCGTAATCGTCAGCGCAGTGATTTCTTCCTGCTTGAAAGTGAAAAGTGGCTTGGAGGAGTTCGCTTCATCTTCTGCGGGCTTTGCTCGCTTGAATTCGAGATACCACACGGCGCCGCCCAGCGCCATGGCCAGCAGCACCATCAGCAGTGTGCCCTTTTTCACCGGCGTTTCCACCAGATGATCGCGCCCGCCACCACCACCGCTCCCGGCAGCAGCACGATGCTGAACCAGAAAAACATATTCTGCTGGCTGCGCGTCAGGTTTACTCGGCGGTTCGCCGGCGATTTCGGCCGGATGGAAATCAGCTCTTCATCCTGCGCCAGCCAGTTAATCGCATTGAAGAAAAGATCGCCATTGCGCTGCTCCCCCAAGTAGCGGTTGGACGCGAAGTCCGAATCTCCGATCACCACCAGCCGCGCTTCTTTCTCCCCGACTTTTTTGCTCGCGGCCACTCCCAGCGACACCGGCCCTTTCGTGTCTTTGCCTTCGTCAAACTTCGCCTTGCCGCCTTTCAACTCTGTCTCCGCCCAACTTTCCGGCGACGTTGTCAGAAGTTCGCTCATTTGTTCGCCGCCTTGCGGCTTGTCGCCCTGTTTCACCGAGCGCGCCAGCGGAAAAATGGTCATGGTCCGCCCGAAATTTTTCGTGATGGCATGCGCGCCGTAGGTCATCACCAGCGGCACGCCCGGCCCCGTGCCGATCAGCCGCCCGTAGCCGCTCACGTCCAGCACCGTGTCCTTCCCCACCGCCACATTCCACGCCTGCAAAATTCCGTCGAGCTGCGGGTCGGTATCCGGGTCCAACAGCAGCATCGCTTTCCCGCCGCCGTCGAGAAATTTCCCGATCATCGCCGCTTCCTGCGCAAAGAGCGCTTTTGTTGGCCCCGCCTCCACCAGCACCGAGCAATCCGCGGGCACCTCGTTGGCGCTCACCAGGTTGACCGTCTTCACCTGGTAGTTTTCGCTCTTCAATCCCGCTTCGACCGTCGAGTAGCCTTCCCCTTCCTGCGACGTCAGCGCTTTCTCTCCGTGCCCTTCCACGAAGCACACCGTCTTCACCGCATCCCGCGTCACTTTCAGGATGGCGCTGGTCAGTTCCGCTTCGTCCACGGTTTCCGGACGCTCTACGCGCGTGCCGCTCACCACAACGGTTTCCCCAAACCGTTGCACGCCGTACTGCTTGGCTATCTCCGGTTTTTCCTGCGGGTCCACGAATTGATAGGAAATTTTCCGGCTGTGGTTCTTGTATTCCGCCATCAAGTCGCGCAGCGTCGTATCGTCGGCCTTGTCGAACTTCAGCACCTGCACATCTTTTTGCAGCCCGCTGACGATTTTCACCGTTTGGTCAGAGAGGCTGTAAATCTTCTCCGCAGTCAGATCGAAGCGCTTGTTGTGCCGCGCCCCGAGAAAGTTGACGAGCGCGAGAATCGCCAGCACGGCCAGCGATAGCACAGCCGTATTCGTTCCCAGCTTGGTGCCCCGCCGCCGGAAAAACGCTAGCACTCCATCAAAATTTCCGCCGATTCCAAGCACAAAGAGAATCGCGCCGGAAATCAGCAGCCACTTGCTGACGGGCTGCCAGGTTTCCTGAATCAAATAGCGCAGCGTGCCCGCAATCACCAGCGTCCCGCCTAGCCACGCAATGTTCTTGAAAACTTCGCCGCGGCTGATCTTCATGCCCGCCTCCAGCGCAGCGCATCCACCGACCGCTGCGTCAGAAACAAGCCGAGCACGATTAGGCTCGCGTAAAACACCAGGCTCGACGTATCAATCACTCCCCGCGTGAAGTCGTCGTAGTGCCGCAGGATGGAAACATATTGCAGCACCTCGCCCATCGCCGACGACGAGCCCCGCGCGCTGATGTCAATCACCCACAAAATCAGAAACAGCCCGAAAGTCGTCATGGACGCGACAATCTGGTTCTCCGTCAGCGACGACAGGAACCCTCCCAGCGCTATCAGCACCGCGCCCAGCAGCAGGACGCCCGCGTACCCCGCCAGGATCAGCCGCCACGGCGGCCGCGGCTCGCTGAACACGAACAGCACCACCTGGTACAGCGCCGTCGGCAGCAGCATCAGCGCAAACAGGCTCAGCGTCGCAAAAAATTTCCCCAGCACGATGTCCAGCTCGCGCAGCGGCGAAGTCATCAGCAGTTCCATCGTGCCGCGTTTTTTTTCTTCCGTGTAGCTGCCCATCGTCAACATCGGCGCGACGAACAATATCACCGTCCCCAGCAACCCGAAAAAATTCCGGATCACCATTCCCGGCACATCAATCTCCGGCGCGCGCCCGTAGCGCATGGATTGCATGGCCGCTTCCGACGCGCGCTCCATGAAGATGGCCACGAACTGGTAAAAGAAAAATCCCGTGAGCACCAAGAACACGCCCGCCACTAGGTACGCGATGGGCGACACGAAGTAGTGCCCCATTTCTTTGCGGTAGATGGCGACCAGGCCCCTCATCGCTTTGTCCCTTCCGCCGCCGGGATTTCATCGCTGGTCGTGAGCTGCAAGAAAATCTCCTCTAGGCTCAGCCGCACGCTGCGCAACTCAAACAGCTCGTAGCCCTGCGACACGATTCTCGCCGCCAGCGCGCTGCGCACATCGTGCCCTTTTTCGCACTCCGCTTCTACGCGGTACCTCCCCGTCCCGTCCAGCGCCTGCGTTTGCACGCTGCGCACGCCCGCCAGACCGGCCACCATGTTGTGCAGCGCGGACTTGTCCTTGCCCCGCGGCACGTGCACCTCGAGCAGCACTTTTTCTCCTCCGCGGAGCTGCGCCGTCAATCCCGCGGTGGTGTCCATCGCCACGATGTGCCCCTTGTTGATGATCACCACCCGGTCGCAGGTCATGCTGACTTCCGGCAGAATGTGCGTGGAGAGAATAATCGTGTGGTTTCCCGCCAGCGACTTAATCAGGTGCCGCACTTCGATAATCTGCTTGGGATCCAGCCCGATGGTCGGCTCGTCCAGAATAATCACATCCGGGTTGTGCACCAGCGCCTGCGCCAGCCCCACGCGCTGTTTGTAGCCTTTCGACAGCCGCTTGATCAATTCCTTACGCTTGTCGGTGATGCTGGCCATTTCCAGCGCGGCGTTCACGCGCCCCGCGCGCTCCGCCGGTGCCACGCCTTTGATTCGCGCGACAAAATCCAGATAGCTCGCCACGCTCATGTCCGGGTAGAGCGGCGGATTTTCCGGCAAGTAGCCGATGCGCCGCCGCACTTCCAGCGACGACTCGTGCACGTCATAGCCCGCGATTTTCGCCGTGCCGCTCGTGGCCGGCAGGTAACCGGTCAGCACGCGCATCGTCGTCGTTTTCCCCGCGCCGTTCGGGCCGAGGAATCCCAGGATTTCGCCCTTCCCCACTGTGAACGACACATCGTCCACCGCGCGCACCGCGCCAAACGCCTTCGTCAATTTCTGTACTTCAATCAAGTCTCCTCCGCGCAAACTCGCCCAAAATCGAAACGCACCATTCTACGCAATCTCGCGCTTGATGCAACTTTCCGGCTCCGTCATTCCGAGCGAAGCGAGGAATCTCTCCTGGCTGTCGCCGGTTCGTCGTCTGAAATTTTCCCGCCCGCCAAACGTATTCTAAGAGAAGGCGAAGAGGTCGCTTACGGTTGCCTTGCCCGTGGCACAGGCTATCAGCCTGTGCGCCTTTCGCTTTTCGTTTTTCGTTTTTCGCCTTTGATGATATGTTCTGCCGCAAGCGCCCTCCCGGAGGACGGACCGATGAAGGAAAACTTCTGGAACTGGATGCTGATCGGCCTGGGTGGAATCATGGTCGTGGTCGAGCTGTTGCTCGGCGCGGTCACCGGCTTTGATCTCGCCCTGATGGGCGCCTCGCTGGTCGCCGGCGGCGCCGTCGGAATCTATTTTGCTTCCACCAAAGTCGGCCTGTTAGCCTCCGCCACGCTGGCGGTGCTTTACGTTTTCTTTGTCCGCCGCAAATTGCGCGAGCGCCTCACGCCCAAGTCCTCCAGCCCCTCCAACGTGGACGCCATTGTCGGCCGCACCGGCGTAGTGCTGCAGCGCCTCGCGGTGCACGATGCCGGCCGCGTCAAGGTGGGCGACGAAGAATGGCGCGCCGTGCTTGCCGCGGACGCCGGCGACGCGCGCGAACCGGGCCAGCAGATAACCGTCGTTTCCGCGGAAGGGGTCACTCTGACCGTGAGGTGATGCCATGACCGAAGCTGCAATTTATTTTGTTCTGTTTGTCGCGGTGGTGTTCGGCCTGGTGACCATCGCCAAGTCCGCCCGCATTGTGGCCCAGTACGAAAAGGGCCTCATTATGCGTCTCGGCAAGTTCCACCTCCTGGTGGGTTCCGGCCTGCATTTCCTCGCGCCGTGGATTGACGAAATGATTCGCGTGGACATGCGCGAGCGCGTCATCAACGTCGCTCCGCAAAAAGTCATCACCAAGGACAACGTCACCGTCGAAGTGGACGCCGTCGTCTATTACAAAATCGTGGACCCCATGAAGTCGCAATTTGAAATCCAGAACTTCGATTACGCCTGCACCACGCTCGCGCAGACCAACCTGCGCAACCTCGTCGGCGACCGCACGCTCGACGAAACCCTCGTCGCCCGCGACATGATCAACACCAATCTCCGCCAGGTGCTCGACGAAGCCACCAACAACTGGGGCGTCAAGGTCACCCGCGTCGAAGTGCAGAAGATCGAGCCGCCCCGCGACATCACCGAAGCGATGTCCCGCCAGATGAAGGCCGAGCGCGACAAGCGCGCCGCTATCCTCGAAGCCGAAGGCATCAAGCAGAGCCAGATCCTCCAGGCTGAAGGCATCAAGCAATCGGAAATTTTGAAGGCCGAAGGCGACGCGCAGGCCCGCGTCACTCGCGCCAACGCCGAAGCGGAAGCCGTGCGCATGGTCTCCACCGCCGCGGAAACCTATTTCAAAGAGCGCGCAGAAACCATGCGCCGCCTGGAAGTTCTCAATCACACGCTCGCGCAAAATACGAAATACATCGTGCCCACCGATAGCAACCTCGTCGCCGTACTCGGCCTCGACGGCGCTACGCCCGTCGTGCCCATCAAGACCGGCCAGCGCGGACAGGCCGACGCCGCCCGCGCCGCCACCGACGCCGACCGCGGCAAAATGTAGCGCCGCCCTTCAGGGCGGCATCTTTCTTGTTATGGTTTCGTAGGGGCGAACCTATGCGTCCGCCCGTTTAGCACAGGCTTGTAGCCTGTGCTCTTTCTAGGACAGGCTTTACAGCCTGACCACGTACGCCCGCTATCGTTTCCAGCGGAGATTGAGACTTCAATCGTTGGCTTACAAAAGGAGAATTACATGCCGATCACTGCCTTCAGCAGTTTCACCGACGGACTCGATCCGAATCGCAGGAGCCGGGAACACTTCATTGCCGATATCAACTTGGAGGACGACCGCCTCTGGGTCCCTTATGCCGATGGTGTATGGTTCCAGCCCTGCTGCTTCAACGTCACGTCGGGAGGATTCACCGCAGTTGTGAAAGCGCTTCCCGGCGCAAAGCTCGGCACCCACTACCACGTGGGCACGGTTTACGGGTACACGATCCGCGGTCATTGGCGCTACCTGGAGCATGACTGGGTGGCAAAGCCCGGGACATTTATCTGCGAGCCCGCCGGCGAGGCTCATACGCTCGTCATTCCCCACGACTCTCCAGAACCAGCACTGATTTTTTTCGTCGTCGCGGGCGGCCTCATTTACCTGGACAAAGCGCCGCACGGCAGCTTTGCTGCCTACGAGGATGGCTTCACCATTCTCGAGCTGGCTCGCCAGTACTATCGCCAGGCCGGTCTGGATCCGCGCCAACTGGACCTGCTCATTCGCTAATTGCGGCACGCCGTCTAACGCCGCTCGTGCTTTCGGCGTCACCGACCGCGGCAAAATGTAATCGCATGTAGGGGTGGTCTTTAGACCGTTATCTGCTCCGCACGGACGCCGCTTTGTAGGGGCGGACCTGCGCGTCCGCCCGCGTAGCACAGGCTTGCAGCCTGTGCGTTTTTCGTAGCGGCGCTGCTTGCTTGTCCAAGGCGCAGCGAAGGGCTGCGCCCTCATGGCATTCTGAGTCCGCCGCGTTGTCGGCGCGGACGGCACATTAACTCGCGACTACACATTTTCGCTATCCCCTTCCCTTTCAACCACTTCGTCTCGACCGGGGGGTGGGGGTAGTTACCTCAGTCGTCCCAAGGCCGCTTGTGCCAAAAAACTCATGCTTTTTCAACAGCCTGCGGACTCTCTCGCATTCTTCGCGCAATCGTCGCTCAGTCGATCTCCCGCAACTCCAACAGCACACAGGCCTTTGGGTATGGGCGGGAAGGTGGAATCCAGAATGCTCAATGGAATCGGACGCGTGCGTCCCGGCGAGCCGCACTTTTCTTCGGCCTGTTGACGCGCACGACACCTGTGACCGCATCAAATCCAGACTGTGCGCTAGAATGGGGCCAGCCTGGCCCCTCAAGAGAGGACTCATGAAGGTTGTCTTCGTAGTGGGCGCCGGCCCTGCCGGCCTGTACGCCGCGCAAAAAATCGCCCGTGCCGGGCATGAAGTGGTCATCTTCAACCGCGACATCAAGCCCGGCGGCCTCGCCGAATACGGCATCTATCCCACCAAGGAAAAAATGAAGGGCGGCCTGCGCAAGCAGTTCGCCAAGATTCTGGCGCTTCCCCAGGTCAGCTATTTCGGGCATTTGCCCGTGGGCGAAGGCTACGCGCTGCATCTCAACGAGTTGCGCGAGTTCAATCCTGCCGCGCTGGTCTTCAGCGTGGGAGCGCAAGGCACGAAGGAACTCGGCCTCCCCGGTGAGCACTCCAAAGGCGTCTATTCCGCAAAGGATTTTGTATTCTTCTACAATCAACTGCCGCCATTTTCTTCGCAGGATTTTTCCACCGGCAAGCGCGTGGCCATCGTGGGCATGGGCAACGTGGCCATTGACATCGCTCACTGGCTGCTCGTGGACGATCCGCATCACTCCGCCGAGGAAGTCACCATCGTTGCGCGCCGTGGGCCGTTCGAAGCCAAGTTCGACGAAAAAGAGTTCGACTACGTCGCCGCGCACCTCGACCGCCGCGCCTTCGACGAAGAGCTCCGCCGCGTGAAAGAAAAAGTGACCGCAGTGGGCCAGGACATCACCAAATTGTCCGAGACGACCTTCCCCATTCTCGCCAAGCCCGCCGTGGACGCGAAGAAACCCGTGCTGAAATTCCGTTTTATGTGCTCGGCGAAAGAAATTATTCCCGGACCCAGCGGCCGCATCGAAAAATTGGTGGTCACGGAAAATATTTTGGTTCCCAAGGGCGAAACCACCGCCGCGAAAGCCACCGATCAAACTACAACGCTCGATTTCGACACCATGATCTTCGCCATCGGCGACGCCGCCGACCCCAAGGTCGGCCTGCCCTTCAGCAAGGACAGCTACATCACCAATCCCGACGTCGCCACGAACGAATATGCCGCCTACGAGGTCTTCGATCCCGCCGCCGGAAAAGTTGTGCCCGGCACTTTTGTTGTCGGCTGGGCGCGCAAAGCGAGTGAAGGTTTGGTCGGCGTGGCCCGCTTTGACGCGGAAAAAGGCGCCGGGCACGTGCTGGAATATCTCGAGCGTGTTTCCGAGCCGAAGACCGCGACGCCCGCGGAAATTGCCCGGCGCATCGAGCGCACTGGCCGCCAGTTGGTGGACAAAGCCGGAATTGACCTGCTCGGCCGCGTGGAAGCAGCGGAAGCGCAGAAGCGCGGGCTGCCGTCGTTCAAATTTGCCGACGACGAAAAAATGCTCGCAGCCATTGCGCAAGAAAGAACCGCGCCGGTCTCCGCGGACGATTAGCGCTTCGTCGTTGGCGGCGGCGAAACAAGCAGCAGCGCAATCATGAGCACGTTGCCGGTCAGCGGCGCAGCAAGCCCGGCTTTCAGCCCGCCGAATTCCGTGGACAGAAATCCCACCAGCCACGGCAGCGTGGCCCCGCCCAGCGCGCCCATCGCAAAAATTCTTCCCGCCAGCCGCGATGTCTCCGCGCCAAATGTTTTCGAAATCCACGCCGCCTGAATCGGGAAGATTGCGGAGAGTCCGAATCCCGCCAGCGAAGCCCACGCAAGTACAGCACCCAGCGAATTCGCGCCCAGCAATCCAACTCCGCCAAGCGCAGCGAGCGCCAATCCACCGAGCACAATGCGCGCTTCCGTCACGTAGCGCAGCACAAGCGGCGCGAGCCCGCGACCCGCCAGCAGCGCGCCCCAGAAGAACGATGGCGCCAGCATCCACAGCGTATCCGTGCCCGCGCTGTTGCGCTTGGCCAGCGACGCCACCCAACCGCCCAGCGCATTCTCGGTTCCCACGTAGAGATAGAAGAGCGCGCCGAGCACCATGCCAAAGCGCACGTTCCATACGCTGCCGCGCATCGGAGTGGAAGCAGATGCTTCCTCTCGTTTGCTCGGCTCGCGGATAGGTACCAGCGCGAGCAGTGTCGCAATGAGGACGAACGCCACCGCAAGCGCTGGCGCCATCGCGCCGCCGTTTCCCGCGCGGTGCAGCGCGGCGTAGAGAAACGGGCACGCCACCGCGCCCGCTCCCCAGCAGAAGTTGAGCACGCTCAGCGCCGCCGCGCGGTTCTCCGGGTTGCGGTCCGCCACCCACAGATTCGTGCACGCAATCGTGAAGCCCAATCCAATTCCATAGCCATACACAGCGAGCAGCCCGACAATCCACGTTCCCATGCCCAGCGGGAACGCGCCCGCGGCAATCAGCGCGAATCCGAATATCAGGGAGAAGCGAAACCCCCGCCGCGGCAGCAGCAGTCCCGTCAGCACCGCCCCGGTCATCGAGCCCGCGAACTGTGCGGTGAACAGGTAGCCGGCCTGCGCGTCGTCGAGCAACCATCGTGCGGAGAGCCCCGGCAGCAGCGGGCCGAGCAGCGCCGTCAGCATTCCCGTCAGCACCACGCCGGTGTATATGACCGCGCTAGCCAGTGTGCGGCCGGGTCCGCGAGGCGTAGCTGAGTTTGGCGTGGACATGTCCTGTATTCGTTTGCTCGGAGGGAAGAAGCTATCACATCCCGCAGCGTCGTGCTCTTGCGCGATACGACGCAGCAGCTCCTTCCGCGCAACGGCGCTCCCGGTCTGTTGGGGGGGCCTGGGGCCGCCAGTACCATCGCGGGAATGAGCATGTCAAAAGGATACTCGGAGCCAGCCGAAACCCTAATACGTTAGCTTGGGAACAGCACTATTCCTATGAAAACAAAGTAGTAGACGGCGCTGAGATTGAATTTCGGATTGGTACGCCCGTTGCGCTGATGGGCATGAAGAAAGGGAAAGTTGTGCCTGCAAAGACTCGATTGCGCGACCAACCGAACAACGGCAGAGCACGAGGGACGTTGCCAGGAGGGAGGGAAACATGGCTACTTGGCGGCAATCTGCTTTGGTGCTTGGCGGGTTTGTTCTGGCGCTAGCTTTGTTGATTTTTAACGGATTCATTTCCTATCGCAACACGCAGCAACTCATCGAACAATCCGATCTCGAGACTCGCTCCCGTCAGGTGCTGGCCAGTTTGGAGGCGCTGCGAAGAAATCTAACGGATGCGGAAACAGGACAACGCGGTTACATCCTGACCGGGGAAGACAAATTTCTGGCTCCTTACAAGGCAGCCGTAACCGAAGTCCCCGAAGAGTTCGCGACTCTACGCAATCTAACGGCGGAGAATGCGCAACACCAGCAGCGCCTGCAACGATTAGATGATCTCATCCAGCAGAAAATGAGCGGGCTGAAGGAGCGGATCGAACTGCGCAGGACCAAAAGCCTGGAGGCAGCTTCCCAAGCGATTTTGGAAGGTCCTGGGCAGGAAATTATGGATGAGATTCGCGCGGTGGTTTACGAGATGCGCAGTGCGGAGAATGAAGCGCTTGCCGTCCGGGAAGCCCGCTCGCACGCCAGCGCACGCACGGCCACGGTTACGAGTATTGCCAGCGCAGTGGTCGGCATTGTGCTGATGCTGGGAGTTTTCATTCTCCTCAAGCGCGAAGTCTGGCAGCGCACGCGGGCGGAGGAAGCATTGCGGCGGAGCGAAGAAAACTATCGCCTGCTGGTGGAAAGCGTGCAGGATTACGCCATTCTCACGCTGGATCCGTTCGGCACGGTAACCAGTTGGAATGCGGGCGCCCAACGAATCAAGGGGTATTCCGCCGAGGAAATCATCGGCAAGCATTTCTCTTGCTTCCACTCACCGGAAGAAACGGAAGGGGGAAAGCCAGAGAGAGAATTGAAGATTGCGGCGGCGCAAGGGCGCCTGGAAGTCGACGCGTGGCGTGTTCGCAAAGACGGCAGCCGCTTTTGGGCCAACGTCATCCTTACCGCCATGCGCGACGCGAGCGGGCAATTGCGCGGCTTCGCGAAAGTGACGCGCGACCTGACCGAGCGTAAGCGGGCGGAAGAGGAAATTCAAAAACTGAATGAAGAGCTGGAACGGCGCGTCATCGAGCGCACCGCGCAACTAGAAGCGGCCAACAAGGAACTGGAAGCCTTCACCTATTCCGTTTCGCACGATTTGCGCGCCCCGCTGCGGCACGTGGACGGCTTCTCCAAAATTCTTCTGGAAGAATTTCAGCCGCAGCTCGCTGCGGAGGCCCAGCGGTATTTGGAGCGCATCCGCGCGGGCACGCAGCAGATGGGCCAACTCGTGGACGATTTGCTGAACCTGGCGCGGGTGGGCCGACGGGAACTGACCGTGCAAGTCGCGGGGCTGAATTCCATTGTGCAGGAAGTGCTTTCGGACTTGAAGGCGGAAACAGCCGAGCGGCAAATCGAGTGGCAGATCGGCAACCTTCCGTTTGTAGAGTGCGACCCCGCGCTGATGAAACAGGTTTTCGCCAACCTGCTGTCCAATGCGCTCAAGTTCACGCGCACGCGGGAACGCGCGGTGATCCAGGTGGCCACCACTCTGGAAAATGGGCACTCCACGGTCTTTGTGCGCGACAACGGCGTAGGCTTCAACATGAAGTACGCCGACAAATTATTCGGCGTATTTCAGCGCCTGCATCGCCCGGAGGATTTCGAGGGCACCGGAGTCGGACTGGCCACCGTGCAGCGAATCGTCCGCAAGCATGGCGGCAAAGTATGGGCGAACGGAGAACTGGACAAGGGCGCCACTTTCTATTTTTCGCTGGGAAATCCGGAAAGCATTCCATCGAAAACCACAGCAGAAAGCTGGAGGTGAAGCATGTCGAAGAACATGTCGAAGAACGAAGTGGAGATTCTCCTTGTGGAAGACAACCCCGACGACCTGGAGCTGGCGCTGCATGCCTTGCGCCAGGAAAAGCTGGCCAACCAAGTGGCTATCGCGCGCGACGGCGAAGAGGCACTGGATTTCCTTTTCTGCCGGGGCCCGCATCGCGAGCGCTCATTCGTGAACGGCCCCAAGGTGGTGTTGCTGGATTTAAAGCTGCCCAAGGTGGACGGGATCGAGGTGTTGCGCCAGGTGAAGACCGATCCGCGAACGAAAGCCATCCCGGTCGTCATTTTGACGGCGTCCCGAGAAGAGAAAGACATGGTCAACAGCTATCAACTTGGCGTGAACGCCTATATCCAGAAACCGGTGAACTTTGAGCAGTTCCGAGAGGTCGTCAAGCAACTGGGACTGTTCTGGTTGGTGGTGAATCAATCGCCGCCGCAATCGGCATTCAAGCCCGCCTAGCAGGCGCGGCAAGGCCCAGGCGTAACAAGGAGTGTCAAGCGATGGGAATCGCAACCAAACCGCCGGCCCGTAAACCACCTGGCAGAGCACGCCCCTTGCGGCTGCTGATTGTAGAAGATTCGAAAGCCGACGCGGAACTGACGGTGGCCACTCTGAAAAGAGCGGGATATGCCGTGTCTTTTGATGTGGTGGATTCGCTGTCAGATTTTCAGAACCGTTTGGCACAGGCGGACTACGACATCATCCTGTCCGATCACAATCTGATCACCTGGACGGGCGCAGAAGCCCTGGAGATGCTGCAAAAAACGGGCAAGGACATCCCTTTGTTGGTGCTCACGGCCACGCTGGGAGATGAAGCTGCGGTAGACTACGTGAAGCGCGGCGCAGCGGATTACATTCTGAAGCACCGTCTGGATCGCCTGCCGGTTGCGGTGGGCCGCGCCTTGCAGGAGAAGGCGCACCGCGAAGAAGCGGTCCACTTGCAGGAACTGATTGTGGCTGGGAAGCGTGAGTGGGAGTTGACGTTTGACACGGTTCCCGACCCGGTATTCTTGCTGGACGAGGAGTGCCGCGTGCAGCGCGCCAACCTGGTGACCACCGAAATCTTCGGGCTGAAGTTTCCGCAATTAATCGGCAAACCTTGCTTCGAGGTGCTGAGCTGCCGCCGAATAGAAAACCGGAGATGCCCGCACGAATCTCTGCTGGAAAGCGGCGTGAATGCGCGCGGAGAACTGGAAGAGCCGCGGATCGGCAAGGTCTTTGATATGACGTGCACGGCACTTCGCGATCCCAGCGGGGTGCTGCGCGGCAGCGTGGTGGTGTTGCGGGACATCAGCGAGCGCAAGAAGGCCGAAGTGAAGCTGCGCCTGCAAGCGGCCGCGCTGGAATCGGCCGCCAACGCGATTCTCCTCAGCAGCCGCCAGGGGGAGATTAGCTGGGTCAATCCGGCCTTCACCCGCCTGACGGGTTACACGGCGGAAGAATGTATCGGCCAGCACACGCGGGTCTTGAAGTCGGGAGTGCATCCACCGGAACTGTACAAACGGATGTGGGAGACTATTCTGGCGGGGCAGGTGTGGCACGGCGAAATGACCAACCGCAGAAAAGACGGTTCTCTCTACGATGAGGAGATGACCATCACTCCTGTGCGCAATGCGGGTGGAGAGGTGGAGCACTTTGTTGCTATCAAGCAGGACGTCACCGCCCGCAAGCGCGCCGAGGAGGAAATCCGCAAGCTCAACGAGGAGCTGGAAAAGCGGGTCCTCGAACGCACCGCGGAATTGGAGCAAGCCAACCGGGAATTGGAATCGCGACGCCAAGAAGCGGAGCGCGGCAGCCGGTTCAAGGACCAATTCCTCTCTACCATGAGCCACGAACTGCGCACGCCGCTGAACGCGGTGCTGGGCTTCTCCGAGTTGCTGGCGGAAAAACAATATGGTCCGCTGAACGAGCGCCAGCAGCGTTACGTCCACCATATCCACAGCGGGGGAAAGCACCTGCTCCGGCTGATCAACGACGTTCTGGATCTTTCCAAGATCGAAGCCGGACGGATGGAACTGGCCATTGAAAGCGTCCCGATGGAATCCACGTTTGAGGAAGTGCTTTCTGACCTGCGGCCATTGGCCGGCAAGAAGTCCCAGCAGTTTACCGTGAATTGTGCGCCGTCGCTGAGCGTGCGCGCAGATGCCATGCGCTTGAAGCAGGTGCTGATGAACCTGGTGGGCAACGCCATCAAGTTCACGCTGGAAGGCGGAACGATTGCCTTGCGGGCGCAGGCGGAAAACGGCAAGGTGCGCGTGGAGGTCCGCGACAACGGGCCGGGGATTCCCGTCGAGGAGCAGAAGCGAATCTTCGACGCGTTTGTGCGCATGCAAAAGCATGGGACGGCCTCCGAGGGCACCGGCCTGGGCCTGGCCATCACGCAGCGACTGGTGGAGTTGCACGGAGGCAAACTGAGCCTGGAAAGTGAACTGAACAAAGGAAGCTGCTTCAGCTTTTCCCTTCCCGCCGCCGTCAGCCATCTCGAAACCGTAAGCGGAAAGACAGGAAGGCTGGCGCGTCCGGGCGGGCGCGTGCTGGTGATCGAAGACGACCCGGTGTCTGCCCGATTAATCGAAGTCCAGCTGCAGGCGGAGGGATTTGAAGTATCCATCTGCAACGGGCCGAATCGAGCGGTGGCCCAAGCGGCAGAGCTGCAGCCCCGGGCCATCACTCTGGACGTGCTGATGAACCCGACGATGGGCTGGGAGGTGCTGGCGAACTTGAAGAACGACCCGCGCACGAAAGCCATCCCGGTCATCATCGTCACGGTTGTGGACCAGCCGGCGGTGGGGGCCACGCTGGGCGCCGATGAATATCTGGTCAAGCCGGTGCAAAAGGAAAATCTGCTGGCGGCCGTGCGACGCTGCCTGCAAAAACGGACGGGTGGGAATGCCGGGGAAGGCATCCTGGTGGTGGAGGACGATTCCGCCACGCGCGAGATGATTGCGGAGTTGCTGCTTGCGGAAAAATACTGCGTACTGTGCGCCGCCGACGGAGAAAAGGCCCGCGCGGCCGTGGCCAAGACGCTGCCGCAACTGGTGATTCTCGACCTACTCCTGCCCAAAGTGAGCGGGTTCGACCTGTTGACGGAGTGGCGAGCCGACCCGCGCACGGCCGGCCTGCCTGTGTTCGTGCTGACCAGCAAAGACCTCAGCGCTGAAGAAGAACAGTACTTGCGCGCCAATGCCAAGTCGCTCTTCCGCAAACAACAATCCTGGCAGCAGACCTTGCTGGAACAGCTCCGCCGCACTACGGACGACCCTGGCACAAAAATCAACTGAAGATGGTGAGCCGCCCAGGAATCGAACCTGGAACCCGCAGATTAAGAGTCTGCTGCTCTGCCAATTGAGCTAGCGGCCCACAGTTGAAGCCTGCACTATCTTAATGGGATTTGCAGATTTTGTCGATTCCATGGCGAAGGGGCGCTGGGCGACGAAGGCTCAGGGAATGCGCTCGACCTGCACGGCGGTGCCATAGGCCAGCACTTCGGTGACGCCTTGCATGACTTCGTTGGCGTCGTAGCGCATGGCCAGGATGGCATTGGCGCCGCGCTCGGCGGCGTGCTGGATCATCAGCTCGTAGGCGTGCTGGCGGGTCTTCTCGCACAGCTCGGTGAAGAGCGTGATGTTACCGCCCACGATGGTTTGCAGCGAAGCGCCAATCGTGCCCAGAATGCTCCGCGAGCGCACGACGACGCCGCGCACCATCCCCAGGTGGCGCACGACGCGATAGCCCGGCAAATCGTTGGCAGTGGTCACCAAAGTTTCGTCGAAATGTCCTTGCATAGTCTCCTCCCGCCGGCAAACTCGCTTGCAGTTAGAATTTCTGGCCCCAGAATTCGCAGCCGTCGGCATCGAAGGCAATGCCCAGCTCGAATCCTTCCAGCGCGGAGCTTTTCAGCACAAAAGTCACCTTGGCGGGCATTTTCTTGCCGTCGCATTCGAGCGTCACCAGCGAGCCCGGAGGAAGAGTGGTCGCGCAGCGCACCGCGCAGCCGAATTGGCTGACGGAAAAAGTGAACGCAGTGACCGGCCGCGGCTCGCCTTGGATTGGAGTAATCAGCACCGCGCGTTTGGACTCCACGCGCCCGCTGCGCCGCCGTTCTTCGCCTGCGAAAGGATTCATATGGTGCGCTCCGTCGCAGAGAGAGTATCGCAAGCCAGCCGCACGGCTACAGCAAAAAAGTGAGTGTGCCCGGAAAGGAAAGAGCGGAACTAGCTGCGCAAAGTGGCGGCGATTTCGAGCGCCGCCTGGCGGGCGCGCGCGAGGTCACCGGGCTCGAAGGAGATGGCGGCGACGCGGGCGTGGCCTCCGCCGCCGTATTTTTCGCAGATGGACGCCAGGTTTTTCTCCAGCGGCGCGTGGTTCCAGGGATTGGAGCCGACGCTGACTTTGGCGCGCACTTTCGACGCGCTCAGTCCCACCGAATAAACGCATTCGGGATGCAGGAAGTAAGGAATAAATTTGTTGTAGCCTTCGAGGTCGTCGCCGCTGACGTCGAAATAGATCACGCCGCCGCGCGCTTCGGTGCGCTGGCGCATGACTTCGAGCGAGTGCTCGTGCCGCTTGAGCAGCGGTTGAAGATGCTGCGCGACGAGCGGCAGGCGCACGACGTCGCCCAGCGAGCGTGCGGCCAGCTCCGGAATCAGCCGGGACGTGAAGCTCTGCTCGGGCGCGTTTTCGATGACCAGCGCAAGCTGCGTGGCGGGCTCCGTCAGGCGCACGGCCGATTCCGGCGTGGGATACTGCGCGCCGTCAATGATGTCGCCCCAGTGAATCAGCTCGGCCAGCGGCGCGGGATTGAAGCCAAAGTGCTTGCTGGTAATGTCGGCAAGGAACTTGGTGCAGGACTTGTATTCCGGATCGTAAAATTTTTTTCCGCTGCGGTCCTTCTTGAAATGCTCGGCGTCGGCGGGAGTGAGGAAAGCGCTTTGGTGGTGGTCAAACCACCAGGTGAGCTGCGGCGAGGTGGAATACTTGAAGTCCACGATGGCGTTTTCGTCGCCGTCGAAAACGTTGCCGGCGAAGGGGTGCGTGGCCTTGTGGGTCATGCCTGTGAGGCAGAACTCCGCGCCGGGATTGATGCGCTCGCGGTAGAAACGCGTGAACACGGCCGCGGAGGCGGCGCCATCAAAGCAGCGGTCGTGGTAGCAGAGGCTTACCTTCACGGGCTCCCCAGCTTAACCCAGCGCGCACAGCAGCGAATCCGCGCTTGAGTAAAGCCAATAAAGATGCGGTCTCAGAAAAAGATTGTCAAGCAGAAAGCCGCCGCGCAACGCTTTCGCGCAGCGCGCAACCGTGGGGGATTCTTGGGGAAGCCGGATTTTTTCGCTACTTGCCCGCGAGCTTCTCGGCAAAATCAGCAGCGACCGGCACGCGGAACTTTTCGCCCTGAAAGGCTTTCACCATCAACAGAATCCAGAGGACCAGGCACGCGAGACCGATCACCGTCGAGATCAGCCCGGCAATGGCCCAGGTGCCCATCGAGGCGCCGCCTCCGAACAAAAAGCCGAAGCCGAAAACATATCCGAAAACGATTTGAATCACATGCAGCGCGCCGAACACCACAATGGACTGCGCGGCATGGAAGCGAACGGAGGGTCGCTTGTCAATCAGCAGGAAGATAATTCCCGTCAGCCAGCCCAGCACGTAGCTCAAACCGCCCGCGACATTTTCCGCAAGGCCGCTCTGCGCGCCGGCCGGCGTGCCGCCGCTCGGAGCTGCGCCCTGTCCTTTGCCGCACTGCGGGCAGAAAGCTGCGCCTTCCGCGATGTTTCCACCACAACTACTGCAGAACGCCATGGCTACCTCCTATACGTCAGGAACGAAGTCCACTGGCGAGGAAGCTATCAGATGCGGCGCGCTTGGGCAAGGAAGTTTGGCGAGGATTCGGAGGCAAGCCACACTACGGGTACGCCGTTCCCGTGGCCATTAAAAACGCCGACCGGCGGAAAGGGGGCTAGCGCTGGACTTCCAGGTCCACAGAATCGTCGTTGTCGCCGGTGCTGACGCGGAGTGGCGCCTTGCGCGCGGCTTCCGATCCGACGCTCAGTTTCACTTTGAGCCGCTGTTCGCTGCGCTCTTTTGCCGTGGACTTGCTTTTGGAATGCGCGGACTTCTTAGTCGGCATAAAGGGCTCCTTTACGCGAAAAATGTTCCGCGAACTGTGCAGAATTCCAAACAACTTGTCAAGTTACATTTTATGCAAGGAGAATTGAGAATTGCGACTTTCTTGTCCTGAATGCCGGTCAGCAGCTATGAAGGAATGTGCCCTGAAAACAAAAAGTCGCCGCAGACGCACACCCCAAGTTCACCCCGAGGTGGAGGCAACGCCTGGGGACCATTTTCCCTGGAATGAAAGGTAGATACGGTTGCCCGACGAAACTTTGGCTACCGCTCGACTTCCAAATCGTCCAGATCATCATCGCCGCCGGCAATGCGGGCCGGGGCCTTGCGCGCGGCTTCCGAAGAAACGCCTAGTTTCACTTTGCGCCGCTGCTCGCTGAGCTCCTTTGCGGTGGGCTTGCTCTTCGATTTCGCCGACTTCTTGACGGGCATAGGAATCTCCTGGTCAAAATTGGGGGACGCAGGACTTTGCGCTCTGTACTCAGAAAAGTCAAGCCCGAGTTCCACCGGCGCTTCGGCGCCCGCTCGAAGGATATTTTGGAGCCGCCGCAGGGATTCTGTAGAATGGCGCGCCAGTTCGAATCACGCGCATGAGCAACAAACCCACAACGCCCTCTACCCTTCCCGCGCCACGCGGCACGCGGAAAATCTTTGGCCTGGAGTGGCCGGCCAATGTCACGCCCGCCGAGCGCAAATCGCTCATTGCCGGCGGCATGGGCTGGATGCTCGACGCCATGGACGTGATGTTGCTCTCCATGGTGCTGCCCTACCTGATGACCGACTTCGGCATTCGCGAGGATCTCGGCGGCTTGCTGGGGTTGCTGACGCTGGGAGCGTCGGCGGTGGGCGGCGCGATGTTCGGGTTCATCGCCGACCGTGTGGGGCGCACGCGCGCGCTGATGCTGTCCATCCTCGTGTATTCCATCGCCAGCGGAGCGTGCGGGCTTTCCAGCACGTTCTGGCAGCTGGCGCTGTTCCGGTTGATTCTTGGGTTGGGCATGGGTGGGGAATGGACCACCGGCGCGGCGCTCATCGCCGAAGTCTGGCCCGCGGAACACCGCGGCAAGGCGCTGGGCATCATGCAATCCACCTGGGCCATCGGGGAAATGATCGCCGCGGGCGTGACGTTTTTGATCTTGCAGCAATTTCACTTGGGCTGGCGCGCGGTGTTTTTTGTGGGCGTGTTACCGGCGCTGCTGTGTTTGTGGATCCGGCGCGATGTCCCCGAATCGGAAATCTGGCTGGCGCACGGCCAGCAGAAAAAACCGATCAATTTGCGCCTGCTGTGGCGCAAAGACATCCGCTGGCACGGCTTTTTAGCCACAGCTATGAACGCCTGCGGCATGTTCGGCTACTGGGGGCTGTTCTACTGGATGGCCACCTACCTCACCGAGCGACTGCGCGAGGCGGGCGGAAATCCCAATCTCGCAAAAACTACCGCCTGGCTGCTGGTGATGGGCGTTGGAAAATGGCTCGGCTATACGCTGTTTGGATTTGCGGCGGACAAGTTCGGCCGGCGCATCAGCTACATCGTTTATTTGCTGGCGGCAGCGGTGCTGGTCCCCATCTACGGCATGACCAGGGACGCGACGTGGCTGCTTATCCTCGGGCCATTCGTGGCGTTTTTTGGAACGGGATTTTTTTCCGGCTTCAGCGCCATCGCCTCGGAGCTGTTTCCCACGGAAATCCGCGCCACCGCCATGGGCCTCTCGTACAACATCGGGCGCGGCATCTCCGCGCTTGCGCCCTTCTCTGTTGGCGCGCTCGTGCGCTACTACCACATCGAGCTCGGCGCCGCGTTCCTGCTGTGCGCCGCGGCGTTCGCTGCCGCCGCGCTGTTCGCGCTCGCGCTGCCGGAAACCAAGGGCAAACAGCTTGAATGATGCGCGACGCGAACAAATTGACAACGCACGGGCGCGGGGCTAGTCTGCAGTCTGCGCCCGGCCCGAGCTTCCGCCGTTGAGCTTCGGAAAGGAAATTTCCACCATGAAAAACCGCATTCGAGTTTTGTCTCTTGCTGCGCGAGTTTCTATTTCGCTGGCCATGCTGATGTTGTTTGCGGCGCTGCCGCTAGCGGCGCAAAGCGTAATCACGCCGCACGACGTGGCGCGCATCCGCACGGTCGGCGACGCGGTGATTTCGCCGGACGGAACGCAAATCGCCTACGTGCTGAGCGTGCCGCGCAATCCCATGACCGAGGACGACGGCGGGGCATGGACCGAGCTGCACATGCTGGGCGCCGACGGGAAGTCGCGCGCGTTCATCACCGGCGCGGTCAACGTGTCCGCCGTGCAGTGGACGCCGGACGGAAAAGGCATCTCATTTCTCGCGCGGCGCGCGGGCGACCGCGGCAATTCGATTTACGTGATTCCCGCGGACGGCGGCGAAGCCAGGAAAGTGGCGGGCGCGGAGACGTCCATTTCCGGCTACACCTTCTGCCCGCACATGATGCACGTCGCCTACCTGGCGCAGGAAGCGGTGCCCGAAGCGCAGCGCAAGCTTGCCGAGCGCGGCTTCAATCAGGTGGTCTATGAAGAAAACCTGCGCCCGGTGCGCGTGTGGATGGCGGAGCTCGACGCGTCGGGAACCGCCGGCAAGCCGCACATGGTGGATTTGCCCGGCTCGGCCAGCGCCATCACTTGGAACCCGGTAGGAGAAAAAATCGCCGTGGCGCTGGCGCCTACGCCACTGGTGGACGACGACCTGATGAGCCGCAAGATTTATGTGTTCAGCGAAGAGGGAAAAGTCCTCGCGCAATTCAACAACCCGGGCAAGCTCGGGCAATTTGCGTGGAGCCCGGACGGAAAATACATCGCCATGATTTCCGCGGCGGACCGCAACGACCCCGCGGCGGGGCGCCTGATGGTCGTGCCCGCAGCGGGCGGCGCGCTCAAGGAACTGCTGCCAAACTACGAAGGCCACGTCGGCGCTATCGCCTGGCAGAACAACGACACGGTGATGTTCATCGGCGATGAAGGCGTGGCAACTACATTTGAGAAAATCTCTCTGGGCGGCGAGCGCAAAACAATTATCCCCGCCAGCGGCAGAATCCTCGACCGATTCACGCTTTCGCGCGACGGCCTTTCCGCCGCGTTCGTCGCGCAATCGGACCATCGTCCCAGCGACGTCTTCGCCATGAAGCACGGCGAGGCGCAGCCGAAGCGGCTCACGGATGTGAATCCGTGGCTGGCGCAGAAGAAACTCGCCACGCAAGAAGTGGTGAAGTACAAGGCGCGCGACGGCCTGGAGCTCGAGGGCATGCTCATCCGCCCGCTCGACGAAGTGAAGGGGCAGCGCTATCCGCTGATTCTCGTGGTGCACGGCGGGCCGGAAGCGCGCTACGCCAACGGCTGGCTGACGGGCTACTCGAACCCCGGGCAGGTGGCCGCGGCGCGCGGCTTCGCGGTGTTCTATCCGAATTATCGCGGCTCCACCGGACGCGGACTGGCGTTTTCCAAGTTGAGCCAGAGCGATCCCGCAGGCAAAGAGTTTGACGACTACGTGGACGCGGTGGACCACCTGATTGCAACGGGCCTCGTGGATAAGGCGAAAGTCGGCATCACCGGCGGAAGTTACGGCGGCTACGCGACAGCGTGGGGCGCGACCTATTACTCCAATCGCTTCGCGGCGGGCGTGATGTTCGTCGGCATCAGCGACAAAATCGCCAAGTTCGGCACCACGGATATTCCGCAAGAAGAGACGCTGGTCCACGCGCTGCACTATCCGTGGGACAACTGGCAGAAATTTTTGGAGCGCAGCCCGATTTATCACGTGCAGAAGAGTCGCACGCCGCTGCTCATCCTCGGCGGCATGGACGACCCGCGCGTGCATCCGACGCAGGGCATGATGCTCTATCGCTACTTGAAAACGCTGAACCAGGCGCCCGTGCGCTGGGTGCGCTACCCCGGCGAACAGCACGGCAACCGCCGCGCCGCGTCGCGGCTCGATTATTCGCTGCGTATGATGGAGTGGATGGAACACTACCTGAAAGGCCCCGGCGGCGCCGCGCCTCCGCCAAACCTGGATTACGCCGAGCCAAAGTAGGGGCGCAGCATGCTGCGCCCGACGTTCTCGGCGGGTGCTATACTCAATTTACCGCGCGGAAGTGGCGGAATTGGCAGACGCGCAGGACTTAGGATCCTGTGGGGTAAAACCCGTGGGGGTTCAAATCCCTCCTTCCGCATTGCAGTAAATTGCAGTAATCAGTTGTCAGTGGTCAGTGCTCAGCAAGAGAGCGACGCTTCGCGTGGCGGCGGTCGCAACCCCTCCCAGCGCGAAATAGTCGGACAGCGCTCCAGATTCCTGCCGATGTCGCACCATGTCGCTTGCAGGGCGTTCCCCATTGCACTACGTTCAGTGGCGCCACGCTGGGAAGCATGCCCCCGCGGGTCTTTCCGGAGGTCGGCAAATTTCGCAGAGGAGGCCGGGAATGTTCTTCACTCTTCTGGCCGTGACGTTTGTGATTTCCGTGTTGATGTCTTTTATTGTCGCCGCCATTTTCGCCAAACCGATTCGCGCCATGCTGCAGCGCATCATCCAGGACGAAATCAGCGCGGCGTGGGAGAAATACCTGCGCTTTGCGATTTACGTCGTGGGCATTTCCAGCGGCGTGCGCGTGTGGGATTTGGAAAAGTACATCACGCCCAACGCGCGCGACGGCAAGCTGATCGAGCTCACTCAGGAACGCTGGGTGCTGGAAATCTACCGCAGCGTCATCAGCGCACTGCAGGGCACCGTGATGTTGTTGCTCGCATTTTTCATTTTTGCCCTGCTGGCGTTCGTGATTGTGCGCGCGTTTGAGCTAAAAAAGACCAAGCCCGCCGCCACATGAAGCGCGGGGTTCAGTTCGGCCGGATTTCTTTCCAGCCGTTTTGCGGATCCCAGGCAAGCAGGCTTCGAGGGCCCTTTTGGTCTGGGCATTGAGCTTTGGAATGTTTGATTTTCCCTTCCAGTTCCAGCTTGCGGTGAAGTTCCCAGTAACGGTCGCTATAGGACGCGCGCAGAAGCTGCAAGTCGGTCGAGAATTCGTACACCCCTGCGGCGATTCGGTCCAGCGCAACGTCGTCATTCTCCCACGTCTGCATGACAATCTGCCTTCCATTTGCTGCTGCGTTCGCAAAGTTGTACGTGGAGCCAGTGGCCCGGTTGAGCTCGGACCGCGGGAAGACAAAATACTTCAGCGGCCGTCCTGCCGGACAGTTCTTGCATTCGTAAAGCGAGCCCGCATTCTCCGGAGAGCTCCCGCTGATGTTTTTGGCGTCCAATACGGCAATCATGCCCGCGTCACGCGCGTTGTTCGCGCCGCCGGCGAGCAGCAAGGGCCCCAGAGGTCCATCGGTGCGTTCCACGTTCGCAATCCATCCTGAGTTCACGAACCTGCCGGCAATCTGCCCTTGCTCATCGAGCATGACCAATTGCGATGGCCACCATGTGTGGTGAGCCAGCGCCGCCAGGAACTTCCTTTCCCCCGCGATTTCGAAGGAGCCCCACTCGCGCAATCTCCACGGCGCGCCAAAACTTTGCCTGCCAAATAGGAGCGTGTCATTGGCGCGGAAGTTCCACAGCATTTTGCCGTCCGGGGAGAAAAGCAAAAGCAGGCTTTGGCTTTCGGTTTCCGGAACCATGGCCGTCAGAACCCGCGCTCCACTGCCAATGTCCGCCCCCGGAATGATTTTCGCGCCAGTAAAGGTTCCCGGCGATTGCGGAAACTTGTACGTCCATGAAACATCGCCGCTCTTGTCAAGCGCTACCAGAGTGTTCCCGCGCAGGGAAACGGAAGCCACAGAGGACGCGAGTATGTGATTCTTCATGGCCGCGGTGGAGACCACGTATGCAAGGCCCGTTACCGCGGCTAGGACCAAAAGGCTCGCGGCCACAAGCCGTGCAATTGAAACATTGCTCGCGTGTGGCGAGGCTTCGGTAGCAGGTGTTGGTTGTGGTTCCGCGAGCATAACACCCCGCTCGAGCCACCACTTTTGCAATTCATCCGCATAGGCATACACGCTGCTCTTGCGCTGATGGATGTGCCGGTGGACGGGAAGGCCCTCTTCTTTTTCCCAGCGCTGGACGGTACGCACGTCGCGGTCAAAATGCTGCGCGATGTCCTTCCAGGTGGTAAGCGCACTTCTATCGTTCGGGCCGGGATCTGAACTCACTTCAGCCTCCGAGAGGCGGGAACGTGGCGTTATTGTACCACCAGTACGGCAGATGGCGGCAAATAGCGATATCGCGAGGCTTTCGTCATTTGTCGCTTGTGGAGCAAGCACCTGTCATGGCTACAATGCCTGGCTGTCCCCGTAATTCAATCTTAGGGAGGCCTCTACAAGATGCTCAAGCGAGGAATTGTAATCGGGTTCATGACACTGCTGTTTTCTGCGTTTCCCGCTCACGCGGATTCCGTGCTGTTGGGCACCGGCGCCACTTGGAATGGCGCTTCCTTTATCATCGATTCCGGTCACACCGGGGCACAACAGTTTACGCTCACCTCAACAATTCAGGTGACCGGTGTGAATGTGCTCATGGCGCTGGGCACCTTTGGCACCGCGGGGACTATACAGATCCAGTTGACGAATGCGATTTGCGCCGGACTCCCTTGCATCCAAAATGGGCCGCCCACCCAGGCGAATGTGCTGGCGCAAGGGACTTGGACGTCGTCGGCCGTAGTGCCGAATACGACGGTACTTTCATGGGCTCCGCTCTCCACAAATCTGGTCCTCGGCCCTGGGACCTACTACCTCGTGGTCAGCTCGGGCGATGCATCGATCGAATGGACCATGCCCAGCCCCATTCTGGCGAGCACTGTCGGGAGTGTTGGATCACGGTACAGCGCCGGCCCGTCCAGCGTGAACACGCAGCTCCCGCCCGCGTCTCTCTTCGTAGGCGGTGGTGGCACCATGGGATTTGAGATTGTCGGCAATGCAAACCCGGTCCCGGAGCCGGCGACTCTCTTGCTCGTTTCGAGCGGGCTGGCTGCAGGCTGGCTGCGGCGCCGCCGCAAGTCGTAGCATTGCCGATCAAAATTCTCCGCGGAAATTGAAGGAACAACTCACTAGCTGCTACCATACTGGGTGCCGCGAAGGAGAGTTGTTATGCAAGCCTTCAAGCCGAGCATCTACCAACTCATTGTGCAGACCTCGACGAATCTCCCCGCCGACGTGCGCCGGGCCATGGATGTGGCGCTGGACCGCGAGACGTCCGGTACGCAGGCGTCGCAGGCGCTGGCGGTCATCGCCAACGACATTGACATGGCCGTCGAAGCCGAGGGCGCCATCTGCCAGGACACCGGCTGGCCCACCTTCGAAGTGAAAACGCCGGTCGGCGCAAATCAACTGGCGATGAAAAAACAAATTGTCGAGGCCATTGCCGACGCGACGGCGAAGGGCAAGCTGCGGCCAAACTCGGTGGACTCGCTCAGCGGCAAAAACAGCGGCAACAACCTCGGTCCAGGCACGCCCACGGTGCATTTCGAGCAGTGGGAAAACAATGACGAGATTGAAGTAAAACTGCTGCTGAAGGGCGGCGGCTGCGAAAATAAGAATATTCAGTACTCGGTGCCGTGCGAACTGCCGCATTTGGGCCGCGCTGACCGCACGCTCGACGGCGTGCGCAAGTGCCTGCTGCACGCGGTGTGGCAGGCGCAGGGGCAAGGCTGCAGCGCGGGTGCGCTCGGCGTGTGTATCGGCGGCGACCGCACGCAGGGCTACGCGCACGCCAAGGCGCAGCTTTTCCGCTCGCTCGACGACACGAACCCAATTTCGGATTTGGCGAAGCTGGAAAACTACATCATGCAAGCGGCGAACACCTTGGGCATCGGCACCATGGGCTTCGGTGGAGGAGTCACGCTCATCGGCTGCAAAATCGGCGTGCTGAATCGACTGCCGGCAAGCTTTTTCGTCAGCGTGGCCTACGACTGCTGGGCGTTTCGCCGCTTGGGCGTGATTCTCGATGCGCGCACCGGCGCTATCAAGCGCTGGCTCTACCGCGACGAGAAACCGCCCGCAAAAATGGCGCGCACGGAAGGCTTTCCGCGCACCGGGCGCGAAGTCGTGCTCGAAGCGCCGCTCAGCGACGAAAAAATTCGCGCGCTGCACGTGGGCGACGTCGTGCTGCTGCAAGGCGAGATGGTCACCGGCCGCGACGCCGTGCATCACTACCTGATGCATCACGATTCGCCGACCAACCTGCGCGGCGCGATTCTCTATCACTGCGGGCCGGTGGTGATGAAAGAAGACGGCCACTACCGCATGACCGCCGCGGGGCCCACCACCAGCATCCGCGAAGAGCCGTACGAACACGAGATCATCAAGCGCTTCGGCGTGCGCGCGGTGATGGGCAAAGGCGGCATGGGCGCGAAGACGCTGGCGGCGCTGAAAGAGCACGGCGCGGTGTATCTGAACGCCATCGGCGGCGCGGCGCAATATTACGCGCGGTGCATCACCGACGTGCTCGGCGTGGAGCTGCTTGACCTGGGTACGCCGGAAGCCATGTGGCGCATCCGCGTGAAGGATTTTCCGGCCATCGTCACCATGGACGCGCACGGCAATTCGCTGCACGCCGACGTGGAAAAAGCGTCCGGCGTGATTCTCGCCAAGCTAGCGGAGCCTGTGTTTTAGCGGCTTTCCTGCACTCACAGACGCACAAGAAATTTTTGGTGGCCTTCCATTTCGGGCAAGGCGCTTCGCCCGATTCGGGAAATTCTGCGCGTGTGCAATCATTTTCATGAAAACAAAAAACTCTGCTCTCCACTCCTGGTACTTCACTCCAAAAATCGTCCTTCCCGAAATTGCATTGCATAGAGCCGCGAAGAGATCTGGACGCACATGCAAGATTCGCTGCGTGGCATCACAAATGCTTAGTTCATAAGCGGAAACTCTCAGTGCATCGGATGCGTTGCAGGAACTGGGAGCTGAGGTTTCCGAGGAGTTGCAAATGATGAAACGAATCGCTTTGGTGCTGGGGGTGCTGCTGCTAGCTGCGGTGGTGCCGGCGCAAGCGGATTCGGTCCCAATCTTCAGCACGGGTGTCACGTCCACCGGCCAGCCCGCAGCAAATGCCAGCGTGGATGCGCACTACACGCTGACGTTTGGCGCGGATTCCGTCTTCAACGGCCCGGAGGCGTATGTAGCCAACACGCCCGGCGTGTACCCGTTCACGAGCTGGATGGCGGGAACTTCGACCGCGCAGTGGATCGGCCCGCGCGACAGCCTGGCCTACCCCTTTGGCACCGGCAACTACGTGTACACGACGACCTTCGACCTCACCGGCTTCAATCTCGCCACGGTCGTGTTGACCGGCGGCTGGGCCGGCGACAACGCCGGCCTGGACATCCTGCTTAATGGTGTGAGCCTGGGTCTCTCCCTGCCTAACGGATCGCAAACCGCGCTGACGCCGTTCCTAATCTCCAGTGGATTCCTGCCCGGCGTGAACACGCTGCAATTTGTGGTGTACAACGATACCGGCGCCACCGGACTGCTCGTGGACATCAACGGCACGGGTGAGCTGCTCGGCGCGGCATCTCCCGTTTCACAGGTGCCGGAACCGGCCACGATAATTTTGGTGGGAAGCGGATTGCTCGGCGCGTGGTTGCGCCGGCGCACTTAGTCGTTATTTCGGCGGAAACTGGATGACGGCGCGGCCGAGGAGTTGGCCGCGCTTCATTTTTTCAAATACCTCGTTGATTTGTTCCAGGGTGCACGTTTCCACTTCACAGCGAATCTTTCCTGCCGAAGCCAGGGCCAGCAGTTCGCGCATTTCCGCGCGCGTTCCCACCGCGGAGGCGATAATCTTGAATTCCCCGACCACCAGGTCATCCGCGAAAAAGGTCAGGTCCTCTTTCGGCAGCCCGACGACGGCCAGCGTGCCCCGGCGGCGCAGCGTTCGGATGGCCAGATCGTAAGCAGACTTGTCAGGGGCGGTAACCACCGCCAAGTGCGGCCCGCCCCCTTCCTTCAGCAGCTTTTCCGAGTTCGGATCAGTGGCCAGGATGGCCTGTGCAGCGCCGAACTTTGTTGCGAACACCAGCTTGGCCTCGCTTACATCCACAGCAATCGTTTCCGCGCCGGCGAGCCGGGCAATTTGCAGCGCGAGGTGGCCCAGCCCACCCACTCCGAAAACAGCCACACGCTGTCCCTTTTTCAGTCCGGCATTGTGCAGCGCGTGGAAAACAGTCAGCCCGGCGCAAAAGAGCGGGGCAGCTTCCAGCGCGGAAAGATTTTCCGGCACAGGGATGGCGTGACTGGCTTTGACGCGCATGAATTCCGCATAGCCGCCGGGCGCGGCGATGCCGGTGACCTTGCGTTGCAGGCAAACGTTTTCCGCGCCCTCGCGGCAGTGCTCGCACGCGCCGCAGGTCGAGTACAGCCAGCCCACTCCAACGCGCTGATTGAGCGCGATGCCGGTCACTTTGGCGCCGAGTTCCACCACGCGGCCCACCGCTTCGTGCCCCAGCGTCACCGGCCAGGACATTTTCGCGGACACGTCCGGCCAGTCGCCCTTGGCCATGTGCAGGTCGGAGTGGCACACGCCGCAGGCCTCCACGCGAATCAAAACCTCATCCCCCTGCGCTTGGGGACGCGGTATCTCTTCGGCTCCCAGCGGATGCCCGAATTCCTTCAGCACCGCCGCGCGCATCATGGGCATGTCCCAGTCGTCGGGCGGAAAGTCCACTTGCCAGAAATGCGGTGCGGCAGCAGTGAATTCCAACCCCGCGTGGTTGACTCCCTGCTCCGCCTTGCGGAACCACACCACCCGGCAGGACTGCCGTTCGCCGCTCTGCTTGTTGCGCAGCAGCACGCGCTGGCCGTCGAGCAATTCGGCTTTCAACTCGACCAGCGCGCCGTGCGCATTGATGACCATGGTGTGCGTCACTTCGCCGAATGACTTTCCTTCGCGGTCGGTGCCAATCACGATGACGGCAACGCGCACCAGCAGCCGTTGGCTGCGGCGCTTTTCCGCGCCGCTAGTGTCCTGTAAATCGTTGGCCGGGCTGGGGGGTGTCGGCATGAGGCGCTCGATTGTTTCGTCGTTACTTATTTACTTTGTTCGGCCTGCTCGCGCT
>JAMCWK010000123.1 GCA_023481105.1 Acidobacteriota bacterium | reverse complement strand
CCGTGAACATTGCAAGAATATCCTTCCACGACGAAGTCAGGTCCGCTCCGCCGTAACGTAATCTCTCGCAGCTCGGGCATTGCCACCGAAGCAGCGACGCGCGTGTCCAGCATCGCCAGTCCCGCTTCGCCGAACATCTTCGGCGCGTAGAAAAGCGCCACCTTATCCACCACGCCCGCCCCCAATGCCGCAGCGTTGACCTGCGCGCCGCCTTCAATCATCACGCTCAGCAGTTCCCGCCGTCCGAGTTCTTCCATCACCGCGCGCAGCTCCGGCCGCCCGTCTTTCTCTCGCACGCGCACGATTTCCACGCCCGCCCGGCTCAGTGCCCGCGCTTGCGCCGAGCGGATCGGCGCCGTCGTAAACACCAGCAGATCCTTGCGCGCCGATTGCACCAGCTTCGATTTCAGCGGCATGCGCAACCGCGAATCCAGCACCACGCGCACCAGCCGCTTGCGCCGCGGCAATCCCGTGCGGTCCGTCAACCGCGGATCGTCCGCCAGCACTGTGCCGATGCCTGTCAGCAGCGCGTCCGTTGCATGCCGCATGCGCTGCACCTCAGCCCGCGATTCCCGTGACGTGATCCACGTCGTGCTTTGCTTTTTCCCGCGCTCAGCTGGCCCCGCGATTTTGCCGTCCAGTGTCTGCGCCACTTTCAGCGTCACCAGCGGATACCCTGTGCGCACCCATTTCGCGAAAGCTTCGTTCAGCCGTCGCGCTTCTGCTTCGCGTACGCCCACTACTACCTTCACGCCTGCCTTGCGCAATTCGCGCAATCCGCGCCCCGCCACTCGCGGATTCGGATCGCGCATCGCCGCCACCACCCGCTTTACACCGGCCGCGATAATTGCTTTTGTGCACGGCCCGGTGCGCCCCGTGAAGCAGCACGGCTCGAGGGTCACGTACAGCGTCGCCCCGCGCGCTTTTTTCCCTGCGCGCTTCAGCGCCACAATTTCCGCATGCTTCTTTTTTTCGTAAACGTGGTAACCCTCGCCCACGACACGCCCGCCGCGCACCACCACGCAGCCCACCATCGGGTTCGGGTGCGTCTGCGCAACGCCCCGCCGCGCCAGTTCCAGCGCCCGCTCCATCCATCGATTGTCTTGATTCATCGTTTGCATGGGCACCTTTAGCGGCGCCCTCTTGGGCGGCAATTGCATTATTCGAACAACGACTCCACAAACGCCTTCGCCTCGAACGGCACCAAATCATCAATCTTTTCTCCGACTCCGACAAACCGTATCGGCAATCCCAATTCCCGCGCAATCGCCACCACGATGCCGCCCTTCGCGGTGCCGTCGAGTTTTGTCAGCACAATTCCTGTTACGCCGACGTGCCCGGTGAATTCCCGCGCCTGGTTCAACCCGTTTTGTCCCGTGGTGGCATCCATCACCAGCAGAATATCGTGCGGCGCGCCGGGAATGAGTTTCGCCGCCGTGCGTTTCATTTTTTCGAGTTCCTGCATCAAGTTCGATTTCGTGTGCAGCCGCCCCGCGGTGTCCACCAGCACCACGTCAGTGCCGCGCGCCTTCGCTGCCGCCAAGGCGTCGTACACCACGGCCGCCGGGTCCGCGCCGGACTTTTGACGAATCATTTGCACGCCGTTGCGTTCCGCCCAAATGGCCAGTTGCTCGATTGCCGCCGCGCGAAACGTATCTGCTGCGCACAGCATCACGCTACGGCCTTCCGCGCGCAACCGGTTCGCCAGTTTCCCGATCGTCGTGGTTTTGCCCGTGCCGTTTACGCCCACGATAAACGTCACTCGCGGCTCATTGCCCGCTTCCGCTGCCTGTCTTCCGTTCGACCCGGCAGGCCCTTGCAGAATTGCCGTGAGTTGCGCCTTCAATTCCGCTTTGAGTTGCGCCCCGTCCGTCAGCGCCTGCCGGTCCACTTTTTCTTTTACCGCCGCGAGGATTTCCCGCGTCGTGCGCGGCCCCAGGTCCGCGCTGAGCAGCGCCGTTTCCAATTCCGCGAGCAGCGCGGGATCAATGCGCCGCTCCACCGCGAGCAGCGTTTCCACCGTCTCGGCCAGTTGCGACCGCGTTTTGCTGACGGATTCTTTCAGCCGCTCGATCAGCGTTGGTTCTGGCGGCCCGAACAAAGTAATCATGGTGTGGCTTGCATCTCCGTTTGCGTCTCGTTAATCTTAGCAGAAGTTTACGCGCGCGCCCGTTCGGCTGGCCGTTTCCGCGAGCCTCCGGTGTTTGCCCGGGAGGAAATCATGCTTTGGGAATGGAGTCCTGAGCCTGCTGCCCCCGTCGCTTTCCGCAAGTGGTTTGCGTGGGGAGCTCTGCTGGTCCTGATTTATCTGTTGCTCACAGCCGTCACCTGGGGCCGCATGCTGATTGATACCGAGGCTTGGGCGCTCACGATTGCCGGGCTGCCCTTCTCCGAGCAGATGGCGCAGGTCCGCGGCGACTTGGTTCATCCTCCGCTGATGTATTTGATTCACCGCGGCTGGTTCGCTGCGTTTGGCCAGTCCGACACCGCCGCGCGCTTACTGCCATTGTTCATCGTTTCTCCGGCCATCCTGCTGCTGACTCTGCTGGCCACGCGCATTACAGCAGAGTGGCGCCTGCTTTCCTTCGTTCTTGCCACGCTCTTTTTTCAGGTTGGTGGCGCGGCCACGAGCGCGCGCATGTATGGTCTGGCGCTGTTGCTGGTATCTTCGGCGCTGTTGTTGTGGGATAACTGGCAAGCGAATCCGCGCAACGGCACGCTGGCCGCATGGACTGCCATCCTGCTCCTGCTGGTTTACACCCACTTGTTCGGCTTGCTGATTCTGTTCGCGTTCCTGGTGCTGAACTGGCTGCAAGGCCCGCGCAAGCTGGCCTTTACCATTGCGTCATTTGTTCCCGGCATCGCTTTCCTGCCGTGGTTTTTCTACGTGCTGCCGGTCTATCTGGAACGCGGTCTCGGGGCGAACCTGACCTGGGTGCACAAGAAACTCATCAGCGCCCTGCCCGCGCTTTTTTTCAATTTTCTCGGCCCGTGGGCGGTTCAGAATTTTTCGCTGAACCGAATGTTGATTGCCGTTTCCGCAGTCCTGCATCTCGGTCTTCTCGTTTTGTGGTGGCTGAATCGCCGCAGCTTCGGCTCGCCGCTGCGTCCCGCTGACGCCGCGCAGCGCTGGTTCTGGGTGGCCTTCATTCTCACCGGTTTGCCGGTCGCCATTCTCTTCGGCTTTAGCGTGGTTGCGGCGCGCGCTTTTGAGGCGCGCTTCGTGCTCGGCGCTGTGCTGTCCTACAACATCTTCCTCTTCTTGCTTTGCCGGCTGAGCGGCCGTGCAGGATGGATCGCTCTGCTTTGCGTCCTCATACCGTGGAAGCTCGTTTCCATCGGCACAGCCATCCATTTCACCGTTGCGCCCGACCCCGCGCGTGAGCGGTTGGAGTTTGTCGTCTCGCAGGTGCGTGCTGGCGACATGCTCTTGCTGGACAATCCCAATCACAACGCCGGCTACTCCTGGGAATGGCTCCGGCGCATGCAACGCACCGAGCCTTTCGCCGTGCTGCCCGACGAAGCGGGACGTCCCCAACTCCTGGTTGCAGCGCCTCCCACGCCCCTGGAGCGCCTCGAGCTATCCGGCATCCAGCGCATTTGGGTGCTGCAAGCTGGCAGGGAACCTCGACATGGTCTGACAGAGAGTCTCACCGTGCGCGGTTTTCTCCCTTCGCCGCAACCCGCTGGTGCTTCCCCTTCCGTGCAACTTTTCGCTCGGTAATTCGCCACGGACAACTGAAGACGGATGAAGCGTTCCCTATCCCTGACCCTCGCTCTTCACACTTCCACCAATGTTGGGCTCAGCCGCAGTTTTCCGGACGCCACCACCGCGTCCAGCGCGCCCACTACGTTCGGATCGAATTTCGAATTGCCCAGCTTGCGGATCTGTTCCATCGCGAATCCCAGGTCCCGCGCTGTCTGATACGGCCGGTTCGTCGTCATGGCGTCCAGCGTGTCGGCCACGGCAATGATCCGCGCCATCATGGGAATTTGGTCCCCCTTCAAACCGTAGGGATACCCGCGCCCGTCCATGTGTTCGTGGTGCAATTCAATTCCCGGCAGCATTTCGCGCAGTTGCGCCACCGGCCGCATGATGTTCGCGCCCTTCACCGGATGCTGTTTCATCAAGTCGAATTCTTCCGGCGTCAGCGTCCCCGGCTTTTTCAGCACGCGGTCGTCCACGCCGATCTTGCCCACATCGTGCAGCAGAGCAGAAATGCGCAACTGGTCTAGGTCCTGTTCGGAAAGCGCCAGCTGTTCCCCGATAATGGAAGAGTACTTGGCCACGCGCCCGGAATGGCCGCGCGTGTACGGGTCTTTTTCGTCAATTGCGGCGGCTAGCATGCGGATGGACCCCAAAAACAATTCCCGGTTCTCTTCCGCGGCCTGCTTGAGCTGCGCGATGAACGCTTCAATGTCCCCGGCCATCTTGTTGAAGGTTTCCGCCAGCTCGCTGATCTCTGCCGCGCCGCCCACCTTGGCCCGCTGTTTGAAGTCCCCGCGGCTGATGGCCTGCGTGGACTCCGCCAGCCCGCGGATCGGCCGGCTGATGCCAAACGCCGACCAAGCCCCCACCACCAGCGCCAGCACCGCCACCACCACGGCTACAAAGACCGCCTGTTTGGTCAGCTCTTCCACGCCCGCGTCTTTCCGCGCGTCGTCCAGGCTGCGCTGCGCGACGACCGCCCAGTTCATTTGCGGCAGCGTGCTGTACGTGCCGATCATTTCCTCGCTCTTGCCGTCAATGGTCATGAAAAACGGCGCCGTCTCCGTCGCCCTCCGTTTTTCCTCCAGAGCTTTCAGTCGCGTCACCAGCGGCACCGCCGTGCTCACGTCCTGCCCGGGCACGTACTTCCGCGTATTCGGATGCGCCACGATGCGCCCGTTGCGGTCCACTACGTACACCTCGCGCCCGCGCACGCTCGTTTCGTTCAGCCGGTCCATGATCCGGTCCAGCGAAATCACCGCCGCCAGCATCCCCTTGAACTCTTCTCCCTCCGTCAGCGGCAGCGCCATGATGAACGCCGGCCGCGTGTCCGTGCCGTAAGCCAGCGGGTCGCTGTAGAACTCCGCGCGCTGCTGTGTCGTGAAAAACGCCCGCTGCATCGCCTTCCGCAGGAAGTCGTCCTCCATCACCCGCGCGTCGCCCGCGCCCCAGCCCTTCACGGATTGTCCCACCGCCGTGATGTACAGGATGTTGGGATTGCTCTCCACCAGGCTTTCCAGCAGCGTCGTCACCTGGCTCTTGTTTTTGTCGTCGCCGATGTTGGCGATCAGGCCCGCCAGCGCCAGGATCTGCCGCTCCCCGATCAATTGCTGCCGCAAGCTGGCCTGAAACAATTGAATTTGCTCCACTATGGAGCGCGTCACTTCGGTTTGCGCCAGGCGTTCCGTATCTCCCAGTTTTTCCTGGCTGAGGGTCATCACCCGCCGGTGGTAGACATAAATCGGCAGCAGGCTGATGAACAAGAGGGCGAACAGCACCACATAAAAAATGCGCGGGCGCCACCGCGCGTGCGGCCGGGTTTTTTCGTTCGTGGTCACAGTTTTCTGCGCGACCCGTTATTCTAGTGGAGCCGCTTCCGCGTGGCAATCAAACCGAAGTACCACGTTTCCTGCACTGCACCCAATCGCCCGGCCCGCCTCACTCCTACTCTGCAGCGTTCTCACCCTCTTTTACGCTTGAACTTCTTGACTCTTCAACCGTTCTTTCTAGCTTCTTCAATCGCTCAATCATAAATCACTCAATCACTCAATCTCGTTACTCATGCTTGAGCGCTCGCTCCATCAGCTCTCGTATCGCCTCCCGCGGCGACTTTCCTTCGTACAGCACCGCATGCATCTGTTCGGTGATAGGCATCTCCACCTTCATTTTTTTCGCCAGTTGCATCGTAGCCACCGTCGTGCCCACTCCTTCTGCCACCATGCGCATGGCGCCCACAATGTCGTCCAGCTTGCGTCCCTTGCCTAGCTCGACGCCCACCGTGCGGTTCCGCGACAGCCCGCCGGTGCACGTCAGCACCAAATCGCCCATGCCCGCGAGTCCCGCCATCGTTTTCGGCTGTGCGCCCAGGGCCACGGCCAGCCGCGTCATTTCCGCCAGCCCGCGCGTAATCAGCGCCGCAATCGTGTTGTGACCGAAGCCCAGCCCGTCACACACGCCCGCGGCGATGGCGATGACGTTTTTCACCGCGCCGCCGAGTTGCACGCCTGCCGGGTCGTCGCTCGCGTATAGCCGAAAGGTCGGCCCCGCGAATTCTTCCTGCACCGTGCGCGCCAGCTCCGCGTCCTTCGACGCAATCACCACCGCTGTCGGATCGCCTCGCGCCACTTCCTTCGCAAACGACGGCCCCGACAGCGCCGCCACCCGCGGCTTGAATTTTTGCCCCACGACTTGCTCGATGACTTCCGTGATGCGTTCCAGCGTGGCGTGGTCCAGCCCTTTCGTCGCGCTCACAAACGCCATTTCCGGCTTCACGTGCGGCAGCATCTTCGTGTATAGCCCCCGCGCGTGCCCCGACGGCATCACCCCCAGCACAATTTCCGCGCCCTGTAGCGCCTCTGCGAAATCGTTCGTCGCTGCCACTTCCCGCGGCACCTCGAACCCGGGCAAGAAGACATCGTTCACCCGCCGCGTGCGCAGCGATTCGCAGATGTCCGTCTCGTACACCCACAGCGACACACTGTGCTTCGCGCGGCTCCGCGTCAGCGCTATTGCCAGCGCCGTCCCCCAACTCCCCGCCCCGATCACTGCAATTTTCTTCATCCCATGGCACCTGTAGCGGCGGGCTTTAGCCCGGCAAAATTGTCTCCTACTTCTTGAGGCTCAATCTATTTTCAGTTCCTGCCACCAATCTCCCAATATTCTCTTTGTGCTTCAAAATAATCATCCCCGCAATCAGCGATGTGCCGATGGACACCGCCTGCGGCGGCATCTCCGGCCGCGCCGCGTACAGCGCGTAAGTCATCAGCGGCAGCGACGCCGCCGCAATAATCGACCCCAGCGAGACGTATCGCCAGATCGCCACCACGATCACCCACACCACTATCGCTCCGGCCACCGCTGGCCAGCAAATCACCGCAAACGCGCCCACTCCCGTGGCCACGCCTTTCCCTCCCTTGAATTTCAGCCACACCGGAAACATGTGTCCGATCACCACGGCCACCGCCGCGGCCATCATGCACTCGACGCAGTGGACCGTATAAAACTGCACGGCGAGTAATACCGCCAAGAATCCCTTGGCCACGTCCAGCAACAGAGTGACCACGCCGAGCAAAGGCCCCGACGTCCGCGCCACATTCGTCGCGCCGATGTTGCCGCTGCCCGATGCGCGAATGTCCCGCCCTTCGCGCAGCTTCACGATGATGTA
>JAMCWK010000060.1:3227-31489 GCA_023481105.1 Acidobacteriota bacterium | reverse complement strand
CCTACCATCCTGTCGCGCGACCACAAAATCCCGCCTCGTAAAAGGGAAGAAGAGTGAAAGAGTAGAAGTGTCGAAGTGTGGAAGGATCGAAAAGAAAGGACTTAACCGGGGCCGGCCAGAGAGCACTTGGGAGGTATGCGGTTTTATGTCCATGATATCCAAGTAGCTGAGGGGGCAGGAGTTAACGGAATGATTATAAAGTCTCCAACAGGCAAGCGACTGGAGGGAAAGATGTTGCGCAGGGGCGGGATGGCGGGGTGGATGGGAGCGGCGCAGCATGAATTAACTTTCTGCGAATTCACACTATAATAATATATCTCAAAACAAACAGCGTGTCAAGGGAAAAATGAGGAAGGTTTCAGGCACCGGGTTTCAGGCGTTAGGGGAAGGAAGGCAGAAAGGCAAAGCGGCGCCTTTTGCTTGAGGATTCGATCGGGGCAAGCAGGACAAACAAGCCACCGCATTCCGAGACGGTGCAGCCCGTTCGGTTTCGCGCAGCACAGGCTCGGCGCTCCTTCAAGCGCACAGGCTGATAGCCTGTGCTACAGAGGCGTGGCAGAGCAAAGGCAGATGGCGTATGATATGGAGTTTGTACACGAGGATGGGGACCAAGTGACGCATCTGGGGAGCGCCAAAAAGCGGCTTGTGCGCGCGCGGCCACGGGGATTCTGCGCCGGGGTGGTGCGGGCGGTGGAAATCGTCGAGCTGGCGCTGGACGCGTTCAACCCGCCGGTGTACGTGCACCACGAAATCGTGCACAACCGCTACGTGGTGGACCAGCTTCGGCGGCGCGGGGCGATTTTTGTGGAGACGGTGGAGGAAGTGCCCTCCGGGGCGGTGCTGGTGTTCAGCGCGCACGGCGTGCCGCCGTCGGTGCGCGATGAAGCCAAGGACCGCAAGCTGCGCGTGATTGACGCCACCTGCCCGCTGGTGACCAAAGTACATCTGGAAGCGCTGAAGTTTGCGCGCGAAGGACGCACCATCGTGCTCATCGGGCATCGCGACCACCAGGAAATCGTCGGCACCTCCGGCGAGGCGCCGCAGCAGACAGTCGTCGTGGACAGCGTCGAGGACGTGGACCGGCTGGAAGTGGCCGACCCGGAACGGCTGGCGTTTCTGACGCAGACCACGCTGAGCATGTACGACACCGAGGGCATCGTGACGCGGCTGCGCGAACGCTTTCCGAGCATTGCCGGCCCGGCCTCCGACGACATTTGTTACGCAACGCAGAACCGGCAGGAAGCCGTCGAATACCTGGCCAAGGAAGTGCAACTGGTGCTGGTGGTGGGGTCATCCAACAGCTCGAACTCCAACCGGCTGGTGGAGGTGGCCGAGCGGGCGGGCGTTTCCGCGCGGCTGATCGAGGATTCCGGCGCCATCCGCGAAGAGTGGTTCGAGGGCGTGACCAGCGTGGGCTTGACCGCCGGCGCGTCCGCACCGGAAGTGTTAGTGGAGCAGGTCAGCCAGCGCTTGGCAAGCCTGGGCTACAAGGAGCAGAACGACTTTGAACTGATCCGCGAAGATGTGCGGTTCAGCTTGCCGCCGGAGCTGGCGCCGAAGTAGAAAAGCAGGTGGCAGGTAGTAGGTTGTAGGTGGTAGGAAAGTAGCAAGATCGAAATCCACGTGAGCAGCAAGAGCCAGGAGATTCTCGTTGGCAGTTAAAATAACCCGGCAGCCGAATTTGATCGCCCTCATCGGCGCGCCCACCAGCGCCGGCGCGCACGCCCCCGGAAACGAAAAAGCGCCGGCGGCATTGCGCGCGGCGGGGCTGGTGGAGCGGCTCAACGCTGCGGGCTTCATGGTGAACGACCTCGGCGACGTCCAAACGCAGCTTTTCCAGCAGGACGACGAAAGCCCGCGCGCGCGAAACCTCGACGGCGTGGTGCGCGCGCTGAATGCGCTGCGGCCGAAAGTGGAAGAAGCAGCGAAGTCCGGCGCGCTGCCGCTGGTGCTGGGCGGCGATTGCACGATTGCGCTGGCCACGGTCGCGGCGGTGCGGCGGTACTACCGGCACGTCGGCTTGCTGTACATGGACCGCCACCCGGATTTGAATGTGCCGGCGTCCACGCCTTCGGGGCGGCTGGCAGGAATGGTGCTGGCGCACGTGGTTGGACGCGGGGCGCCGGAACTGGTGCGCTTCTGGAGCGAGCCACCACTGGTGCGCGAGCCGGATGTTTCGCTCTTCGGCTGCGAAGACTACGACACCTACGAACGCGATTTATTGCGCACGTCCCCTATCCGCCATTTTTCCGCGAGTGAAATTCTCCGCCGCGGCGTGGCGCGGTCCGCGCAGAGCGCCGTCGAACACATCCACTCGGACACGCGAAATTTCGTGCTGCACTTTGACGCGGACACCATCAGCGGCGAGGAGTTTTCCGCCAGCGAATTCACCAGCGCCGGCGGGCTGCGGCTGGCTGATGTGCGCGAGGCGCTGGAGATTTTCGCGCGGCAGAAAAACCTGCTGGCCATGGAAATTACCGCGTACAGCCCGGAGCGCGACCCCGACGGCGCTGCCGCAAGGATGCTCGTCGAACTGATCGTCGCGGCGCTTTCTGCACGGCTCGCGGCACTGACGGCGCCGCCGGCGGTGGTCGAGGAAAAAGCGGCGCCGGCACCCGAGCCCGTCGTGGAAGAAATTCCGGCCGCGGAGGTTGCAGAAGCGCCGGCAGCGGCCGCCGAAGAGCCGCCCGCGGATAGTGTTTCCGATGCCGAGCCCGCGAACACGGCGCCGGATACCGAGTCGAGTTCCTCTTGAGCCCAATGCTGTTGTGCGAATTGCCGAGCCTGCCCTTGCCATGCAAGCGAAGTTTTCCGCGCGCGGGAAACTGAATGGCGCACTCCAAGCCTGAAATCCTCATCTTCGACGTGGACGGCGTGCTGGTGGACGTGGGCGGGTCGTTCCACAAATCCACGCTGGATACCGTGCGGCACTACACGGGAAAGAGATTTCGTGCTGCGGACATCCTGCGCTGGAAAAGTCAGAGCGGATACAACGACGACTGGAAACTCACCACGGATTGGATTTGCTCGCTGGGCGTGGCGGTGGAATACGCAGAGGTGAAGCAGCAGTTTCAGAAGTTTTATTGGGGCACGAACGGGCGCGGCAATGTCGCGCTGGAGAAATGGCTGGTGACGGCGGCGACGCTGCGGCGGCTGGCGCGGCGCGCGGAGCTGGCCGTGTTCACCGGGCGCACGCGGCACGAGCTGTCGCACACCTTCGAGCGCGCCGATGCGGCGCGATATTTCAAATCGATTATCACGCTGGATGATGTGCAGGGGTCGAAGCCGAATCCGGAAGGGCTGCTGAAAATTTTGAGCGGGCGCGAGCCGAGCACGGCGCTCTATCTGGGCGACAACGTGGACGACGCGCTGGCAGCGAAAGCGGCGGGCGTGCCGTTCGCGGGAGTTTTGCCGCGGGGCAGCGCGGCGCGGCGCGTGCTGGGGCCGAAGTTGCGCGAATCCGGCGCACGCACTATCCTGCACCGTGCCGCGGATGTGCTGGACTGGCTGGGCTGACGCGCGGCCGGGAGGGAGCCGATGAAAAACCGAATTGCTGTGATTTTGTTTTTGCTCGTGCTTTGCGCCGCGGGGCTCTGCGCTGCCGAGCAGGCGCAAGCGAAAAAATTGAAGGTGTACATTTCGGTGGACATGGAGGGCGTCGTGGGCACGGTCACCGGCGACCAGCTCGGGCCCTCCGGCTTCGAGTACGCGCGCTTTCGCGAATTTATGACGCGCGAGGCGCTGGCTGCGGTCAACGCCGCGAAAGAAGCAGGTGCAACGGAAATTCTTGTCAGCGATTCCCACGGCAACGGCGAAAATCTGCTCATCGAACTTTTTCCGCCGGACGTGCGCATCATCCGCTCCTGGCCGCGCCACCTTTCGATGATGGCCGGGATTGATGAGACTTTCGATGCGGTGATTTTTATCGGGTATCACGCCTCGACGAATAATCCCGAGGGCGTGCGCGCGCACACATTTTCGAGCGCGCGGCTGACGCGCGTGGCGGTGAACGGCACAAACGTCACCGAAGGCGCGTGGAACGCGGCCATCGCCGGACATTTCAACGTGCCGGTGGTGATGATTTCCGGCGACGACGCGGCCATCGCAGAAGTGCGCGCGCTGGTCGGCAATATCGAAGGCGCGGAGACGAAGAAACATCTCGGATTTCATTCCGCCAACACGCTGACGCCGCAGGCGTCGTACGCGCTGATTGCGCAAAAGGTGAAGGCCGCGCTGGGACGAGTGAAGGATTTCAAACCGTACAAAGTGCAGGCGCCGGTCACAGCGGACGTCAGCTTCAAACATTACACGCAAGCGGAGCTGCTCACATTTTTGCCAGGCTTCGAGCGCACCGATGCGCATTCGATTCGGTTCCGCGCGAAAAATATGCTAGAAGCCAGCGACATCATGGTGTTCATCAACAGCTACAGCAATGCGGTTGAGCCGTGAAGGTTGACGGGCAGGCTTTTTCGCTCGTCCTGATTCTCGCCGATTCCGCGCACCATGCCTTCGACTGAAAACTCGCCGCGCCGTTCCTCGCCGCCCGCGCTGGCGGCGTTCCGTCCGCTGGTTCGGGCGATTGCGTGCACGATCGTGCCGGAAGCTGCGGCGATGGACGAAAAGGCTTGGGACGAATTCGACGCGCTGATGGATTCCGCGCTCGCCGACCGGCCGCGGGAGCTGCGGAGACGCTTGGAACTTTTTCTTCGCGCCATTGAGTGGCTGCCTGTAATTCGTTTCGGCCGACGCTTCACCTCGCTTGAGCCGGCACAGCGCGCGCGGTTTCTTTCCATGCTGGAAAATCATCCGGCGCAAATTATCCGCAGCGGCTTCTGGGGTCTGCGCACGCTGGTGCTGCTTGGATACTACGGCCGGCCGGAGACGGTTGCGGCAATCGGCTATGCGGCGAGTCCGCGCGGCTGGGAGGCGCGGCGATGAACGAGCGCGCCTACGACATTGTGATTATCGGCTCCGGAGCGGGCGGAGGCACCGTGGCGCAGGAACTTTCGCCACTGTGCCGCAAGGGATTGCGTATCGCGGTGCTCGAAAAAGGGCCGAAGCTGCGCGACGAGGAATTCACCGGGCGCGAATTCGAAATGGCGCGCGTGCTGTACGAGGAGGGCGGCGGATTTCTCACGGCCGAGGGCACAATGACGCTGGCCTTCGGCAGCACGTACGGCGGCTCGACGGCGGTGTACACGGGGACGTCGCTTCTTCCGCCGGAGCGCGTGCTGCGGAAGTGGAATGTGCCCGGCCTGACGCTGGAGGAAATTGAGCGGCGCGCGCAGAAATTCAAAGCACAGAACAATGTCCATTTGATTGAGGACGAATTCCTAAACGAAAACAACCGGCTGTTTGTGGCGGGCTGCCGACGCCTGGGCTGGAACGTGGGGCAGTTTCCCGTCAATGTGAAGGGCTGCCGCGGGTCGAGCCTGTGCAATCTGGGCTGTCCCAACCAAGCCAAGCAGGGCACCGACCGCGTGCAGCTTCCGGCGGCGGAGCGCAACGGCGTGGAAGTCATCACGCGATGCGAAGTGCTGCGGCTGGAAGAGAAAAAAGTCCTCGTGCGCGTTTCCGCAAAGCGCGACGGCACGAAGGGCGAACCATCCGCGTGGGAACCGGGCGAATATTCCATTGCGGCGAAGCTGATTGTCGTAGCGGCAGGCGCGGTGAATTCGCCGGCGCTGTTGCTGCGTTCGGGATTCGGCAGAAACCTGCCGCGGCTGGGATACGGCTTTACGGCGCATCCCGCGCTCATCGTGGTGGCGGAGCACGACCGGCCCATTACGAATTTTGTCGGGCACCCGAAGAGTTTCTATCTCGACCAGTTTGCCGAAAGCGATCGGTTTCTGCTGGAAACCTGCATGTATTTTCCGTTCATCACCGCAAAAAGCCTGGCGGGTTTCGGCGAAGCGCACAGCAGCTTTATGCGTGCGTACCCTCGGCTGCAAATGATTCTGGTGCTGGCCTGCGATCGCGTCGAGGACGCGAACCGCGTCACGATTGATTCTGCCGGACGGCCAGTGGTGCACTATCATTTCACGCCGGAGGTGACGCGCGCGCTGGTGCGCGGCGCGGTGGCCTCCGCGCGGATTGTTTTTGCGGCGGGCGCGCGGCGCGTGCACCTGCCTATGGCGCAGCCTCCCACGATTGAGGAACGGGATGCCGCGCGGCTTGACGGCATCGCGGAAGACGCGCCGTTCCAACTCGGGAAGGTCACCGTGTCCGCCGCGCACTTGCAAGGCGGCTGCGCGATGGGCCGAACGGCTGCGGACTCGGTCACCGACGCGTTCGGGCGCGTGCACGGCGCGCCGTGGCTGCGCGTCGCGGATGCGAGCTTGTTTCCGGATTCCGTGGAAATTAATCCGTATCTGACCATCATGTCGCTGGCCGATCGCGTGGCCGAGAAAATCCGCGAGGAGGTTTCCGCACTGTGAGCAAAATGACCGGCGGCGATATCGTGGTCCGCGCGCTGGAAGACGAGGGAGTGCCGTTTACGTTCGGCATTCCCGGCACGCACAATATCGAGCTGTACGATTCGCTGGGCCGCGCGGAGCACGTGCGGGCCATTCTCGTCACGGACGAGCAGAGCGCCAGCTTCATGGCCGACGGAGTTTCGCGCTCGTCGGAGCAGCTCGGCGCGGTCAATATTGTTCCCGGCGCGGGGCTGACCCACGCACTTTCGGGAATCGCGGAAGCGTTTCTCGACGGGATTCCCATGCTGGTGCTGGGCTGCGGCATCCGCACGGATTCGAAAAAGGCGTACCAACTGCACGACGTGGATCAAATGGCCATCGCGCGGCCGGTGACGAAAGCGCAGTTCCGTGTTGAGCGCGGCGAGGATATTTATCTGACGATTCGTGGCGCATGCCGACTGGCGCGCACTGCGCCCGCCGGGCCTGTGTTCGTCGAGATTCCGGTCAACCTTTACCTCTTCCGCCACGATGTCGAGCTGGGGGCACCGGCGGAAATCGCGCCAGCCGCAAAGTCGCCGGAACCGAAGGAACTCGAACGAGTGCGAGCGCTGCTCACCGCTTCGCACCGGCCGCTGCTTTATGTCGGATTGGGCGCGGTCGGCGCAGGCGCAGACTTGATTGCGCTCGCGGAACGCCTCGAAGCGCCGGTGGCCACCACAATTCAAGGCAAAGGCGTGTTTCCGGAAAATCATCCGCTGTGGCTGTGGTGCGGATTCGGCGACGCCGCGCCGCCGTTCGTGCGCAAGATTGTTGCAAGCTGTGACCTCACACTGGCGATCGGCTGCCGTTTTTCCGAAGTCGGCACGGGCAGCTACGGGCTTGAAATTCCCGGCCCGCTGGTACACGTGGACGTGGACGCATCCGTACTCGGAAAGAATTTTCAGGCAGAGCAGGGAATCGTTGCGGACGCGGCGGCATTTGTGTCTGCGTTGCTCCGCGACTTGCCGCAGAAAACTGCGAGCTCGGAGCTACGGCAGGAAATCCGCGCGGGGCACGCGGAAGTGTGGTCTGACTGGGCAGCGCAGGGAAACAGCGAACGCGTCTCGCCGCCGCATTTATTGAAAACTCTGCAAAACGTATTGGGGCCGGACGCCATCTACACGTCTGACAGCGGTAACGGGACATTCCTGGCGATGGAGTGCTTGCGGCTCGACCGCGCGCGCTCTTTTCTCGCGCCGGTGGATTATTCGTGCATGGGCTACGCCGTGCCGGGGGCGCTGGGCGCGGCGCTGGCGTGTCCCGGGCGGCCGGTGGCGGCGCTGGCGGGCGACGGCGCGTTTCTGATGACGGGGCTCGAGTTGCTCACCGCGTCGCACCTCGGACTGCCGGTGATGGTGCTGGTGCTGCGCGACCGCGAGCTGGCACAGATTGCGCAGTTCCAGGAAACCGCGCTGGCGCAGAAAACATGCAGCGAGCTGCACGAATTCGACCTCGCGTCGCTGGCACGCGGCTGCGGCGTGGAGTTTCTTTCGCTTTCGCGCGACGCCGATGTGGAAAATGTTTTGCAGCAAGCACGTGCGATTACAGCGAGTGGACGCCCGGTGGTGGTGGAAGTGGCGATTGATTACTCGCGGAAAACGTTTTTCACGCGCGGCGTGGTGCGCACGAATTTCGGGCGCTTGCCGTGGCCAGACCGGCTGCGCTTTGCTGCGCGCGCATTGGGCCGGCGGCTGAAGTAAATCGCAGGAAATTCGATATTCGAAACTCGAAATTCGAAAACGGAAAATCGCAAGCGTCTCGTGATACGTTGTAATCTAGGCCAACGCCCGGGTGGCGGAATGGCAGACGCAGGGGACTTAAAATCCCTTGTCCCGTAAGGGACGTGCGAGTTCGACTCTCGCCCCGGGCACCATGATTCCAGACCACTTGAGGTGTTTTCAGGCAGTGCCTTTTTATCGCTTTTCGGAAAAGCTGTTACAGGATTTGTTACAAACGCCCCTACATTCCTTGCCACCGCTGCCAAACTGTCGGCGCTAAGGTGCGCATAGCGTTCGGTGGTCACGACGGAATTGTGACCCATCAGTTTCTGGATAGCTCGCATGGAAGCACCGCTGATCGCGGCCCATGACCCGAACGTATGCCGAAGGGTGTGCAGCGTGATGTTGAAAGGAGGTTCTGCTTCAAGCCCGCACCGCCGCACGAGGGCCAGGAAGGAGTCATGGATGTCGGTCCATCGCCCGCCGTCCCTCTTGTGGAACACGAAGTCCGTGGCTGGGTGCTTCTTGTGAAGCATGGAGCGCAGCGCCTCCCAGGCGTGGTTGTTCAAAGGGATGTGGCGCTCCTGGTAGTTCTTCACATGGAATGAGAGATGCGGCTTGTTCCTCACGCGAAGGATCCGGCGTTCCCAGTCGATGTCCGAGAACTCCAGGAAGAGTAACTCCGATCTGCGCAGCCCTGTGTTGCACGCCAGCATGACAAGCCCGCGGAGGTCCGTGAAGCGCTCGTTTGGAAGCGTCCAGGGCGCTGAACCACTTTCGCCGGCGTTACGTAAGAGCAGCAGGTACTCGTCGGGAGTGAGGAATCTTTCGCGCACCTTCCCGTCGTCAGGCAGGTCTTTCACTTTGCGGGCGGGGTTCATCAGGACGTAGCCCCACTCCTCTGCCTTCTTCATGGCGTGGCGTACCGCAGCCAGCTCCTTATTGATCGTTGTGCATCGGGCTCCCTCTGCTTTCCGGGTTTCGGCATATTGCTCAATCATCCTAGATGTGACCTGCGTTGTGAGCGTGTCTTTTCCGAAGAATGGCAGCAGCTTCGTGACTTTCTTTTCCTTCCGGGCCTTCTTGCTTTCGTAGATGTATGCCTTCTGCTTCTCATGCCACGCGCGGCTCTTGTGGGTCTTCACGTAACGCAAATACTCTTCGAAGAATTCACCAAACGGGACCGGGCGAACGCTGGAAAAATGGAGCTCACGTTCCTCGAGCTTCTTCAGGAAAGCAGAAAAATTGACCTGCGCCACAGCCTTCTTGGAGGCACGCATGGATTTGTGGGTCCACTTGCCGTCAGGCTTCCGGTAGCGGGCGTACCAGCGGCCCTCGATCTCAATCAGATATGCCTTGGTCATTGCCGTCTCCGCTCCCCTCCAGCCACTTCTGGATCTCTGCCAAGTCAAAGAGTAAAGTGCGCCCCACCTTGCGGAAGGGTATCTGCCGCGTGTGCGTTAGATAGTAGATGCGGCTCCGTTTAAGCGGGAGCACCTCCAGAAGCTGCTCGAGGGTTAGCCAGCGGCGGCCGTTGGCGCTTGATGATATTGCTGGCTCTGTGCGGGTACCCGAAGCTGCCTTATCCATATCGGCCTCCAACTCGACACAATTATCCGCAAGAACTTACAACGAGGTGCCACCACGTGCATTTTCCCCCTCGTCGCAATTACGTCTCAGGAAGCCTCTCCGCACCGCAAAGCGGCCGGACAAGCCCAATGTTTGCACCTGCTTCAGGACGTCATGCCTCGCCGGCGACTCTTTTTTCGCTAATCGCGGGATTTGTGGCTATCACTTCGCCACCCGCCAGTTGCAAAAGTCATGACTAACAAGCGGTCGCGCCAACCACCTCGCGGATCCACCTCCCGCCGGTCTAGCGTGCTCGCTTGGAGGCGCGGGGGTTGGACTTGGCACCTTTCCTCTTGGCTGACAGCTCTGTCTTCACGTCCGCTGCGATTTTGCTGCCGCTCACCTTGTACCGGGAGGCGGCCTGCGCGAGATTCGATTCCTTCGACAGTACCTCATTGCCACCGAACCCGGAGTAGTACAGATCCGAAGTGAGAGCGCATGTCACCATGAAGTGGTTGAGATCAGCCGACGTCATCGAACGAATCTGTTCCTGTGCGAGCTTCTCGTGTTCAACGGAAAACCCGCCCCAAGAGGTCTTGATCTTCTTTTCCTCCCAACCGTAGACCTGGAACAATCGGTGGTGGTTGTCGTGGCCGAGACGCCTGAAGTAGTCAACCGCCACCATCTCGAAGTCCGCGCGGCTCAGTGCATCCGGCAGCTTCTCTCGCACGGCCTGCAGAATCCGCCGACGCGCCTCTTTCTGAATGCGGGCGGCAAGCGCAATCTTCCTGCGCTGCTCCCTCTCTTGCGGCGAGACTTCATAGCGTGAGGCTCGCCCGTGAGTCTTGCATTTCTCCTCCGTGCAGATGTGAAGGACCGTTCCCGCTTTGCGACCATCCACCACGACAGCAACTTGTGTGGTGGGGCATTCTCCTTCACGCTCTGCTCGCCGGTATTGACCCTCGTAGAGGGTGTTTGCGGCCCTGGGGTGCGCCTGCCAGTAAGGAACCTCGGAGACCTGGACTGGCCTCTGCCCTTGCTCCACCAGTGGCTTGACGCGCAGTTCGACGACAGCCTGGACCTTGGCTTTGTAGCACGAAGGATCTATGCACAGAGACTTGTTGCGAATTTCAGGAAAGAGCAGCGGATTGTTTCCTGTTCTCTTCGGGCAGGTCGTGCACGGGCCGGCGGTGGGCAGCAGCTTGGCCTCTCCGGCATCGAATGGAGCATTCTTCAAATCCAGATGAATCTCACGTTCGATCCACTCGCGAAGCTCGCGGACACTCGCGGCTTCGGCCTTCCGATCCTTGAGAATAGCTTTAATGCTCCGGTGGCCCGGAAAACACTCCGCCAGAGCCCGTTCCTGGTCCCTCGGCTGAAGACGCGCAATTTCAAGCGGGTGTGCGACGGTAAGCCTCTCTTCGTAAAATGCGGCTTGCACCGTGGGGATCAGATCCACAAGCTTGAGGCGCCCAACGACGTACTTGCTCGTTTTCCCGATTTTGGCCGCAATCATCTCCACTGTGTACAGCTCTGGATTGAGGTCGCGTAGCGCTCGGTAGCCGAACGCCTCATCGAGTTCGTGAATGTCGGCGCGCTGGAGATTCTCAATGAGTTGAATTTCTCGGCACTCAGCGTCGGTGAGCTCCCGCACGGTCGCCGGAATCGTCTGCTTGCCAGCGAGCTTGGAGGCGCGGAAGCGCCGTGCTCCCGCGACAAGCTCATACATGCCCTCGGCATCTCCCGGCAAAGGACGAACAACAACTGGCTGCAAAACGCCATGCACTTTGATGTTCTCTGCAAATTCGCGCAGCTTTGTTTCGTCGAAGGTCCGCCGAGGGTTAGCTTTCGACTCTTGGATGCGGTCCAAGCTGAGTTCTTGGATTTCCATACGAACTACTGGGGCCGAGACACCTTCATCTGTACTCAACATCTGTACTCAACGGGTTTCTCCTTGTGTTGTGAATAAAATCGTCCGGGGAGAGGATGTTGTGGATGGACCAGGCTACGGTTGGCTGACGGGTGGAATGGGCCAACCCCGGCAGTCCCACTGAGCAGCGCCATCCGTATCGTCATGATACATAGGTGGTTAGCTCACATTTGCCGGACGGGATTTCCCGTGGCGGAAACAAAGATATATAGGAAACTTTTCCTTTACAACCACATTTCCCGTTTGAGAAAATGTACTTATGAAATCGAAAGGCGGTCAACTCGAGAGGGCTGTTGTTCAAGCGCTCCGGAACCAGGCGCCGGTCCGGGACCTTCCCGGCGTTCGCATCACTGCGGTCCGAGAACAGCCCAAAGAACGGTTCGATATCAGCTTTGAAATGCAATCAGGAAAGAGCCGTGTTCTGGCTCTTGGCGAGATAAAGCCCGCGGTATCACCCAAGCTGCTGGAAGAGCTTGCCCCTTGGATCCAACGGATGAAATCTCTTAGAGAAGATGTTGCTTTTGTTCTGATTAGCCCAGCCATTTCCCCTCGGTCGCAGGAATACTGCATTAGAAACAGCATCGACTTTCTAGATCTGACAGGAAATGTCTCTATTAATGTTCCTGGCAAGTTCGTGCTCCAACGTTTGGGAATGCGGAGCAAAGAAAGGGGCGAGCCTGTTCGTTCCTTTCCCGGTATCAATGTCTTCTCAGGCCGTTCGTCCCGGGTGCTACGGGTCTTGTTGGAAAGGCCGAAACCGTGGACCCTAACCGAGATCGCAAGGGAGCTTGAGGCAGAGACACAAAATGCCGCGCGCGCGGTCCGAAATCAACAACTCCGGTTTGAAATTAGCCTCGGAGCGGTCTCCAAGGCCGTTGCGACCCTTGAGGAGCAGCTTTGGATTCAACGGCAAGGTTCCACCATTCTGGTGCCAGAGCCCGGTCGCCTCTTAACGGAATGGGCCGAAAGGTACAAGGAGCGTTATCGCTGGCGCCTGCGGAGCTCATTTCAAACTTCGAATCCTTTCGGGCCGAAGCTGTCTGATATCGCGGAAGGCTTGAGGCCAGTCATAGCAAGTTGGTACGCGTTTACTGGAGCAGCAGCCGCCATTGAAGCGCCGTTCGTAGAACTCGATAAAATCGATGTCTTTGTCACTGAGAGCGACCCGTCTCAGAAGCTGCGTGAGCTAAACCTGGGTCGGGGAGCAGGTCCCAAGCTTCGGTTCATATATCCGTATGACATCGGGGTCTTCATGTATTCCAGGATTGAAACCTCGATCCCGGCAGTGTCGAACATCCAAGCATACTTGGACCTCTACGCGCGCGGCGGACGAGACCTGAAACAAGCAGATTTCTTGCTAAACAACGCGATTGTGCCCCGCTGGAAGGCCACGTGATTCCCGAACCGCAAAGAGCCTATACGCTAGAACTTCTGGCAGCGCTTGGGCCTGTCGCGAATGAATTTGTCGTCGCGGGCGCACAGGCGATGAAATTCACTGTTCAAGGGGCTCGCGCAACAAAGGACATCGATTTCATTCTTGATGTGATCGGTTTGCAGGCAGAACCCCTGAAGCTGGCCGACGTTCTCAGACAGTTGGGGTACGCAGCCGTCGAGGGAGCTCGCAACTTCCAGTTTGAAAAACCGATACCGGGCAGTGCCGAGAAAATGCGTATTGAATTCATGGCGCCGGAGGAATTCCGTCGCAAAACTGACTTTCGTGTCGACGTTCAGGAGGGCATCCACGCGCGCGCGTGCGCCGGCGGAACGATTGCACTGGCAGAATCCGATTTGCACAACCTCGCTGGCACGTTGCCGAACGGTGAGACCCACTCGGGAAGGATACGTGTCACCAGGCCACATGCCCTGGTCATGCTCAAACTCCTGGCTCTGTACGACCGTTATCACAATATTCGAGGTCCACAAGAAGCGCGGCATGATCGGGAAGAGGCTCAGACTCATAGCGCGGACATCGTGGCCATCGTAGCAGCGCTCCCGGATATCGGCAATTTCAAGCGGCAATTCGCCCAGCAATTCCTACGTGATCCCGAACTCGGAATGCGCGTCATGCAAATACTGAGTACTTTCTTCCGCGAAACCACATCACCAGGACTGTTAGTCTATGCGGAGTACGTAGCCGCAGGTTTGCCGGTGGACCCTCAGGCTCAGGACGAGATTCGACAAGAATTGGGACGCGCCCAGGCTCTGATGTCTTCGATTCTCCCAAGTCTTGCATCCCGCGCTCTAGCAGAGGCCATTGATGACAGTTGCGATCTTGAAAAGATTCCGACACTAGTCGAAGACTATCTCTCCGGATTGGAGAACAGCGGCATCGCAATGGAGCACGAGCTCGCGCTGCAGTTGCTGCCGAGCGAGGCTTTTGGGGGTGCGATCAAACGGGGAGACACCTTCATAGTGAGCGCTTCTGAAGCGGTTCAGAAAGTCTCAGCAGAGGAGGCCACTCTCCTCAGGGCTTACCTAGCAAGCAAAGCCAACATGCTGCGTGCTAATGAAACACTGAAGCACCGGTTCCCTCACGCATTGCAAGATTAACAGAAAGAAGCGGAACGCTTGACCCAAGCTCGGCTCGCACTAGGCCGCTGCATCCTCCTCAGTTTCTCCGCGCCGAGGTGATTTCGCTTCGGGCACTTCGCGGCCCTTCAGCAGGACCAGATCCAGGAACCACAGTTGGTCCACCTTGCCGAGATTGATCTCCTGCGGATGGCGCTTGATGAAATCCAGAATGGCTTCCTCGCGGATGCGGTGAATGTCGTTTCCGTTTCCGTCGTGCCGGCGTGTTCCTTGAAGGCGGTCCTGAAGCCAGCCGTTGTCAATCCACGTGGAGATTTTGCGGTGGCCCTCGCCGAGACACAGCTCCAGATCGCGCATCGTGTATCCATCCCTTACACGCTGGGACGTACCCGTGCGCCTCAATCTCTTCACCACTGAGCTCTCCGAACGGCGCAGGCGCTTGGCGATGGTGCCGGTTGAAACGCGGCCGACGAGCTTCTCCAGCAGATTCAGCTCAGTTGATGTCCAGGCCCGCCGGTCCGTGTGCATCGTAAGACCCAGCCGCGCCGCCTGGCGCTTGATGTACCACCGCGGCAGGCCGGTCATGCGAACCACTTGGCTCAACACGCGAGAGCGACGCTTCAGGCCGCCGAAGTAGTGCGTCTTGAGATAGGCGTCGTACTCCGGCCGCCATGTGTACTTCAGCTTGGCACGCCGACGCCGCTCGGCACGGCACCGCAAGCAATACTTAGCTTGGCGAGGAGGTCGGCCCTCTCGGTAACCCTCCTTGATTAGATGTCCACACACAATACAAGTCATGGGTGGTCTCCGCTGAGGTGGCTTGGATTGGGACTGGATTGGGACTGGGATGGGGTGGGCTATTCGTTGAGTGGCGAGGCAGGCCGCTTCGAGCCCTCGTCTTCGTCCTCGAAGAAAATGGCCCAGTCGGGAGTCTTGGCAAGCAGATCCAACACTCTTTCGGGTTCAGTGCCGAAGAGCTGCCGGCACGTTTCGAGCTCGAATTCAACCTGTTCGGCGATCAACTTAGCGGCGCAGCGATACGCTAGGTCGCTGCCGGGCGGAATGTCAGCTAGTTTCATGGTGGGCCTCTTGGTGAAAGTGGCGGGTTCAAGGATTCGTGAGCCGCCGTCGAGAGGCGGGAGGACTGAGGTAAAGGGGAGTGCTAATGGAGCTTTGTTAGGAGTGCGGTGCGAATGAAGAGAGCCCAAGGCTTAATGACTCCTCGGGCCGCGGGCGGTGCTTTCCTACAATTTGCTTTGCGCTTCGAGCTTTAGCGAGAGTTTGTGGATATCGTCGATGAATTCGCAAACGTCGTAACGCATGCCTAGGCAAAGGCGAATGATGTCGCCCATATCGACGTCTTTCGCTTTCTGCCGCTCGATGGCCGTGATGAGGCGGACCGGGACGTTCGCGGCCTCTGCAAGCTGCGGCCGGGTCATCTTCCTCATTGTCCTCGTGGCCCGAAGCCGTATTGCAAGCGCTCGAAAATGGATTCTGGAGTCGCCCTTTTCCTGTTCTTTCTGCCACAGCTTTGCCGCTTCCTTCCTTGTCAGTCCGAGCTCCGTCCGTATCTGTCGTACGGCCTGGCCGAAGGCCTTTCTCACGGCTTCGTCCCCCGGATATCCTTCGGGGTCTTTGCCCTTCTTCACGGTATGCCTCCCTTCGCCTACCAGCACGGCGAAACGCACCGCATCCTGAATCCGGGCGGCAGCTGCTTGTTCGCGTAGCGCGACATGCCCGCAGAGATCGCTTTCAAGACACTCGGCGGGCACGTTATGCGCTTCTGTCCCTTCGCGCGGTCTGGAAACCCGAAGTGATGCGGACAGAGGATTTGAAAGCTAAGCTCGGTGTAGATGATCTTGCGGCGATGTTTTCGCATACGCGAAGCATGCACGGCGTGCGCGAGTCCTAGCCAAGTTTTTGCGTTTTGGTTCGAAAACGAACCAGACAACGCTACGACTCGGACCTGCACCTTGTCGGCTAACAGCCGCGGGTTTGCTGTCGTTCGAAGTGAAGTTCAAACGGTAGCTGGCCGGGGAGGACCAGATGAATCCTCGGGCCGTGGGTCACACGACCCGAGGAATTGAGGAGGGGGTCAACTCGCCAGAGGTACCGCTTGCGCCGGGCGATTGCTCGCCGTGGCAACTTCAAGGAACGAGGCGAGGCGCGCCGTGGCCTTGAACTGCGGGATCGGGTCGAGGTCCTTGAATGCGCTCGTGAACGCGTTGGAGAGGCTCCATAGCGTTCGCGGGGCGAACTCGGGAACCTGCGGGTCGAAGTATTGGTCGTGGACGCGCCGCGCCAAGTGTTTGGGGGCGTCGAGCTGTCCCTCAACAAAGGCCCGGTAGATGACCAGCTTCGCGGCCTCGTCTGGAAGCCGCGTCCCCTTCCACGTCTCGACCTGCTTCTTCATCGGCTCGAAGTTCCGCTGCATGCGATCTACCCCGACCGCCAGGATGTCCACGAGGCTCACATTCTTGGTGTGTTTCGCCAAGACCGGGGTGAAATCGCCGGCGAACGCGAGATTGTCGCAGACGAAAACACGATAGCCTACGGTCAGGGCCAGCCGCATGGACTTGTCGTTGGAGTTGCGGATGCCCAGAGAGAAGCGGCAACCGTCGAAGGTGGTTTCGAGGTCCAGCACTCCGAACATCTTCATGCCGTCGCCTGAAACTGCGTATTCCTCCCGCACCACCGAGATCTGCCGGAAGCTCAGGGTTTCGACCAGCGCCCCGACAATCTCGTGATGGGGAAGTGGTTGATGGGTTGCACTCCCCGCGGGCGTCGGGATCACCTTCAATTCCTCTCGGGTGATCTTCGAAGTCCCGCAGTGAGCCAAGAGTTGAGACTGCTCCATGTGTTTCGTTCTCCTTTCATGTGGTGAACTAACGCGAACGTCGGAAGGGGATGGATGGGAGGCTAACCTGCGGCCTACGCGAATGGTGATGCGGGGGCCGGCGTGTTTACGAGCGCACGGCATCTTTAGGGAAAGGCACCTTCCGGGTTGCCGACCGAACGCCCAGAACCTCGTACTTGACTTCCAAGAGAGCCGCCTCTTGGTTGAACTGGAAGTTGTGCGGAAATCCGACCAGCGGTCCTTGAGTTTGCAGTACTCTGATTGAGAAAATGCCCCACGATTTAAAGGAGTGGCGTGAAGAAAGGCAAGCAAACACGAAATGCGAGTAGGAAGGTTCTTGGCGATTATAAGAAGATCGGAACCTCCTTCGTTCCTCCAATGGTCCATCGGGTTGGACCCTGGGACTTTACGAGTTGGTCTAGCCAAACCTTGCCGGAGCTAGTCTGGTGGGACGTGCTTATTGATCGTGGTTCACACCGTTTTGCCGCAAGGGTCGCTGAGGAGATTGCGAAATATTTCAAGGCCAAAGACAAAAGCAAGTCCTGGTGGGCATTCATCTCCGACTATGCCGAAATCGGCATAGACGAGGTGCAAGGTTTGAAAGAACATCTGAAGCAAAGGAATCTTTGGGCTCAACTGGTGGAAAGCCTGGCCGATTTTCTAAACCTCTATCCAGCATGCCCAATCTCACGGTTTTTGGATCAGCTTCCGACTGGAATCGTCGACATTGGCTACCTTCAACATTTCACGGAACGGATGAAGGAACTAGAAGATAAGCGGTCGCGAAGCGGTGTCCTCGTTCAGGCCCAAGCAATTTACATGGGATTTGTATTGGGAAAGCTATTCGTAAAAAAGGGTCTGGTGTTGGCTGATTTCCCTGAAGTTGAGAAGTACCCTGCCACGGAGCTCTCCAAACAGGTCGGAGCCTCGATCTGCGCCGCAGTGAACATGGTTGCGGGGACTATGCTGCCCAAGTATGCGGAGGATGCTTGGGTGCAATATTTTTGGAAACGAAGTCTAGAGTTGTGCCCATTGGATTTTTCCCACTTGGAGACCCGATGACTGACGAGGACCAGATTCGAGAGTTGATTAGCACGATTGAAGCTAGAATTCGACAAGAGCTGCGCGCGCGGTGCGAGGAATACAAACCAGACTTTCAAGCGCCGGAGGTGTTCAACGTAGTGACAGCACTTCTTGCGCGACAGGCGACCCTGGCGATCGAATTGGCCTCCGCCCCTCAATTGTGGAATGGGCATTCCGCTCCTCTATTCTTGCGCGCTATGGCGGATGTGCACATCACTTTGTCCTGGATTCTTCTCGACCCGAGGGTCAGAGCACGCCACTACGTTGACCACGGCCTGGGTCAGGCGGTGTTGGCTTTGGAACATCGGAAAAAAGAGAGGGATTGCGCTGATGCCGATTCTAAGAAGAAGCTGGCGAAGATCATCAGCGCAGAGGAGGACTGGATTGACACCCAGAAATGGAACTTCCTCGTAGATGTTAACGTTGGAGCGTGGTCTGGAAAGACTGCCAGGGAAATGTCGGAGGAAGCTGGGATTCTAGACTTTTACAACTATGTCTATACTCCGTTCTCCCAGTGTGTTCACAGCACCTGGTACCATGTCGGGCGCTATAATTCAGGCCCTTCTGAAAGTTCCCTGACTAGACAGCTCTGGATGCCTCGTATCGCGGAGTCCGTCAGCGATATTTGGAATCTCCACCTTGCCGCCAAGTACTTGGATAAGACCTTCTGTATGTTCGACGAAAAGGCGCTCAATCGCTCGCCCTCATCCGAAATTCGAGACTGGATTCATGGTGAAATCCAGAACCGTTTTGGCTCTGATGATCGCAATTTGAACTCTGCTGCCGCGACTAGCCGCACACAAGTAGAACCATCTGCGCACGACAAGACTAGGTAGTGCTGGAGGCTCTTCTTTGGAGCGGCGATGGATACGATCTCCGCGTCAGCGTTCTGTCGTAATTTCGTCCGCCGTGGCCGACTTTGACTTCAAATAATCCCTAGAGATGAATCTGCCGCCGAGCCAGCGGCCCACATAGTCCAGCACTGAGGTAGCGAATCTGATGTTTGCATTGTCGGTGATTCCAGAGGGCTCGAAACGCGTGTTAATGAGCTTGTCGACGAGCACCTTCAAGGGCACGCCATACTGCAGGCCGATTGAAAGCGACATGGCCAAGCCATCCATAACGCCGGAGAGCGTGGAACCTTCCTTGGCCATCCTGATAAACACTTCGCCTGGCCGGCCGTCCTTGTACATGCCCACAATGAGGTAGCCCTTCTGGCCACCGACGCTGAATCTGTGTGTAACGGAGCTTCTTTCGTTGGGCAGCTTCTCTCTGTGAGCACGGGCAAACAACTCTGCTTGGTTCGAACCGTCGCTCGTGGCCGCTGGCAGCCTCTCTGCGTTTTCAGTAATGACTCTTTCAGCCTGGATTTGTTCCGTTGCGGTTCCCACTTCCATCTCCTCTCATGAAAGGGCATGCTCAAGCTGAGCGACGGTCAGGAATGGGGCAGCCGACGGCCCGGCGAATCATCTCCCTCGTGCAACCCGCCCAACAGATGTACTTCCTCGGGTCTTCGATAGAGATGGCGAGGTTGTCGCGGCTGCGGTCTTGCCCGGCCTCGGCGCACGACGGGCACTGCGTCACGTAGTTTCGACCAACGGTTCGCACTTTGCCCACGTGTTCGAGGATGCGAAACTCGCGGCCTGAACGAGACACGAAGGGACCTTCGACGGACACGCTACGCGGCCTCTCAAATTCAGGTGGCATAGCCTTGCCAGCAATGAAGTCGCGGAGCTGACTTTCGCTTACCTTCCGCAGCCCTTTCAAGTAAGCAATCTGCTTGTCCACGGCGTAGTCTGCGCCGTAGAACCAATACCGGCGAGCAGCCCCGCGATGGACGCCCAGGGGCCCGCGGATCGCATTTCCAAATTCTCCGGGCCGGAGTTCGTCATGCTTTGGGAATATTTCGATCCCCTCGGCTAGCCCGTTCCCTTTGATCCGCATGCCCAGCTTCAATGCCAGGTTGTAGATGTAGATTCGGCACTCCCGAGCCAGCGCCGACGTCGCCATGAAAATCCAGAGGTGGCCGCCGCGCTTGCTCATTTCCAGGGCAGCGTCCACCTTGTCCTCGGCGAGGTGAAACTGGAGCTTGAGGAGGTCTTCCATCGCACCTTCGTAGTCCGCGTCAATCGCCACCCACTTCGACCGCTGCGTTGCCGGATTGATGGCGTACAGGCCGATCGTGATTTCACCCCGCAGGTGGCGCCGCACCGTGTCGAGCGTCAGGCTCAGTTCCTTCCCGCATGCCCTTGCCTTCGGGCGGAAGTAGTGGTGCCGGCCGCTTTCAGGGTCCGGCCGCGCAGACTGGAGCGTGTAGGCTCGCCGGTTCACAAACAGGCGCATGTAGTCCCGCGCATCCTCGGGACGGACTCTTACTAGGGGAACCACAGCGCCTCCTTTCCGCAGCGCATGAGGACGCGAACGCGACCTTCCTAAATCCGAATCCGCTGGGTGTCAAATAAGTGGGATGAACCGTCAGCAATGCCCTCGTGCCCACCAAGCGCAATCCGTAACGCTTTCATAAGGAGGCGATTGCAAGAGATCGATGCTGGCGATCGCATGCATCTTTTGCACCCCGCTTTTGTCGGTTCAGCGACTAATTCCGGTAGAATGCGGAAACGAGTTCCTCAACCTAAGGTGGCGAAATGACCTCACGTGTCCGAAAGCGGCGGAAAGATAGGCGATCCCAGACTTTGAAAATCTTAGGAAGGCAGTTGAAGCTATACAGGTCGGGTGACATCTCGGAGTCGCAATTGATCGTGAGATTGAAATCGTTGCTGGGTATCAACGCAAAAAAGCAGGCTGACCTGCGAACACTGTGGGACAGCCATCAATCAGGAAGGATCTCCGAGACGCAATGGCTTGCCGGAGTGAGAAAATTCCTGAGGGGACCGGTTCTCAGGCATAGTAAGCGCAGACTGAGAAAGCGCCGTAGAGTACCCAAGATCGGAGTGCGCTCTCCTTTTGGAAAGGAAGCAACTCGCTGGCGTTTTGTCAGGGTGTTTCCCGGAGGATTGCCAGGTTAGCTAAACTTGGCGGGCGGAACCTCATGGATAGGAATATGCGTGGCAGTTTTCCCGTCCATTAGACTTGCGCCCACACCAAACTCAACCATCCACGACCCTCCCCTGCCGCAGCAGGTGAGGGCGTTCCACGATGTCCAGGAACTTGCATTCGCGCACCAGCCGCTCGAAGTCGTTCAGGGTGTAACCCCCGAACTTCTCGTCTTCGAAGTCCACCCAGAACCAAATCCTCGAACGGCGGTCGTAGATATAGAACGCCCCGGATTCCGCATCGCCCGGAACCACCAGAAAAAGCAGCAAGGCTCGCGGGAATTGCACCCACTTCTGAATTGCGGGGTGTTCCGTCACGGCCAACAATTTGGCCACGGCTGCCTCCAGAGACCCACCAACGTCTTCTGGCGCGTCCCGCAGGTCAACAATCGGAACTACATTCATCTTTCCAAACATCGACTTCCTCCTTTCAATCGAACGTGAAAATCAAACGGCAAGGAGAATCGGTATTCACTACGGCGAGCGAGACTCTTCTAGAGTTGGGTCCCGCCCTCACCGCCCTACCGGCGGTTTAGGCCGCAGGAGTGCGAGGAGGGCAACATTGACGATGCTGAGCCGTTGAGTCGAGAGGCCAACGCGGGGATTGCCACAGGATTAGGCTTGACAGAAACAACTGCCAGGTTCAGGCTTTTCAAGATTCGGAGAGAGGCGATGTCGCATCTGGAGCTGATTGCGTTATTCCTCGCCACGTCGAACACGAACAGTTACACCCCGACATTTCCAGGCGCACTGGTTGCGTGGCTTGTGTGCAATGGAAGGAAAAAGCATCAAATCGGCGGCTGGCTGCTTTTTTATTACTGGCAACTCTATTCGGGAGCCTTTATGACGGTCCTATTCTTTGTTATGGGCTTCCAGAGCTACGTGCCCGAGAGCTTCGACGATGCCACGGAATATCGCCTTTTCCTCTTGTCGACCGTACCCGTGCTCATCTTGTTCGTGCTTCAACTGGCGGTGGCTACGATTTTGGTTTCTGTGCGAACATGGGATCTACTGAAATTGCTTCGCTGGATTATGCTTGCTGAATTGGCGGCGGCAACTGTTGCGACGATCATTGATGTGACATATTTCCCCGACAGCCTAGCGTTTGATTTCCTGACGATTGTGCCGGCCGCGTTATGGCTGGGCTACTTCTTCAGATCACGGCGAGTCGTTCATGTCTTCAAGTCTCAGGATTGGGATACGGCTGTGAACGTCTTCTATCCACCGAAGCCGCTTCCAGCTACTTAGCTTTTATCCAAAGCATTCTCTTGATCGAGAAGCGGCTGCATTCTCGTTTGCCAGGCCTCCCACTGTGCATCAGGATCAAGCGGCTCTATCTCCTTAGCTACAACGATTTGTTTGCGTAGCAACTCTGCCCGTTTTAGGCCGATCTCAATAGACTTTATTGTTTCGGAGTTCGTTTCACGCTGCGACGGATACTTGCGGTCGTATGTGCCAACCTCGGTCCGCAGCCGGGCGAGAACCACACTAAATTCCTGCACATCGGCTTCTATAGCCTGGTACATTGCGATTTGAGATGGCACGTTGCGAGCAGCCGCATTTCGAGCGTCGGAGATTCGGTCGCCAAGTTGCGACATCTTGTGAAGATCAGCGATCAGTTGGTTCGTCTCGGCACCGCTCGTTCCTATTTGAAATCCTACGAGCGCACCCGTGGCGATAAATACCACGCTGAAAAACACGAGTCGGGCCGCCAGTTTTTTGCGGTAAGTGGCGTCCCAGTTCGCCCTGTTCTGCGAGAAGGTCTTTAGGACTGTGCGGAGAAGCAAAACGCAAACTACGCCCGCCGCAATCGCAACCCCCATGGAGCCCCATTGATTGCGCGCCACGTCGTTTCCAACGCTAAACGAAACGACGGAAGCTGCGAGAGCAGAGCTAAGTGCGAGGATCGAAAATCTGGCATAAGGCGGCGCGATGGGCGCTAGAGACGAGTGTACGCTCGGAACCGATTGCTCCAATTGAATGGCTGGCGGCGAAACCGAAAGTACCGGTTCGACAGGCACTACTGCCGCGGCAGCAGGCGCCGAATTCTGACTTGAGGTCGCTTCCGACTGTAAAGGTGATTCAACAGCGCCGGTGCCGGTTAGCTGGCGGCCGCACGAGTTGCAAAACCGATGGGACGGTTCATAGGGCTGGCCGCAATGAACGCAAAACATCTTGCGAAGAGCCGCAGGCGAGGCTTGCGAAAGCGTTGGCGCAAGTGCCTCGACCCTTGCGCCGCACTTGACGCAAAACTTTGCTATCGCCGGAAGCTCACACGCACATGCGGGACAATACATACGCAATCTCCAAGGCAGCCGCGCTAAATCTGGATTTGACGAAGCCAACGCGGTATTGTTGCACGAAAAATGTTGACCTTCTGTATCCATTGCGGCGCGCAAAACCAGGGGGACGCCGTCTTCTGCCTGTCGTGTGGGCAGACACTCTACCACGAACCCCGAAGGAATTGGCTCTTGGCACTACCGAGGCCCAGGATCGCGGTTGGAATCCTGCTCGTGTTAGCCGTGGCAATCGCGGTGCTTACATTTCAGACGCGGAAGGGTGCTCCACACGAGTCAGAGTCACCAGCGGCAGATGTACATAAGCTCTCTCCGGCTGAGGTGTCGGCGGCGCTTACCCGTGGAGCAAATGCAGTGCTGACGGTGGTTGGAGTCAATTCACAGGGTTCGGTGATTTCGCAAGGTAGCGGCTTCATTCTCACATCGGACGGTCTCGCCGGAACCAACTATCACGTTCTCAAGGGCGTGTCGCATGCGGTTGTAGAATGCTGTAACGGCCGTACGTTCGATCTGGGCTCAATTGAGGGAGCGGATCTCGCGAGGGATTTGATTGTTTTTCAGGTTTATGTACCCGGCACGAAGCAGAAACCGCGTGACTTGCCGCATGTCAACCTCGCATCGTCTACGAAGCTGTCCGTTGGTGAGCGGATCATTGCAGTGGGCAGTCCGGAGGGGCTTACGAATACGGTCACGGATGGCATTTTGAGTGCTATTCGGGAATCCGACTCGGTCCGTTATTTGCAGATAACGGCCCCAATATCGCCGGGTTCATCCGGCGGTCCTGTCCTAAATGCAGCCGGGGAAATGGTCGGCGTCGCGACCTTTCAAGTTGAGAAGGGCCAAAATCTGAATTTCGCCGTCGCAGCTGATCACATTCGACCTTTGGTCGAACAGCACTTCCAACTGTCCTTGCCCGAGTTTCAACGTATTGTGAGGCAGTTACAGCGCGAACAGCGCGGTTCAACATCTCGGAGCCTGGAAATTCCTTCCGATGATGAAGAACGCAATTTCGGTCCGATTACTGGTCAGTTTGGGGGAATCGTGCACAACAAATCCGCCAATCTGTCGGCGGAATTTGCATTGTTGATTCGCGACGACCACGGGGTGCTTTCGGGCTGCTTTCTGGTGGCGCAACCGCTGTTTGGCAGTGGGCCACTTAGTGGTTTCACAGTCGATTCAGACATTTCTTTCGACGTGACAAGTGCCATCGGAACGATTTCGTTCACCGGAAAAATGCTAGGGCCAGCAATCAATGGCGAATACACCGTCGAGCGTGCTGGCGGCGGAACGGAAGAGGGTACATTCACGGTGCGCAAGTTGAGTAGCGCCGGCCCGCGTCGGAATTTCGATCCTACAAAATGTCCAACAGACGCGGAGGTCAATCAGTAGGCGCGTCGAGGATGACCTCGCAGCGCGTCACACTCAAAGTCATACGGCTGCGGCTGCCCGCCCGACGCAACACGCCACAACCCCAACCAATCGCTTTCCGCCACGAAAACACATCCAAAACGATAATAGTCAACAGGCAAGAGTCCGCCTTGCAGCCACTTACCGGACATGAAGAAAGGGCAATGCGGACGCAATAGAAGCGTAAAGGAAACTCAATGGAGGGGCAAAGGTGGAATCAGGGGCGTTGCGCTGAGGCAACCTGAGGATCTATAGCGGCCAGAACGTCCCTAAGCCGGAGGCCATTGGTCATCGCGCAATGCGAAACACCCATGTTTAGTACCTGTTCGTGCCAGTCCCGTACCAGCCCGAAATATACCGGCCGCCTCGCATTCACGAAAAAACTGGACACGAACCGCAGCAGGTCGTAATTCGGCGCCAGATAGAGAATGTAATCGACATCCCGCTCCGTCGCGATACCAGCAGCAATGGCCCGGTAGAACTTCGCGGCCTTCGGGCTGCGCTCATATTCCAGTGCGAACCGTGCTTCGCGTTTGTCGGAGCGAACCGTCACAATGGCATCGTAATCCTTTGCATACCCGAAGCCGGTTAGCTCATTCTGGGAGCGGATCTCAATCGCAGGTACCCAGCGAGCCAGGACGCCGGATCGCAGCGCAGTGAGATGAATCTCGTTCAGCTCAACTGCATGTAACACACTCGGCTCGACGCTGTTTCGATTCCCACCGTCGCGCCCGAGGAGGTAGTAGTCTCCCAGTCCTTGCAGTAACAATGCGCCACTGCGCGCGACCGAATACACCTGCTGCGCGCGGCAGGTCGGCATTGTGCTTTGCAGGATGAAACCGTGCCTGACCAGCCTTCGGAGCCGCCAGTCGAAGGACTTGCGAGTGCGTTCGTAGTGATTCAGACGCATGAACTCGAACAGTTGCGTGTGCGTGACGAACTCCGAGCGCACGATTTGGCGCAACAGCGGAAGGTCGCGAGACTGGCTCAGCTCGATGCTGTCCTTTCGGTAGCGCATGCGGCCCCTGTCGGTTGGGGAAGTTGTATGCGGAGGCGGGCACTCCACGGCCAGGCCTTGAATGGTTCGAGCACGAACGTGGCCAGCTCAGTTCGGAGCCAACTGTACGCCGGCATCAAGAGCATGGCCTCCTGTTGGTCCCGGCACTCGCTGAAGGAAATCAACACGGTCTCGTCCGATCTCCAGCTAGGACTCGCGATGTCCATGCGACCAACCTCGCACGTCTTCACAACAACAAGGTGGTAGTCCGGCCGTGCCGGGGCCGACAACATGCGCTTGAAGAGCACCTTGTTCTGCCCCTGCCAGACGCATGGCTCCGCGCACTCGAAGACACTGTTGATCATCCGTAGCGGATAGTTCGGGTTGAAGCCACCTATGCCGTTGAAGCGGGCATGACCGACAATCTTCGGCCGAGTCCGGATCGTTCCGTTCACCGGCACTCCGGTGGTGTTGAAGTAGGCTGCGCGTGGATACCCTTTGCGATTGGAGCGATTGCCCAACCGGTGTCGCCACACACTGCCGAATCCAGTGACTGTAACCAACATTGCTGCTACGCACCTTTCAGCCGTTTGTTCTTCTGCCTCTCGGCATACAGCTCTTCCTGCAAGCGATTAATGTGGCCTACGAATCTGGCACCATCTCCAGACTTATCGGGAGGCGTGTTTGCTGGGGGAGTCAAACCGCGATCTCCCTGTGCATTCACTTTCTTGGACAGCGCATCGAGGCGCATCGAGAGGTCGGCGACTACCAGAGACTTCTGAGCCAGTTCTTCCTGAAGCTTGTTGCGGTCTTGCGTGGTTGCCTCAAGCTGAGCGGCGACCCGCTGCAGCTCGGCTCTGAGACTGCCGATCTCACCCTCGCCCCATCCGGGTCGGCCGTCCGCCGAGTCCGCGGCTTCAATTGCGCGGTTGCACTGCTCGATGTGGGCGTTGTACTTCTCGATAGCCTCCTTGGCTGTCTCGCGCGAATAGAGATCGTGGTTGTACAAGTCGGCCATCATTTCCGCGGTGACCCACAGACTGCGCCGATGGTCCAGGTGCAGCTTGGTGTAGGCGAGAATTGCGAGCAGCAACAAAGCGGTCATACCCGCGCTGTACCAGAAGTACGGCGTCCGGGCGGTTGCTGCGAGCAACGCCTGCCTTCGCTCCTCGATCCATGCTCCATAGTCGAAATCGCTAGCATTGAACTGCCGGAGCAGGAATTCATACCAAGTCTCCCGGGGTTGATACGGATACGGCCCTTGCCCCCGGGCAGCGGTGACCAGTACCATCACGGCCGTCAAGACAACGGCGCAAGCGAGCGTTCGTCTCATACTCGCAAGTCTCCAAACGCGCGGCGTGCAAACCGCTTGGCTGCCAGTTCCGGTGTCTTGAAGCGCAGGTTGGCTCCAACGGAATTGGCGCGGGAATGTTTGAGCCGTGGGTACAACTCCGGCTCGAAATGGGGCACCTGGACATCCGCTGGCGGTCGCACGTGCAGGTGCGCGTGCAAGGTCCCCTGCGTATCGTCAGTCATCAGAATCTCCATCTGGCCCTTCGGGAGATTCTTGATGTGCTCATCGAGTGCGCGGGTCTCCTTATCCTGAACGTCTACGGCACGGCCTGTTTCCTCGTACTTTTCATACCCAAAGAGCTTCCACCGCTGCATGGACAGGTTGCGCCGAGTGACTGGATGCTCGGCGGAAGCACGCAGGAAATACCGTGCGGTCTCCTCATCCCGTGTGCGCAGCGCCATGGTTGTGTTTGGCGCGGAGGTGACGTCCTCCTTGAATCCACGGCCCACATGCATGAGCTGCGGGAGGCTTTGCATGGAGAAGAGGAACGCGGTGTTCGTACCTCTGGCCGTCTGCAGAATCTGGGAGAAATTCCTGTACCCAAACGGAGCGAACTCATCGAGTACCACGCTGAACATCGGCCGGTTCGCACGGCGCCGCTGCTCCTCGCTCTCGTACCGCTTGCCCACAGCGAGCTGGAGGTTCTGCAAGAGCATCTTGCCTAGTGCGCGGACAGGCTCCGTGTTCTTGTTGACGTTCAGGGCTACAAACAGGATCAACTCTTGCTCGATGACTTCATCGATTGAGAGCAACTCCTCGTAGGGTCCAGTGATGACGCTCAATTCATCGTCGAGGAACGTCATGCACTCGTTAAGCAGGCCCTGGATCTTGGGGACTCTTTCGCGATCCTGAAACGACTGGTAGAGGTTCTTGACCGACATTTCGAAGTTCAGCCGACGCTGCGTGCTGATTCCGGCATCGCGCTCAAGTCGCCTTGTCGCTTTCGCGACCTGTTCGCGCAATACCTGCTCGTCGATCGCCATCACGAGCACGTCGTAGAAGTTGAATCTTAC
>JAMCWK010000060.1:673-3217 GCA_023481105.1 Acidobacteriota bacterium | reverse complement strand
TGTTGAATTTGAGGCCGGTGTAGACGAGCACGCGTACAATGTCGGCCAGGTAATTCAGTTGGTGCTTGGCGAAGAACTCGTCGTGCAGATTGAACGAGCCGAACACCATGTTGACCACCGGCATGTAGTCGTCTTCGGTTGAGTAGAACGGGTTGTAGCGGACGGATATGTCGGGCCGAGCGGGGTTCAACACTCGGAGGTCAGCGAGTCGGCCGGCACGATGAATGTGGGGCAGCAGGTCATAGAAGAACTCCATGTCTCCCTTGCCATCGAAGATGACCATGGGAATGCGGTGGGGGCTTTCCGGAGGGCCGACGACCCGGGCCAAGTCCTGAGTAATAATGTTGCGCAAAAGGGTGGTCTTCCCTGAGCCGGTCATCCCGAGCACAATTCCTTGCATGACGCGCACGCGATCCGGCCAGAGCCACGGCTTCCCGTGGACGTTGTAGCCGAGGACGACCGCATTTTGGTTCCATGCGTTCCAAGTGTTTTGCTCATCTTTCTTTGCCGCGACAACCAATGGGGGGTGCGGCCACTGCTTTTCACGCCGTGAGCGTCGCGTCGCGAGCAGGTAAATGAGCACATACGCTGAAACGAAGGCGATGGCGACGTAGACCGCGATCTCGGCGATCTGTCGCTGAGTCAGGTGGTAGCGTTCGCGCGCTAAATACCACGCAAACCAACCACCAGCGAGAATCAAACCTGCAACCACGATCTCGTAAGATTCAAGCAGTGGGGGACGCTCACGCTCTGTCGAATAGGAGGGCCTCATGTAAGTCCCGCGGGATAATGCTTTTCATGATGAGCTGACGGACCGTGGCCTTGCTCGGCGTGGGTCGTGGTGGTCTCTTTCTTGCATTGAGTGCTCGCACCACAATCAATGGGCTGAGCGCTGGTCGCAGGCCACAAGCCGTTCAAAATCATCCACACAAAACAACTGAACGTCACCGAAACAACCGCAACAGCCGCTGGGCCCAGGTCCACGTCAAGTCCAAGGGCTCTGGCAGCGGAACACATTCCAAAGAAAGCGGGCACCAACAGGGTCAACTCGTGAACTCCAGGCAAGTAGTCCCCGATGATTTCCAAGATTCTCGTGATGCGCGCCAGTCTCATCTTGGCTCCACGTTCTAGGTGACAACGTTGAAATAGAGGAAGCAGGTGATTGTGGCCGCTGCCAACAAGACCAGAATGACGAATCCCGCTCTGGGCTTGCGCCGCGCCTGCGGGTCAAATGGGTTTGGAGGTTCCAGGACACACCGCGTCAGCGCCTTGCGGAACCCGAATTCGGCTCGTGCCCGAAAGTTCTCGTCCAGCCAAGCGTGGACCTCGAAGGGTGTGACAGTTTTCGGCATCTCAACGCACCAATGTTGCTGCCAGGGGACCCGCAGGGCTTGGCGGGAACACCACGCGTAGCACCAAGGGACTTGCCACGGTTTCCGGCAGTGTGATTCCTAGGACTCCCACCGTTTCTTGTCCCGGCTGTAACGTGGCGGACTGAATTTCCCGCGCGACAACTTCAAGGGGAACTTGCCCGTTGGTCTTTAAGCGGGCGGCATCCTTGTCGCTGAGTTGCACGTTTGTCAGGCTGTGCAGTGACTCGCGGAAGCGCCCCGGAATTACCGCCACGACTTGTGGCGCACCCACGGCATAGGGCTTCTTGCTGTTATTGCGAACCGCGAAGCGGATGAACAGCTGCCCTTGATGCTGGAAGGTTTCTGTGAGCACCACGCCGACGCGGCCATTGCGCAGCTTTACGCGATCCGTGCGGACCGCCTTTGTTTTGAGTAACACCTCTGGCGTTGTCGGGCCATTGGGGGCAGCGATGGGGGGTGCTGCGACAACCGGTACCGGCTCGGGCACAGGCTGGTCGATGGCAAAGTGCATCTCTTCAGCAGGGCCTGCTGGCCCGAGTTCATAGTTGAATCGAGCCGACGCTGTCCATACAAAGAGATTGGTTGCCACGCTGGGCTCAAGCGGCTGGATGAAGACGCGGTTCTCGCGCCACTCGACCTTGAAGGCGGGGCTGCCGACCGCGACGGCGCTGACTGGTTCCGCCATTTCCAGAACCGTGAGATGGTGCAACGCGGTTCGCACCTGAAGAATTTGGCCGCGGTCCGGCTTATGCACTTCGACCTTCTGTCCCCATGCCGGCAGCGTGACCACTGCCGCCAACAGAAAATTTGCAAAGAGCTTTTTCACGTCTTCTTCCTTTCTCGTGTTGAGAGCATTTGGGATTGCCCAGAGGGCCCGAATGTTCGGGCTCCTCTGGGCGACTGCTGCGCTGCGGTTGGGAACGTTGGTTAAGTGGCCCCACGTGGTAAGCCGCTGGACCTTCTTAATTGGGCGGCTGAGCACCGGGCACCACAGTGGTTAATTTGGAGCGCCTTACGGTGGGTCGCCGGGGCACGCCGTTCAACACCAGCGTGCCGTCTTGGATCGTGCCATTCCCGTAGAGCATGGGAAACGGCTGGACCCGGTCCACGACCCTGCCGTCCACGAGCACTTCGCCCTTCTTCGAAATCTGGATAAGAAAGATCTTGCGCT
>JAMCWK010000060.1:0-619 GCA_023481105.1 Acidobacteriota bacterium | reverse complement strand
GTCGAACTCGATTTCGCCATCGACCAGATCGGGCACTGCAACCTGAACAGGCTTGCCACCGGTTTCCTCCACGATCTTGTCGATGACTTCCTGCGGAAAGGCATGGAAAAGCAGCGAGCCGTTGCCTTTCCCCGCACAGATGATGGTGTGCAGGGCCTGGCACCAGCCGCGGCGGTTTTCCTTCTTTCCGTCGCCCCAAGCCTGAACGAGGGACCGCAAGGCCTGAAACTCCTCGCGGAACTTCTCCTTGTGGGCATACACCGCGCTTCGGGCCATGTTTCGCCGCCCGCGCGCCTCATTCCGAGTTAGAGGGTCGTGTCGTTTCGCCTCGTACTCCGCCTCAGCGACAGCCAAGGCATCGCGCAAGGCTTGTTGCTCTTTGAACAGTTTTCCCACCTCGTCCGCGTAAATTCTGCCGACCAGCCGGCATTCCTGGGTCATCTCGCGCGTGAAGCTCTCACCGGAGATGAGCCCGTGAAAGTCGTTGATCGGCAACCGCGCGGAAAAGAAGTCTTCGACCTCTTTTCGAACGAAGTTGTAGAGATATCCGATCTTGTCGGTCGGCAGGACTTCGAGATGCACCGGCATTTCGGTGACCCGCTCCTTGTCTTTGAAGATC
>JAMCWK010000124.1 GCA_023481105.1 Acidobacteriota bacterium | reverse complement strand
GCAAATCGAACGCGATGGTGGCCAGGTCACACGGCCGGGCGAGGACCATTGGACTCAGCGTCCGCTTTCCATCATTGACGAAATGCTCGGCGTTCGCGTCGCGGAGGCTGAGGATGCGGCTGCGGCTGCTGCCGCCGCGGCGGCTTCGTCGCCGGCTCCTGGGCAATCCGCGCCAGCCGTCCCGGCGCAAGCCGCGCCCGGGGATCCGCGCGACTCTTCGCCGGCGTATCCGCTGCCCAAAAACTGGGGCCGCGAGGAGGAAGCAAAAAAGTGAAATCTTGCCGCGCTGAAGCGCGCCGCTACACATACAAGCGCAGCCCCTTCACCTCTTTCAGGGCAAGCAGGAGTGGCTGCGCTACGCCGCGAATGGTATGATTCCGCCAAGTCTGCGAGGAGTACTGGCCATAAGACGCTCCTACCTGCTGCTCACTTTTTCCTGCGCTGGCATCGCGCTGCTGTTGCGCGCGCCGCGCGGTTCGAGTATGTTTCCCGCCGCACCACGGGGAGAATCGCGTGAACCGAAAAATCCATTTTCTGCAATCTTTGCGCAGCGAAATCAAGCCATGCATGCAGCTTTTTGCTGGACTTCTCTGTGCGCTGCTTCTTGCGCCTGCTGCGCTTGCGCAAGCCGCGCCGGCCAAGCCCGCAACTTTCGTCATCGTTGGCGCGGACGTCGCCGACGGCGCCGGCAAGCCGCTGCGCAAGATGAATGTGCGCATCGGCGGCGACCGCATCGTGAAGATCGGAAACTTCCAGCCGAGAAAAGACGAGCAAGTCATTCAGGCAGACGGCCTCGTCCTCGCGCCGGGCTTTATGGACATGCACAACCACTCGGACCGCGGACTGGAATCGCAGCCGCTGGCGGAAACGCAGATCTCGCAGGGCATCACCACGCTGCTGCTCGGGCAAGACGGCAGCTCGGCGTGGCCCGTCGGCGAATATCTGGAAAGACGGCGCAAGGATCCGCCGGCGCTGAATGTGGCCATGTGCGTCGGGCACGCCACCGTGCGGCGCAAAGTGATGGGCGAAGACTACCAGCGTGTGGCGCGGCCGGAAGAAGTTGCGCAGATGGCGAAGCTCGTCGAACAAGGGATGCAGGAAGGCGCGGCGTGCCTTTCGAGCGGGCTGGAATACGTCGTAGGGAGCTACGCTTCCACCGAAGAAGTCGTGGCGCTCGCGCGCGCGGCGGCGAAGCACGGCGGATTCTACATTTCGCACATCCGCGATGAGGCGGACAAAGCGTTCGAGGCGATGCGCGAAGTCGTCACCATCGGCGAACAAGCAAAGCTGCCGGTGCAGAACACGCACATCAAGCTGGGCACGGTGGGCGTGTGGGGAAAGGCCGCGGAGGTCATTAGGCTTTACGACGAGGCGCGCAAGCGCGGCGTGGACGTCAGCGCGGACTGCTACCCCTACGACGCGTGGCACTCGAACATGAAAGTGCTGGTGCCGTCGAAACGCTGGGACGATCCCGTGGATGTGCAGAAGGCGCTCGATGACGTGGGCGGCGCGCAGAATATTTTGATTACCGAGTACGATGCGGACCACAGCTACGAGGGCAAGACGCTGGAGGAAGTGGCGAAGGCGCGCGGGATCACGGCGGTGGCGCTGTACATCGAGATGGTGAAAAACGGCGATGCGGGAATCATCGGCAAAACGATGATCGAGGCGGACATCAAGACGCTCTACCAGTGGCCGTGGACGATGGTGTCGAGCGACGGCGGCATCGGCATGAAGCATCCGCGCGGGGCGGGCACTTTTCCCAAAGTGCTTGGCCGCTTCGTGCGCGAAAAGCAGTGGCTCACGCTGCCGGAAGCGGTGCGCAAAATGACCTCGCTGCCGGCGTGGCGGCTAAAACTAAAAGACCGCGGAACCATCAAGAAAGGCAACGTGGCGGACCTGGTGCTCTTCAACCCGGCCACCGTCATTGATAATTCCACGTTCGAAGAGCCGATGAAGCTCTCTACCGGCATTGAAAAAGTTTGGGTGAACGGCATGCTGGTTTGGGATGCTGGCAAAGCTACTGGCGCACGACCGGGGCGTGTGGTGCCGAAGTGAATTCGTGCGCGGACTGGAAAGTTGGAATGTTTGAAGGTTAGAAAGTTGGAAGGTTTCGGACAAAACCTGTTCACCGAGGAACTTTCTAACCTTCCAACGTTTTAACTTTCAAACGGTCTTGTTGGCGAATTTTTCCGCCCAGCGGATTTTTCCGGTCATCTGCATGACCACGAAGAGCGTGAGGATGGAGCCGATGGTCACCGCGAGGCCGGTGAAGCCCTTGAAGAAAAACGCGTAGCTGAACAGCACCAGGTAGATGAACTGCGCGAGGCCGGCCCCGACCGCGGCGAAGCGAATGCCCACCACCAGGCGCAGATAGCTCACCACGAGAAAAATCGAAACCACCGAACAGATTGCGAACGCGGCGTGGATGGAGATGTGGTCCACCAGGTACGCCAGCAGCAGGTGGAAGGCGAAAAACGCCGCGGCGAGAAAGAAATAGTTCATGGGATGCAGCTCGATGCCGCGCAGCGTAGTGATAATGAACATCAGGAAGAAAAAGAAAAACAGCGAGACGGGCGCGAAGTAGCTGATGCGTCCCGCGAGCGGCCCGGGCTGCAATTTTTCCGGCATGACCATGCCGATGTTGTAGCCCGTGACCAAGTTCTTGTAGTTCCACGCCAGCTCCCAGCCGTCCGGGGTCTCGCGTTTTTCCGATGGCGACATGCTGTTCGCGGGGAAGTCGATGTCCTTGAAATTGGTTTTCATCTTGAGCTGGAAGTCGCGCACCTGCGCCACCTCACCGCCGAACGAATACGTCCAGGTGGAAAGCCCGCGGGAATTGTATGCAACGCGAAGCGTGGCGCTTTTCCCTGCCTCGACGCGTGCCAGCGCAGTAGCAAAGTTCTTTTCGTTTTTCGGCGAAATCGGCTGGCCATCGAGCGTCAGCGTCAGATCGTCGTAGTTCGCTTGCGCCGCAGGATAGGTGAGGGTGAAGGTGACGTCTTGCGCTTCGCTGGTGGGATTTCGAAAGACATAGGTGCCGCCGAAGGTGACGTTGTAGAGGCTGTACCACAGCAGCCCTTTCTGCCGGTACTCGAGGGCGAGCGCGACGTCCACGCGACTCGAGTCGAGCGGCAGCGGCGTGGTCACATGCGTTTTCGTAGTGACCACTTTCTTCTTTCCATTCTCCGTAGTTTCCGTGGTGAGGAGTTCGACGCGCTGATAGGAGGCTGTCGGAGGCATTTGCGATTGCGGCGCGCCCCAGATCGAGGCGACCTGCCCTTCCAACCGCGTGTCGGTTTCGTAGGTGCGGTAGAAAATGGTGGAGCCAAGTACGGCCCAGGCAACAGTCGTGCACGCAAAGATGAAGATAATCGCTGCGATGCGTTTAACCATGAGGGATCATCCTTCTCTCCGCCGCAGGAAAAAAGTCGAGGAACGTGACGGCGCCCGCCTTGCCGGGCGCGCTTATAGGCTAGACACCGGTTCAACCTTCCGAGGGCAGCGGGCGCCGCGCAAACAGGGATTCCCGCGCCGCGTGGCGTAACTGCTCGAGAGGCGGCAGCATCTCGGAAAGCGTTTTCAGATAGTCCTCGAGAGCGGCGCGGCCTTTCGCGGTGAGCTTGTAGGTGGTCTTGGGCTTGCGCGCCTCGAAGCGTTTCTGGCAAGTGACGTAGCCGGCTTCTTCCAGCTTGCGCGCCTGCACGCTCAGATTGCCGTCGGTGGTTTGCAGCAGGTCGCGCAATTCGGTGAAGGTGAGCGAATCGTGCACCGCCAGCGCGCACACGATTCCCAGCCGCAGCCGCTCATGAATGAGCTGGTCAATGTCGCCCGGTGCGGGCGGGCTGTTTCTTTTCAGCTTAACCATCGTGCCTCCAAGCAATGTACGCGCCGAACAAGATGTGCAGGGCGCCGAATCCCACCGCCAGCAACCACAATCCAAACGACGGCGCCAGCGCCGCGCCCGCCGCAGCGAGCGTGAGAAATGAAATGCCCATCCAGCGCACCGGCGCTACGCTCATCACGCCGCCGGCAATCAGCGCCGAGCCGTGGCAGCCCAGCCAGATTTCCGGCAGCAGGTCGAAACGCCCGCTGCGAATCACCGACGCGCTCAAAATTCCACCCAACAGCATCGCCGCACAGTAGCCCCACAACGCCTTGCGCAGCACCGGCGACCACACCGGCTGGCCGGTGCGGCGCGCTTTTTGCGTCATGGTCCAAAGGCCGATCAGCACGGAAAGCGCAAGAAGCACGGCCCACACGGCCAGCGATTCGACGGGCCGCGCACCGTCGTCCCACGGCGCGCCGGTGACGCGGAGGTTCACCACCGCCGCGGCGAGCGCGAGCAGCCCGATGACCACCAGGCCGCGTCCGGGAATGGAAGAAAAACTTCCGGCGGCGTCCAGAGTGCGGCGGATGTATTCGAGTTCCTCGTGAGCGCCGCGGGCGTGGAGGGGCGGAGCGGGTTGGATGTGCTCGTCCATACGGGGGCCAGTGTGCGGGAGCGGGGCGGTAATGTCAAGTACTTTTCAATATAAAGTTAATGCGTGCCACAGAGACAACCTTCGGCTGCGCTCAGGGCAGGCAGAGACACGGAGAAATTCGAAATTCGAAAGACGAAATTCGAAAGACGAAAGACGAAAACCAGCACCCCTCCAAGTCCGTGAATTCGGAATCTTACATAGTGATTCCTGATTTTCTCCGTGCCTCTGTGGCGAATCCGCGTGCTTTTCACGGATAATAGCCGCGCAATTCCACTCGGAGGGCAGCATGGCCGACACACTCGCAGACTGGAACAAATTCCGCGCCACGATGAATGAAGAAATTCTGGGCAGCGGGCATCTGGGCATGAAGCGCTTTTTCGCGCTGGACCACCAGTGCTATGAGAAGGGCGCGCTCGATTCCAAGACCAAGGAACTGCTGGGGCTGGTGGCTTCCTGCGTGCTGCGCTGCGACGACTGCATCACCTACCACATCGTGCGCTGCGCGGAGGAAGGCTGGAAGCGCGAGGAAGTGATTGACGCGCTGAACGTGGCGCTCATCGTCGGCGGCTCGATTACCATTCCTCATGTGCGCCGCGCGTTTGCGCGCATGGGCGAACTCGATGGGCTGAAGGCGGACAAATAGGGGAAGGGTCAGAAATCAGAAATCAGAAACTGACTCCTCGGAGACGTGTGCGGCAAGGCAAAAAAAAGCGCGCAGGCAGGAAATCCAGCATAGTGGAATCAGCGCTGGAGTTTAACCTCTTGATGATTTATGTCGAGAGTGTGGAGACTGCGCTCGCGTTCTATTCCGCACTGGGGTTCCGCGAAGTTGACCAGTTCGCCGGTGGTGGCCGGCTGGTTTCTGAGCGGCGGCGGAGTTCGTAGCGACCGCTTGAAGCAACGCAAGGCTTCTAGTCAGCGTTTTTTCAAAAAGGAAATCGCACAGCCAGGAGTGGCTGTGCTACTCGGCGCGCTCGAATGCTTCTTCGATTTCGCGAATCATCCGGGCCGCTTCGTCGGGAGGGATCACGCCGCTGAATTCCAGGATGTTGGCAGGCGGAGGGGGAGCAGACGGCGTCACGGCGGAGGCCAGGTCGGCACTGCGAGCTTGAAGCGGATGGTCGTTACGGTGCTTTCCCCTCATATCGAGCTTAGAATAACACAGCCAAGGGCGGATGTTTTGCCGAGAGTGCTGGACGGTAGCGCTACTCGTCCGGGGCTTCGATATCAATTTCCGAGGTGAAGACCAATCCTACGCCGGTCATGTTCGGCTGGGGGCCGGGCTCGCGGCGCACGACGTAGCCTTTCAGCCAGATGGGGCCGTTGCGCTCGACGTCGCCGAGGTTGGCTTCCATCTTCACGCGAACCTCGGACTGCAAGCGCGGGGCGTGCCGCATATAGAGAAACGCGCCCTGCAAGCTGAGGTCATGGATGATGGTGCTTTCGGAAAAGGGAGCGCCATCTTCGCCGTAGCCTTCAACCACCGCCGGGAAATGCGTGCGACGCCGCTGGCCGGTGCGCGTGCTGGGCAGCGCCACCGCGGCGCCCGGACCGCCCATAGTCATGATCATGCCCTCGGCCGCGGCCCACACGTTGCCGCCCTTCTGCCGCGCCAGTCCCAGGATGGCGTCCACCATTTTGTCGGATGAATCCGGGTCGTGATGGAAGAGCAGCAGGTTTTTTACCGCAGCCTCTTCGGCGATGCGCACGCCTTCCAGCCAAGAGGAATGCCCCCAGCCCTTTTTGGGGCCGGCAAGTTGTTCGGGAGTGTATTGCGCATCGTTGATGAAGATGTCGGCGCCCGCGGCGAGCTCGCGCAGGCTCTTGTCCAACTCGGGCACGCCGGGCTCGTTGTCCGTGGCGTAAACCAGAACGCCTTGCGGTGTTTCCAGACGAAACCCGAGCGCGCCTTGCGGGTGGTTCAGCCAGCGCGCCGTGAGTTTCATGCCGTTAATCTGAATGGTGTCGCCGCCGGCGATTTCAGTGAAGTCGCGCTGCGCGGTCATGGCGCTGGTGTCCACCGGGAAATATGGCGTGGCCATCTGCGCTTCCAGCACGCGTTGCAGGCTGCCGCTGCCCAAATGCTTGGAGCGGAAGCTGTAGAAGTGAAACTTGTTTTTCTCGTTGTAGAGCGGCGCGAAAAACGGAATGCCCTGGATGTGATCCCAGTGATAATGGGTCACAAAAATGTGCGCTTCCATGGGCGTGTCCGGATAGGTCTGAATCCAGCGGTTGCCCAGGCCACGCAGGCCCGTGCCGCAATCAAAGATGATGCGCGTGCGGTCGGAGGTGACGATTTCCAGGCAGGGCGTGTTTCCCCCGTAGCGCCAGTTGGCCCGGTCCACCGTGGGAGTGGAGCCGCGCACGCCCCAAAACCCCAACTTGGTGACGTTATCTGACATTCACCTTTGTCCCAGCACGCTTGAGAATTGACACTTGGCACCTGTCCCGGTCGATGTGCGAGACAGGGGGCGAACACGCATACTAGGCATCACCGCGCGGGAAGTCAATATTTTCGACTGCGCTTTGGGGATTCAACTCTCTTTGTGTGGCGCGACTGCCGCGCACTCCTTGCTCGCCCCGGCCGCCATCTGCGGTTAAAATCTGGGCATGCCCGGGGAGCATCACGAACACCATGCCCACGACCACGCACAGGGCATGAAAGGCACGCTGGGCTGGTCGCTGGCGGCGACGGTGGCGTTGGTGGCCGCGGAATTTGCGGGCGGCTACGTGGGCCGCTCCATTGCGCTGACCAGCGACGCCGTCCACAACCTGACCGACCTGCCGCCGATGATCCTTTCGCTGCTGGCGCTGCGCTGGGCGGAGCTGCCGCCGACTTCTGAAAAAACCTATGGCTTCCGCCGCGCGGGAATCCTGGTGGCGTTCGTCAACGCATTGCTGCTGGCGCTGGCGGCATTGTTCATTCTGTACGAGTCCTGGCAACGGCTGTGGCAGCCGGTGGAAGTCCGAGCGGGGTGGATGATCGGAGTAGCGACATTTGCGCTGGTTATCAACGGCGGAATCACGCTGGCGCTGGTGCGCGGGCGGCGCGACCTCAACCTGCGCAGCATTTTGATCCACAACTTTGGGGATGCGCTTTCGAACGTCGCCATTCTCGCCGGCGCGCTGGCCATGCGCTTCACCGGCGCGGCCTGGGTGGACCCGGCGCTGGGCATCGCCATCGGCGCGCTGGTGCTGTGGTCGAGCTACGGCATTCTGCGCGAGAGCAGCCACATCCTGCTGGAAGGGCTGCCGCGCGACTTGCGGCTGGAAAACGTAGCGCACGCCATCTTGCGCGTCCCAGGAGTGACCGAAGTTCACGACGTGCACATCTGGACGCTGGGCACCGATTTGTACGCGCTTTCCTGCCACGTGCGCATCCCCGATATGCACATGGACGAGAGCGAAAAGATCCTCGTGGCCATCAACGAAATCCTCGCCCGCGAATTCCACATCACCCATTCCACGGTGCAGTTCGAGCGCGCCGGGCTGCGGCAAACCGAACTGCTCATGCCCGCCTCTGCCGATCCTAAATAGGGATAGATGCAGTAGCCCTTGGCTAGGCCGGACCGACGAGTCTTGCATTCAGCCGCCTCCGGCGCTATGGTGAGCTTAGCCGCCGCGCCGGAAAGGCCCGCCATGTACGATTACATCAACTTGATTGCGATCGGATGGGTAGCGCTGCTGTGGACCACGGTGGGCATGGCAGTGCACCGCTGGGGTCCCGGAAAAGTTGAACGGCATGCGCAGTGCCCCGAGAGGAAGAAGCGCGCGGACTTCGTGGTGCTTTACGGCGAGGGCGATTTCGGCTCGGTTTATCCGGCGGACGTCACGCGCTGCTCGCTGCTGGGCAATGGCCCGGTGACCTGCGACCGCGCCTGCCTAGCGCATCTGTAGCGCCGGGCTTTGGCCCGGCATTGTTTGCTGTATCCACCAATGCCGCCCTAAAGGGCGGCGCTACATAGGCAGAAGGGACCCTGTAGCGCCGGGCTTTGGCCCGGCATTGTTTGCTGTATCCACCAATGCCGCCCTAAAGGGCGGCGCTACATAGGCAGAAGGGACCCTGTAGCGCCGGGCACCCCGGGCCGGACGGCGGTGTCTAAAGTAGGTTGCCCCGCTTCCCCGCTTGACCGGGTTGTGTTATAAACTTCGGGCCGTACGATGAGCGACCCTGCGCCCGAGGAACAGCCCAGGCCGGCGGAGCACCGGTTGGAGGATGAAGTTCCCTCCGTGTATTGCCCGGTGTGTTCCGCGCGACTCGCGGCGCGCAGTTGCAAGCTGATCTGTACGACGTGCGGCTATTACATGTCCTGCTCCGATTTTGTGTAGGCGGGAAATCCCCACCGCGCGGACAGGCGCAAGATTCGCAATGGATTCTGTCACCGAGACTGAGGAGGAATCACCGTGGCACTGAAAATGAACAGCCGGGAAGTGGAAGGCATCAGCATCGTGCAGCTCGAGGGCCGCATCGTGCTGGGCGAGGAAAGCAACGCTCTGCGGGAGAAGGTGAAGAGCCTGCTGACCGAGAACAAGAAAAAGATCGTGATGAACATGGACAACGTCACCTACATTGACAGCGCCGGGCTGGGCACGCTGGTGGCCTCTTTCCACAGCGCCAAAGCGCAGGGCGCCGTGCTCAAGCTCTCCAACCTGGGCTCCAAATTCCAGGAAGTGCTGCAGGTGACCAAGCTCTTCACCGTGTTCGAAGTGTTCGACAACGAAGCCCTCGCCGTCCAAAGCTTCGCCAAGTAAGCGACCTCCTCTTTCGAAATTCATCGGCGCGGCAGGCTCTCCCGAATTGCGGGGAAGCCTCGCCGCGCCGTTTTTTCGCGTCTCGCTAATCGTTGGTCCGCGGGCCGGGCCAGTAAATGGCAATCCCGCTGAGCATCTTGGGGTAAAAATCCGTGGACTTCTGCGGGAGCACCTCTCCGCCCAGGGCGATTTCGAACATCTGCTGGACATGCACCGGTTGCAACAGGAACACCATCTGCGCCGCGCCAGCATCCACCGCCACCAGCGCCTCTTCCGCTTCGCGCACGTAGCGGATGTTTTTCTCTGCAACGACGGCGGCCGCCGTAATGCCCAACCCTTTTTCCAAAACGAAGCGGTGCAGCAGCACGACGTCCAGCCCGCGCTGCGCCGCAGAGACGCCGGGCAGCAAATCGCCCAGGTTCGCATCCTTCCGCAGCAGGAATAGGTAAAACGCGCCGAGGCCGGCGTAGAGCCCCAGCGCGCGCCGTTCCTTGCCGCGCGCGACATAATCCTTGCGGAAATCTTCCCAGGCCGTCGCGCGCTCGGCGGCATCGGCGAACGGATAGGCATACCAATCGAAGTGCGGCTCGAGCAGGCGTCGAAAGGCCGCGAAATCGAAGCCGGGCACATTCGCGACGACGCGGTGCGTGGGCAGGATGGTCAGCCCTTCGGCTTGCGCGTTGACGAAGGTCATCATGGCGCGCTCCCACGGCGCGTCGGGATTATCCGAGCCGAGTTTCGCGCGGCATTCGTCGCGCCACGCCAGTGCGGTTTCGTAGCGGTGGTGGCCGTCGGCAATCACGATTTTCTGCTCCGCCATAGTGGCAGTGATGCGAGCGATGTCCGCTTTGTCCGTGATGGGCCACAGGCGGTGCACGACGTTGTATTCGTCGCGCAGTTCCGTGGCGGGTGGAGTGTGCGCCGCTTCCGCGAGCAGCGCGTCAATGCGCTTCGCCGGGTCGGAGTAGAGCATGAAAAGCTGGCCAGTCTGCGCGCGCGTGTGCCGCAGCAGTTCGAGCCGGTCGGCCTTCGGAGCGGAGAGCGTTTGCTCGTGGCGGTAGATGACTCCTGCGGAAAAATCTTCCAGGCGGCCGAGGGCGATGAATCCGCGGCGGATTCTCCGCGCCTTGCCGCCGGGCAATTGAAATTCCTGCGAGTAGGCGTAAATTGCCGGCACGGGGTCCTGCACCAAAACGTTCGCGCGCGCCCATTCCTCCAGCTTCGCCGCGGCGCGGGTGTAGACGTTGTTCGCCGGCGAGTCGTCCGGCTGGGCGATGCCCTTTTCCACGGCAATCAGGTTATTGGAATCGAGAGCGGCGTAGCGCTGCTGCATCTCCGGCGTGATTTTGTCGTACGGCTGCGTCAGCACGCTTTCCCACTTCACCCGCGCCGGGTTGTAGCGCCACGCCGCAAACGGAAAAATTTCAGCCATTAGCTCCTCGAGCAAAACCGTGCGTTGTTCCGGGCAAGCATACTATCAGCACATTTCGAAACTCGAAATTCGAAAAACGAAAAGCGAAAACCGGAAAACCGGAAAACCGGAAAACCGTCACAACCTTTCGAGGCGAGTATCGTTTTCTGCTTTTCGATTTTCGTGCGGTGCGGATGCTAAGATAAAAGGCCGTGCATTTGCGGCGAACGCGATGAAGAGTCCACAGCAGAAATTCTCCAATATCCGCGTGCTGGTCTTCGACTTGGACGGCACGCTGATTGATTCGAGCCACGACCTGGCGGGCGCCGTCAACGTGGCTCGCGGGAGCATGGGACTTGGCCCGCTCAGCCACGCGCAGGTGATGACGTTCATCGGCAACGGCGCGCGCGAACTGGTGCGCCGCGGCATCAGCTTCGAATCCGGCGCCGCAAGCGACGCGGAAATCGAGCGCGCGCTGGGCTATTTCCGCGAGCACTACTCGCAGCACCTGCTGGACCAAACGCAGACGTATCCCGGCGTGCGCGAAGCTCTGGACATTTTTGCCAGCAGAACGCACGGCCCGCCGCGCACGCTGGCCGTGCTGACCAACAAACCGCTGCGCTTCACGCGGCCGATTCTCGACGGCCTGGGTCTGGCGCCGTACTTCCGGTACATTTACGGCGAGGATAGTTTTCCTGCAAAAAAGCCGGACCCGGTGGGATTGCTCTCCATCCTGCGCGACACGCGCGCCGCGCCGCGCGAAGCCATGCTGATTGGCGATTCGGAGATTGACGTGCGCACCGCGCGCAACGCTGGCGCATGGGCCTGCGGCGTGAGCTACGGCCTCAGCAGCGAGCAACTCGCCGCCTGCCCGCCGGACCTGCTGCTCGATAGCCTGCTGGAGCTCCCCGCCCAGCTCACATAGCACGAGCGAAAGCCGAGGACTGCTTTCCGGCCAAAGCGAAATTAACGGGACCCGGACGCGTTTGCGGCATCCGAGTCCCGTTCCCGGGGTGTTTTACGGCTTCGGGCTTTCGGACTTCTTGCTTTCTGCTTTCTGTTTCTTCGCCTGTTTTTCGGCTTCTTTCTTTGCCTTTTCCGCGGCCTTGTCTTTCTTCACCTTGACCTTTTTGACAGGCTTCTTCGCTTCCTGGCTATTTTCGCCGGAAGCAGGAGCCGCCTGCGTCGAGGGGCTCTGCTTGGAATTGGAGTGAGTGGTGGCCAAAGCGGCGGAAGACGTCAGCAGGCACAATCCCAACAACAACGATGCAAATCGCTTCATTTCATTTTCTCCTTTTCAGTTTTTCGAAAGTTTGAATTTCAGTTTGGCGACAGGCTGGAAAGGCGAACAGTGTCCCACCAGCCAGTTGCCACGGGACTTTCACAAATCGCAAGGTTAGAGAGACTTAAACGGGCGGGGACCGCGGCGCCGAAGATGCGGAGTTTTCCTGCTCCTGCAGCCGCGGCTGAATCTGGATGACCGCGTGGAGCTGAATGAATTCAACAAGCCTACAATCGCCAATCGCGGATAGTTCCGCGGGCACCACATCATCGGCCGGGCCGGATTGGGTGTCCTCCTCGGAAATCTGCGGGGACTCGACGTCCTGCGCTGCCAATTCTGCAAGCACACCGGTTGAAATCACGCTCAACAAGCAGGCCAGTGCCAAGCACGCGAAGAAGCGAAGTGGGCGAGGTGAACCCATTGCCCGTTCTGAGATGCGCTGCCCAGCCCCCACGGTTGCACAGGGTGCAACGCCGGCGCGCGGGCCTGCGGCGTGAGCTGCGACCTCATCCGCGGGCAGCTTTCCGACTGCTCGCCGGACGTCATGCTTGATTCTTTGCTTGATCTCCAGGCGTTTCTGAGCTGAACACAAGAACCGAAAAACGGCCCACGATTGGGCAACCCACCTGGCCACGTCCGCTTTTCGTTTTTCTGTCTTTAACGATTCACCGCCGCAGGTGCGCTCAGGTCCAGCAAGTAGGTCGTCTGGTCGTTGGTGAGCACGAACAAGCGCTTGCCGTCCGGGCTGAAGCGCACGAGAGATACGGGGTGACTGAAAACGAACTGGTCGCGCTTTTCCATGCGCGCGAGGTCGTACACGGCGAGCTGACCGGTTTCGTTTTCCACGCAGAGCAGTTGGCCGGCCAATGACACAGTTGCGTTTTGCCCGAAGACGCGACCTTTTTGCTCTCCGCTGGCCAGCGAATAAACCTGCACGCGGTTACTGGAATCCACGATGACCACGTGGTCGCCGACGGCGTAAGTGCGTTCGATATGGAAAGAACCCTTGCCGGTTTCGATCAAAAGTTTGCCGAGTGTCTTTCCGCTGCCCGCTTCGACGACTTCCAATAAGTAATCTCCCTCTTTTTCGTTCATGGTAGCCTGGCGCGCTTTCAGCCCAGGATCGTTCTTAATCGTGTCTTTTGCGTGGCCTTCATTCAGATGCCACCAGAGCACCATCGTCGGGGAACCCGCGCCGATGTACGTGCCCGGGCGTTCTTTGGGAAACGCGCGCGACCACATCACTTTGCGCGTGCGCACGTCCTGCACTTCCAGGGTGACGTTCTTTTGCGTTCCGCCATTCTTCTTGTTTGGCTTGATCAACACGAGGAACTCACCGTACTGCCGCGCGTTGTCCTCTTCGATATTCGGCCCGTCCAAGGTCTCCCGATTGCTGGGCCGCAACACGGCAATCTTCCGTTCGGTCTTTTCAAACTTGGGGAAATCGGCATACACGGCGCCGTCGTCGCCAATGTAAGCGCCGCGGAAGCCGCGCAAGTGAAAAATGCGCTCGCTTTTATCGAGTTTCCAGACTCCTCCGCGGCTCTTCTGGGAGATGGCCAGGTATTTCATGTCCGGTGAGAGCGCCGTCGCGCGCAACGGTCCCAGTGTACTGCGCGGAAGCACCACGCGATCGATGGGACTCTGGAACTCCCTGCTATAAAGAGCAATTTCCCCGGAGCGCCGCTCGCTGACCCAGACCTTGTCGTAGATGTCGAACGCATTGGTGCGATTAGCCACAAAGATTTTGCTTGTCTCCAAATCCATCACGCCGAGCGCATATTTCTCGATGGGCCGCACCACGACGTAATTCCCCTTGGCCGGCGCGCTCACATCGGCGCTGCCCACGATCACTTCGGAGATGACTTCGCCCGAAGGGAATTTGACGAGCATCGCCTTCCCCTTGGAGTCTCCTTCGCGCCTGCCCATCAGCCGCCCACCGTCGTAGAAGGCGAAACTGCGTCCGAGCAGCCGCTTGATGGAGCCCGGCAGTGAGATGGGCGCCTTCGTCGTCAAGTCGAAAGCCAACTGATCCTCGTTATAGGCAGCCACGAAATAGTGCGCATCCGGCGAGAATCCCATGCGCACCCAACTGATGGTGATGTCTTCTTCGGAAATCTCCGCAAGGATCATCAGAAAGAGCGCTTGAAACGGGTCGGGGATGAAAAAATTCTTCTTTTGATAGGCCAGTGCTCCATCCGCCACCGTATAGAGGCCCAGGGCAAATTCTCCGCTCAAGCAGGCTAGGAACCTGCCGTCCGGCGAGAGCGCCGATTGCATGCAGCCCTTGGGTATGGTCATCTCGAACACGTCTGTGCGTAGTTCGTCCTCAATATTCCAGCGCTCGACGCGCAAGTCGGGTCGGTGAAACACAACGGATTTGTTGTCGGGGGAAAACTGTGCCGGGTAGGCTTCGGGTGCGTCAATGCGGAAGAGCGAAGCCAGCGGTTCGCGGCTCAGCACGTATATGCTGGCGTCGTTCTGCGCGAGAATCAACTTTCCATCCGCGCTGAATTTCAAGTGGTTGATATCGTCTTGCAGCGGGGGATCGAGCACCTGCCTGCTGATCACGGCGTGGAGCGATTCCCGGCGCCCCAATCCCGAATACGCCACCACCGCCGCCTGCCATTTCTGGTACTCCGCGGCCGGCGGCGCAGTGCGCGCGACCGTGCAGCTTTCCGGCATGGCGTTGGCTTGTTTCAACAACTCGCGCAAGCGCTTCTGCTCCGGCGAGGTGAATCCGAAGAAGTCTCCCAGCGCGCTGCCCGTCTTGCCTTTGACCTCCTGCGAACGGTCCCAGAATCGGGCCACGGCCTGCGGCGAGTAGCCTGCCTGTGCCACCAGGAAGAGGCCGGCACGGTCGGCATCTAACTGTCCTTCCTGTTGTTCGCGCTCACCCGTTCTGAGCGCGCCCGGCTTGCGGAGCACGTTATCAATGAGCAGGTTGTACTTTTCGAAGATGTCCTTGCGGTTGCCCACCTGTGTCACGCCGATGACTTTCTCGAACCACCGCGACAGGCGGATGGCGTTCTCGCGCATCAAGCTGTGGCCGATTTCGTGCCCCAGCACTCCGGCGAGTTCGTCCTCCGACCGCGTCTGCGCCACCAGTTTCCGGGTGACGTACACGCGACCGCCTGCCAGCGTGAACGCGTTGGCAACCGGAATATCCACCAGCAGGAAGCGATAGCGGATGCCACCCTTGGGCAGCGGCGCCGTCAAGCGGTCGCCGATTTGCTGCAGGTATTCAGTGACCTGATCGTCGATGACGCGGAAGTTGCGCTGCAAATGCTCGGTGATTGCGTCACCCAGGTCCATTTCCTGCTGCTCGCTGAAAATGATTCTTTCTTTCGGGCTGGGCTGGAAATTCGGAACCGGGCAACCCTGCTGCGCGGTAATCGGCGGCGCACTCAAGCCGAAGGCCAGCACCAATGTGCCTACCGAAGACAGGACGCGCATGTTCATGAGGCCCCCTTCCCGATGGGATACCCAGCCGTTATGTTGCACGACGGTAACACCGCAGGAATTCAATTACAAGCAGCAGGCCGGCGATCTTCGATTTTCGTTTTTCGTCTCTTACTTCTGGTAGGTGGACGCGTACCACTCCCACGTGCGCTTCAGGCCTTCTTCGAATGCGACGCTGGGGTGGTAGCCGAGGATTTTGCGCGCCAGGGAAATATCCGCCTGGGAATCGCGGATATCGCCGGTGCGCGGCGGGTCATACTTGGCTTTGGCGTTCTTGCCGGAGATTTTTCCGAGTAGGCGCAGCGTTTCGTTCAGCGTGAAGCGCTCGCCGGTGCCCACATTGAAAACCTTGCCCGATGCGCCGGGCGCTTCGCAGGCGCGCAAGGTGGCGTCCACCACATTGGCCACGTAGGTGAAGTCGCGCGATTGTTCGCCATCGCCGAAGACCACCGGCGTTTGGCCGTCGAGCAGCGCGGTGATGAAGCGCGAAAGCACGCCGGAATACTGCGAGGTGGGATCCTGCCGCGGGCCGAAGACGTTGAAGTAGCGCAGGGAGACATTTTCCAGCCCGTACACGCGGCCGCACACCTGGGCGTAGAGTTCGCCGACGAGCTTGGTCACTCCGTAGGGCGAAATCGGCGCGGGCTCCATGCTTTCTTTTTTGGGGAGCGCGGGCGTTTCGCCGTACGCCGAGGAGGACGCCGCGAAGACCACGCGCTTTACTTTGGTGTCCCGCGCGGCGATGAGCACATTGAGCGTGCCATCCACGTTGACGTGGTTTGTTTCCACCGGCTCCAGAATCGAACGCGGCACGGAGGTGCGCGCGGCCAGATGGATCACGTAGTCCGCGCCGCGGCACGCGCCGGCCACTTTTGCGGAATCGCAAACGCTGGCCTTGTGCAGTTCCACTTTGCCTGCCAGGTGCGCGAGGTTCGCTTCCTTGCCGCTGGAGAGATCGTCAAACACAGCCACGCTGTGCCCGCGGCGCAGCAACTCTTCCGCGATGTGCGAACCGATGAAACCCGCGCCGCCCGTGACAAGGTAACGCATCCGAGGGATCCTCCAAATTCGACGAGGAACGAATATAGTATGCAGTAGGAGCCAGAGCAAGGCGCGGCGCGGCTGGGGACGCGCGAAAGGCAACGCCGCCGCTGCGACCTGCCTCCAAGAGAAAGCGATGCGCGCAGGAAACAATCCGGTCCGAGTGCGACGCGGGATGGCCGCCGTGATGATCGCGTGCGTGCTGCTGGGCGTCAGTTCGGCAACGCAGCCGCAAACGGTGCGCCCAATGAAAATCAACAAGCCCAAAACCGATGCCGTTCCGCCGGCATTGCCGGTGCCGTTTGCAGCAGGTGAAAAACTCGAATTCCGCGGTGGCTGGCAATTCTACGACGGCGCCGCGACGCTCAAGCTGGCCGTCGTCGAGCGCCGCGAGTTTTCCGGCCGCACAGCGTGGCATTTTCAAGCGCAAGCCACAACGCTTAATCCGCTGCGCTATGTCTTCGTCCTCGATGACCAGTTCGATTCTTACAGCGATGCCGCAGACCTCGCCAGCCGCCGGTACGAGGCTTACATCCGCGAGCAAAACAAGCATGAAGACCGCATCTCAGCCATGAGCCACGAGGGCGAGCCCGCTCCGGCAAACGGCGTGGCGGTACGCGTGCCTACGGGCACCCGCGACCCGCTCGGCGCGCTCTACTTTCTGCGCACAGTGGACTGGACGCGCACCCCTGCGGTGACGATGCAGGTCTACGACGGGAAAAAGCTCTATGAGTTGCGAGCCCGGCTGGAAAACGCCACCGAACCGACTGAAGTGCCGGCCGGAAAATTCATGGCCTCGCGCATAGACCTGCGCGTTTACCATCGCGGCCGGGAACAGACGCAGGTGCGCATCTCGGTATGGCTAGCGCACGATTCCGCTCGCACACCGGTGCGCGTCGAAGCGGAACTGCCCTTCGGCTCCGTGCGCGCCGAACTCACGCGCATCGAAATCCCATAAGGGAATCCACTGCAGCCCTGTGTTGCGCCGACGCGGCTTGCCCGCGCCGCTTATCGTTTGAGGGGTTTTTCACCGGGCGGGGGGAAATGAATGCGCCAGAAGTGCGGAGTTTCCACGGTGAATTCGATGGCCACCTGCTTCTGGCCTTCCTTGGTTTGACCTACGAACACGATGTGGCAGGCGACTTCTTCCTCCGTCACCAGGTTGGTGTAAATCAAGTTCATTCCCATCTCGTAGTCTTCCTGGACGTTCAGCAGCGCGCCGTGGGCGCTCACGGTTTCTGTACTCGCCTCTTCATACACCACGGACTTGTCACTCCGGGAACCGTAGATGCGTCCCGGGATCCGCATAAGGATTCGTTGACTGCGTCGCCGCTCGATTCCCATAGCTCGCCCAAATTCCATCCGGGCCGAGGTGCGCGCGGTTCCGGACAATTGAAACAGCCAGTGAAGGGGTTTCCCAGTTCGTGCCCGACTTATTATCCCATCGGCACGTAAAACAATTGCTCTACCTTGTCCCCAAGACGCCCATCAGTTACCCCACGAAAAGTGCGCCACCCAGGGCGGATGGCCCGCGCAATGCGCACGTGGGTAGCGTCCCCAAACTCACGGTTCCGGCGGAGCCAGATTGGCCGGCGACCAATCCGCCGGCGGAAAAGCCACGCCCCAGAATTGTCCGGCAGGACGTGCAAACTCAAAACCCACTTCGCCCTTGCCGTCCGCCGCCGGCTTGAGGAAGACCACCATAGCTTCTTCCTGCTCGTCGGTGACTTTGTTGATCAGCAGCAGGTGGCCGCCCATCGGGAGAGCAGCCGCGAGCACAATCAGCCCTCCGTGCGCGCTGACCACCAGCGTGTGCGTTTCTTCCGTGAAGGATTTTTGTTGCAGGTCCTTACCCTGCACGCGCACAGGCACACGCAGAAGCAGGCGATGGCTGCGCCGCTTTTCATGATGTTCCAGAACGTGCGGAGCCGGAGGAATCGCGCCCATGCGAATACCCTAACCCTGCGAAGACTTTCTGGCAACCACAACTGCCGGATCTCTTCGCGCCACGGCGCCGGACGTCAGCCTGTGCGGCGCGCTGCGCACATCTGCTCCACCAGAGCGCAAACGATGTGGCCGATGGTGATGTGCGCCTCCTGAATGCGTTGCGGGTCGCGCGAGGGCACGTTGATCAGCAAGTCCGCCAGGGACGCCAGCTTGCCGCCGGTTTCCCCGGTCAGCGCAACGACGAAGGCGCCGCGCGCGCGCCCGGCATCCACGCCGTGCACAATGTTGGGGCTCATGCCGCTGGTGGACAAAGCCACCAGCACGTCGCCGGCGGCGACCAGTGATTCGATTTGCCGCGCGAAAATCCGTTCGAAGCCGTAGTCATTGCCCGCGGCGGTGAGCACGGATGCATTCGTGGTCAGCGCAAGAGCCGCCAGGCCCGGGCGCTCCGCGCGCATCCGCACGGTCAACTCCGCAGCCAGGTGCTGCGCATCCGCGGCGCTGCCGCCGTTGCCGAAAAACACGATTTTCTTTCCCTGCTGGAGCGCCGCCGCGGATTTCCCCACAAACTCCGACATGCGCCGCAGCAATTCCTCAGAGAAGCCCTGCTTCACACGGCAGCTCTCCGCCAGTTGTTCCCGGATTTGCGCGAGGTGTTCGCTCATGGCAATTTGCTCCCGCCCTCAAGCGGGCACTGTGGGCTTAGCTCAGCACAGCACAATTTTTTCCCGGTTGCGCGTGATGCGGCGCGTTGCGTTGCGCGTGTCCACCACCAGGTGCGCCGCGTCCACGATGTTCTGCATGTCGTAGCTGGAGTGGTCGGTGGCCAGCAGCACGCAGTCGTAGGCGGCCAGATTCGCCGGCGTCAGTTCCACGGACTTCAGGTGCGAGTAATCGTAGTGCCGCATCTTGTGGAGCTGCGGGAAGTAGGGATCGTTGTAGTGCACGATGGCCCCGCGCTCGTTCAACAGCTGCATCAGTTTGAGCGAAGGCGACTCGCGCAAGTCGTCCACATCTTTCTTGTAGGAGACGCCGAGCAACAGAATTTTCGAACCCTTCAGCGGCTTCCGCCGCTGGTTCAACGCGTCGGCCACGGCGTTGATCACGTGGTAGGGCATGGACGTGTTGATTTCCCCGGCCAGGGCGATGAACCGCGCTTCGAAGTCGTACTCCCGCGCTTTCCACGAAAGGTAGTACGGATCCAGGGGGATGCAGTGCCCGCCGATGCCCGGCCCCGGTTGGAAGGGCATGAAGCCGAACGGCTTGGTCGCGCTGGCGTCGATGACTTCCCAGATGTCCATGCCCATGCGCTGGGAGAGCAGCTTCAGCTCGTTCACCAGGGCGATGTTCACGCTGCGGAAAATATTTTCCAGCAACTTGCTCATCTCTGCTTCGCGCGTCGAGCTGACTGGAATCACGCGGGCGACGATTTGCCCGTAAAGCAACTCCGCGGCGCGACGGCTGGGCGGATTGATGCCCCCCACTACTTTCGGAATCTGCGCGAGCCCGAACTGCTTGTTGCCGGGGTCCTCGCGCTCCGGGGAAAACGCCAGATAGAAATCCGTGCTCACGTTTTCCTTCGTGCCCACGCGCGCGATGGGGCACTTCAGCCCGCCCTCCTCGAGGATGGGCAGCACCAACTCCTCGGTGGTGCCCGGATAGGTGGTACTTTCCAGCACGATTAACTGATTGCGCTGCAGGTTCGGCGCAATGGCCCGCGCCGTTTCCTCCACGTAGGAGAGGTCCGGCTCGCGCCGCTCGTCCAGCGGGGTCGGCACGCAGATCAGCACTGCGTCCATTTCTTTCAGCCGGGAGAAATCGGTCGTGGCGCCGAAGCGTTTTTCGCCCACGAATTTTGCGATGGTGGCCTCGGAAATATGCAGGATGTAAGTCTTCCCGGCGTTGAGCTTGTCCACCTTGGCCTTGTCGGTGTCGAAGCCGGTCACCCGTTGGCCCATCTCGCAAAAGCGCAGCGCCAGCGGCAACCCCACATAGCCGCACCCGATGATCCCGATGTGCAGGTCTTTCCCTCCGAAGAATTCCGGCTTGCGCTCTGTGCCCATAGCTGTGAGGTCAACTCCCTTCAGCGTTCTCGCAAAACGGACTCCGACTATAGCAAGATTCCGCATGGCGAGGAAAGGCGAGCGGCGCCGTCGGTGCGGATTTAGCTACCCGCAACTTTCGGCGGGAATTCCGGTTTGATGGATTGACGGGAATCCCGCGCGGCACCACAATTCCCGCTATGGTGCATCCCATGACTAAACAAAAGAAGGCGGCAAGAAAGTTGTCCACTAAAATTTCAGCCGATCAAGCCACGGAACAAATCGTCCAGATGATCGCGCAAAGCATTGCCTCGCTTCCGAAGAAAGAGCGTTTGGCGGCGATGCAGGCCTTCGACCAAACCGCAGAAGCCATTTCCACGCGTGGCAAGAAAAAATCCAAGCGGCAGAATATTCCGGCGTCACGTCTTCCCCGCGCGCGCCGCAAGAAACCTTAAATCGCAGCAGTTCGATCCGGGGTCTTTCGCCGGATCATCGCGGGCACGCGGACGCGAATTTCTGTTGCCGCGCGCCTTGCCCTTGCCGCAATATGACGAGCTCGTCCTGCGGGACGGCGAAATCAAATGTCGGAAGCAGTCTTATTATTGCTGCTCGGCCTGGGGGTCGGCATTGCCGTCGGCCTGATGGGTGTCGGCGGCGGCATCGTGCTGGTGCCTGCGCTCATTTATTTACTGCAAATGGATCAGCACGTGGCGCAGGGCACCTCGCTGCTCCTGCAACTCCCGCCCATTGGCATCGGCGGGCTGTATTTCTACTGGAAGCAGCGCCACGTAGACTTGCGCGCCGGATTCGCCTGCGCGCTGGGTTTTCTCTGCGGCGGGTACTTCGGCAGCAACCTTGCGCTCAGCATTCCTTCGCGCGACCTGCACGCCCTGTTCGGCATGTTCCTCATATTTGCCGCGATCATGCTCTGGCGGCAGACCCGTTCGCCCAAGCCGGCTTCCGCTGAAGCGCAGGCAGCCAGCGGGCCCCGCGCGGATGCTGCGGCAAAGAAAAACGGCACGCGCATGCTGAGCATCTTTCTGGTGGCTTCTGCGGTGGGCGTGATGGGCGGGATGTTCGGCGTGGGCGGCGGAGTGATGCTGGTGCCGCTGCTCGTGCTGCTGTTTCACTTCGACCAGCACACCGCGCAGGGCACCAGTCTGGTAGCTCTGGTTCCCCCCACGGGCCTGCTGGCTTTTCTGAACTACTGGCATGCCGGCGACGTGCGCTTTCAGGTGGGCTTTCTGCTGATGCCCGGCGTGTTTCTCGGCGCGCTGGCCGGCAGCAAACTCGCCCTGCGGCTTTCTCCGCGGCGCATGCGCCGGGTATTTGCCGTGATGCTGTTTCTCCTCGGCACGTGGCAAATCATCTCGTCCTGGGTGCTTGCTCACTTTCGTTGAGCGCTTCGAGCATTTTCCCAATTGAGTTCCTTGCGGTTCCAGCGGTCTTCTGGTCTCTTTCGTGCTCAACATCGCAGGGACGCTGAACGATCCGCCATTCATCTGCTTGTATAGGCAAAGGAATCACGGCGGCGCTGGAGGAAGTGCGCCCCAATCTGGTACGCCGCGGCGATGGGCTTCCCGTTCTGAGATGGCGCCGGTTCGCGATTGCGAGGTGTGCTATTCCGTTCCACGAAAATAATCCCGCCGACCACGACGAAGCTCATATCTCGGCGCACGCCTTTGCTCGTGGAAGGCGGATTGTGCTGTACGTCCTCTTACTTTTCGTTTTGCTTTTCGGAATTCTTCAGGTGGCGCGCCGCGCGGTGGCCTCCTGGTTTGTCAGCCGCGCCAGCCGCGCCGCCAGCCTGCCGGGCAGCCCCTCGCCGGAGATTGCCGCCAACCTCCGCCGCGCCATGCAATTTGACCCCGACGACCCGCGGCATCCCGCGTTGCTGGCGCGCGCGCTGCAATACTCATTGGAAAGCAGCGACATCTCGGACGTGCTCCGCTTCTCTGAGCGTGCCGCCGCGCTCGGCCCGCACCACGCCAACCTATGGGCGGATCTTGGCGCGGCCTACGAATGGGCCGGCCGCGACGATGCCGCACAGCGCGCCTATGCGCAGGCCTTCGCCCTCTTTCCCAACTCGCCGGAGATCAACTGGCGGCTGGGCAACTATGCGTTGCGCTCCGGACGCCTGCACGAAGCCGCCGGGTTCCTGCGCGTCTGCGTGCTGCGCGACGCGGCGCTGCGCCGCCCGGCCTTCGACCTCGCCTGGCGCGCTTCCGGCGACGCCACGTTTGTGCTGGAAGAAATTGTTCCGCCGGATTCCCGCTCGCGCCTCGCGTACCTGGACTATCTTGCCGACACCGCCCGGCTCGATGCCGCCGCGGACGTGTGGGCGCGCTTGCGCGATTCCGGATTCGCTTTCGACCCCGCTGAAGCCTTCCACTATTTCGACGCGCTCCTCGAGCATCGCCGCTGCGCGGAGATCGAGTCGGCGTGGAGTGCGCTGGCCGCGGCGCACCCTGCAAGAATTCCCGCGCGTGGAGCGGGAGGCAACCTACTGGTCAACGGCGACTTCGAAAGCGAGCCGGCGGACGGCGGACTGGATTGGCGCGTGGCGACCATGCCGGGCGTGGAACTGCGCACCGTCACTTCCGCGTTTTACAGCGGCACGCACTCGCTGGAAATTCGTTTCTTGGGCACGGAGAATGTCGCCTACGGCAACGTACGGCAGTTCGTCCCCGTTGAGCCGAACACGCGCTATCGCTTCACCGGACATTTGCGCGCCGAAGGCATCACCACCGACAGCGGCCCGCGCTTGCAAATCTACGATCTGCACAACCCGGCCACGCTGGCCATCGAGCTTCCGGCCGTGCTGGGCAGCTCGAGTTGGTCGGCTTACGCGGCGGAATTTGTGACCGGCCCGCAGACCACGGTGCTATTGGTGCGCGTACTGCGAGAGCCCAGCGGAAAATTTCTGCGCCAATTCCGCGGCACCGTTTGGGTCGACAACCTCTCTCTAGTTGCTGTCAATTAAAGACGCTGCGCAGCGGTTCGTCATTCCTTTTCTTGCGCGCTGCTCAGCCCGAGTACGACGGAAAACACCAGGCCGTTTGCCGGAATGTAGAGATTGAAATCCGTCAAGCTGTGCAACAGCAGCGCGGCCAGGGCGCCAGTGGCGCCCTGCGCGATGCATTGCCGCGTGGGACTCGCGGCCGTCCAACATGCGCGCAGCGCGCGCGCGGCCAGCGCGAAAATCATAGCCCAGAAAAGCAGCGCGGCCACGGGCCCTAGTTCCGCAGCAACCTGCAGGTAGTCGTTGTGCGCGTAGTCCACGCGCGCGTTCACGTCCACGGTCTGCACTTTGGTGTACGCGGCTTCAAACGCGCCGAGGCCCACGCCCAGCGGCCGCTCGCGAATCAGACGCAGCGTATCCGCCCACACCGCCAGCCGCCCGCCGGCGGCCACACCGCTCGAAAGACGCTCCTGCTCGGGCAACTTGGCGAAGCGCGTGAACACCGGCTCCGGCCCAATCCAGAACATCAGCGCAGCAGACGCGGCGAGCAGCAGCAGGATGAGTCCCGCGCGCAGCGCCCGGGACGGCGCTGCGGCATCCCGTCCGCGCAGCCGCAGCACTGTGGCCATCGCCGCCAGCGAACCCACACACGCGATGAGGCCCATGCGCGATTGCGAAAAGATCACTGCCAGCACCAGCACCGCGGCTAGAAATAGGAAAAGCGCCGCTTTGCCTGCCGGCGCGTGTGACCGGCGATCTTTCTTACGGGGAAGCGCCCCTAACGCCTGCGCGACGGCGAAGGGAATCACCATCTCCAGAAATCCAGCGAAATGGTTGTGGTTGACGTAGGTACCGGTGGCGCTTTCGCGGTAGTACACTCGCTCCTGCCACAAAATCTTTTGCCAGCCGGTGAGGTACTGCGCGAGCCCGTACGCGGCTTCGAAGACTCCCAGAATTAGCAGCGCAAGCACCAGCCGCTGCGCTGCCTTCTCCTCGCGCGAAATCCGCCGCGCTGCCGCGAAGGCGCTGCCGTACACGAGCAGGCGAACGAACAACTCCCCCGTGGCCCAGCGATCCTGACTCGCCAGCAGATCAATCGGCACTCGCCATTGCACCACGACCCACGCCAATAGCGCCGCGGGGACAACCCACGTCCGTGACGGACTATCTTGCTGGCGAAGCTGCTCGAGCAGCAGGACAACTCCAATCGCCAGTAAGAGAATTTGTGCCGCGGCCCAAGAAAACGTCTCCGTGCCACCAAAGAAAATCACTGCCACCGCCACGGCGGCAATCAAACCGGCAAGATAAAAAAGATGAGTCCCGGGACGGAATGAAGGAATCGGCGGCGCGGAAAACTCAAAAGCGTCCGCCTCCTCCCGTTTTGGGAATTGCTTAATCGGAGCGGGCCTTGCGGCCACGCCCGTCGGGGTTCCATTCCCATTTCTTATGCGCATGATTTTGCGAGAGTTTGCATCATATTGAGCCGTTCTGCGGGGGCCTCTGTCCACACCTCTTCCCTGCATCACCATTGCCATTGAAATTGCAAGGAATGCGGCACCGGCAGAAACCCTCGACCGGCGACTCCGATGAATTCCGTCTCGCAAACGACGACCGCGGTGTTGCAGGAGACTCGTACGCCAGCCGCCAGCGTGAGCGCTCGAGCCACCATCAGCTTTCTCATTCTGGTGTTGCTCGGCGTGCTTTCCAAGGGCGTGGGCCTGCTGCGCGAGATGGTGCTTGCCGCGCAATTCGGCGCCAGCGGCGCGATGGACGCCTACCTGGCTGCGCAAACCTTGCCCTCCGCGGCGCAGCGCGTCTTTGACGAGCTGCTCGGCGCGAGCCTGCTGCCGCTGTTTGCCGGGTGGTGCCTTGCCGCGGGTGAAATCTCCGCCTGGAAACAACTAAAGCGGCTGGTCCGCTCGATTCTTTTCTGGAGTTCGCTGCTCATCGCTGCCGGGATGCTGCTTGCCGGGCCGCTGGTCCGCGTGCTCGCGCCGGGTCTCGGCGAGGAGGAAAAGACGATTGCTGCGCGCGCGCTGGCTATCTTGCTTCCCGGAGTGGCGTGCGCGGTCGCCGGAAGCATTTTCGCGGCGCTGCTCAGCTACCACCGGCGATTCGTTTGCGCGGCGTTGTTCGCGCTCGCCGGGAACGCCCTGGCGCTGGTCTCCATTCTGGTATTTGCCAAGCGCATCGGCGTGTATAGCGCCGCCGCGGGCGTCACGGCCGGTGCGTTGCTGCTTCTGCTGCAATGGTTTTTTCTGCCGGCAGAAAGCCGCGCCACTCCGACGGCACAAACGGACACCGCCGCGCGCGGGGAATTTTTGCGGCTGGCCGGACCGCTGGCCGCGGGCATCGTGCTGTTCAACCTGGCGCCGCTGATTCAAAACTTCCTGGCATCGCTGCTTCCCGAAGGCAGCATCGCGCTGCTGAACTACGCCTTCAAAGTGAATTGGCTGGCGTACCTGGTCCTTGTCGTGCCCATCACCACGATGGTTTTTCCGCGCCTGGCCGACGCGGGCGCCGCGCGCGACACCGAAAAATTTCTCGGCGCACTGCATCTGGCCCTCAAGGCTACGTGGCTCGCCCTTTTGCCGGCCATGATTTTCCTGTCCATCGCGGCCCCCGCCGTGATCGCGCTGCTCTACGAACGCGGCAGCTTCACCACTGTCCACACGGCGGGGACCGCGGCCATCCTCCGGGTATTTCTACTCGGCCTGCCCGGCGCTTCGGCCACGCTCATCCTGTTCTATGCGCTCTACGCGCTCAAAGAAACCACGGCGCGCGTGAGCGCCGGCGCGCTGGTGGTCGTCGTGTACGCCTTGTTCGGGTGGATCCTCACGCGCCAGTTCGGAGTTCGCGGCATTGCCCTTACGCTGGTCATTAACTTCACCGCTTTGACCGTGCTTCTGAGCGCATCCCTGCGCCGAATTCTCGGCCATGCGTGGTGGAAACCGCTGCTGCCGTTCCTGCTGCGCTCGGGACTTGCCGGGGGCCTCGCGGCGCTGGTGTTTTACGTGCTCGGGCTGGCCGGAGCGCGGCTGCTGCCGTTGACGACTCCCGCATGGACTGTTTGCTGGCTGATGACCAGCTTCGCCGCGTCCACTGCAGTGTTTGTGTGTACGTGCGCCGCGTTGGGCATTTCTGAAATGACCATGCTGTTGCAGGAATGCAAGCGTGCGTTTCTTTCCGGGGCCAAGTCGCCCGCTGGAGGATTCCAGTGAAAGGCGCTCCGCAGGAGATTGCGCCGTCCCCTGGAACAGGCTGGACTTTCCATGCGCCGGTACTGCCAGAGTCTCCCGGGACCAGAAAATGGCGCAAGTTCCGAGGCTGGGTGGCGCGCACGGGCCTCGAGAATTATCCGTCTGCACGCACAGTGATGAATTCCATCGGCGAAACGTTTGCGCGTCTCTTGAGCTGGCTTCGCGGCTTCGAATTTCCGGCCGGGCATCCCTGGCCGACTCGTCTTCTTTTTCTGCTTGGTTGGTACGAGACGGAGACCGTTGCGATCTGCAAGAAGATGCTCCGGCCCGGGATGGTGGTGCTGGACATCGGCGCGCATAACGGATATTTCACGCTGCTGTTTTCGCGCCTCGTGGGTCCTTCCGGTCGCGTGTTCGCTTTCGAGCCACACGAACCGACCTGCCGTTTGTTGCGTCGCAATTTGCGCCGCGCGCGGCACGACAATGTCACCGTTGTGCCCCACGCCGTGGCCGACCGGCCCGGCGCAGCGCCTTTCTTCGAAATGAGCTTGGCAGGGACCCACAGCCTGTTCGACGTGGCACGCTTCGATCCGCATTTCACACTGCTGCAGCAAGGCGTCACGCAGTGCATCACAGTAGATGAATTCCTCGCCGCGCAGGGAAATCCCGCCGTGCACTTCATCAAGATGGACATCGAAGGCGCGGAACCCAAGGCGCTGCGCGGAATGACGGAAACGATCCGGCGCTCTATATCCCTCGCGCTGATTGTGGAGTTCAATCTCGCATCGCTACGGGCGGCCGGAACGACTCCGCACAGCTTTCTTGCGCAGCTTTCCGGATTGGGTTTCGATTTGCACGTCATTACGGGGCGCGGTGATTTGGTGCCAATTGACGACCGGCTGCTGCGCGCTGCGCAGCAATGCCCCATGAACCTGCTGTGCACCCGAAAGCGGAGTGATTCCTGATGCCGCTGCGACAGATTTTCGGCTGGCTGACGGCGCTGGCGATCGGAATGGTTTTCGCATTCGCCGTGATTTCCGGCCGCGCTGTGTGGTTCCTGGTTGTCCCGGGAATCGCGTTGCTCATCTGGGCGCTGCGCTCGCCCTATCGTTGCCTGCTGTTGGTGTTGTTCTCGTTTCCGCTGGAGCGTTTCGGCACGATTCCCACGCCGTGGTTCATCATCAAGCCGCTGCAGCTCCTGGCGGCGCTCACGCTATTGGCGCTGCTTTTCGATCGCGCACTGCACCGGGACAGGGGCCGCCGTCCATTTCCGCGGGACCCCGTTCTGGCCTTCTACCTAGTCTTTCTTGTCGCCAACATGGTGTCCTTCGCCGTTTCCGGCAATCTCGACGACATGCGCGCCATCTTTCATTACCTGATGTTTGCGCTGATTGCGCTGCTCACCGTGTGGCTTGTGCGCACGCCGGAGCAGCTCTCCGGCGCCGTTCGCGTGCTCGCACTTTCGGGTGCCCTCGCCGCCTTCTTTGGCATGCTTCAGTACGCCGGCTTTCTTTCCGGGATCGATACGGGCATCCAGGAGACCCGGATGTACTACGTCTCCGGGGCATCGGAGGCGCTGCGTGTCACTTCCCTCTACTTCGACCCCAATCTTTTCGCCAGTTTCCTTTGCCTGGTGGTACCGCTGGGGTTGGCATGTTCTCAAGCGGCCACCAACCGATTCGAGCGCGGGTTGCACGCCGCGGGCGTGCTGGCCATGCTCGTTTCGCTCGCCTTCACGCAGTCGCGCAGCGGCTTTTTCGGCGTGGCCGCAGGCTGCGTCGTCTTTCTTTTTGCGCAGCGACGCCTTGCCGCTCTCGGGCGGGCGGTGCTGGTTGTGGCAATGCTTTTCCTGCTCGGCTGGACCGCGCTGAACCTCTACGGTTCTGAGTGGTACAGCTCGGAAATTTTTCTCGATCGCGTATTGGCTGTCGAACAAGGCATCACAGACCGCAGCACCGCGTGGAAGGAAATCCTCGAAGCCTTCTACGATAAACCTGTATTCGGCGTGGGCCCGGCGCAAGCGACCAACTGGGGCGTCTATATCCCGAACGCGCGATCGAACTGGGACATTTTTAACGCTCGGATCGTCGCCCACAATATCTTCGTGGATGTGGCCGTGGGTTCCGGGCTCCTTGGGCTGGTGCCGTTCGTTATCTTTGTGTTTCTGCTGGTGTGGCGCTCCTGGCGCAGCCTCCGCGCTGCGGCGCCGGGCTTCGCCGGGTGGGACGCCGGCATTCTGGCCGCGCTCATCTCCGTGCTGGTGAATTCGCAATCCATTACTACGCTGCTCTATCCGTTCCTCTGGTGCCTGGCCGGGCTCGTCGTGGCCCGGGCCCAGATGCTGCAAGTTCCGGAGCCCGCGCGGCCCGCGCCTGTGGCAGCCCCAACGCTCGCGGAGGTGCGGCCGTGAATCGCCCGGACGGACGCATCGGCGTGCTGTTCTTTACGTCGGCGCCATTTCTAGGCGGCGCCGTGTTTGGCATGCGCTGCATCGCGCGGCTGTTGGACCGCAGCCGCTTCCGCCCGGTGATTGCTTTGCCGGATGATGCCCCCGAATTAATCCATTTCTTCCGCGGCGAAGACGTGGTAATCGTGCCCATTGCCACGCGCCGGCTGGCCCGCTGGTCTCCGCTGTCCTTGCTGGACCTCGCGCGGACCGTCGGCGAACTCTCCCAAGTCTGCCGACGGCACGACATCAGCATTTTTTACAGCAATTCACCGCGCGCGCTTTTGCTCGGCCCGCTGCTCCGCGCGCGGACCGGAGTGAAATTCATCTGGAACATCGCCATGCTCGGTCAGTCGTGGTACTCGCATTTCCTGGCGCGCTTTGCGGACGTGGCCACGTGCGTTTCGCGCGCCGTGTGCCGCGAATTCGGCGCGCGCAAGAACATGCGCCTCATTTACGTCGGCGCGCTGGCGGAAGACCTTTCTCCGGAACGCTATCTTGCGCGGCGCCGCGATCTGCGCGCGGAACTCGGACTCAGCGCGGACGCCCCGGTGGTCGGCTGCGTCGCCAATCTGCAGTACTGGAAGGGCATCCACGTCCTGCTGGACGCATTTGCTGCCGTGGCGCGCGAAGTCCCGGAAGCCCAGCTTGTGTACCTCGGCGGTGCTGTCCCCGGCTACGAAAAATACGCGCAACAAATTGAAGCGCAAATCGCCGCCCTCGGCATTGCTTCGCGTATCCACCGGCTCGGTTTTCGCACGGACGCTTACCGCTACTATCCCGTCTTCGATCTTCTCGTGCATGTGCCCGTTGCGGAGGGGCGCCACGGCGCAACGGAGGCTTTTGGCAGCCCCGTTGTGGAAGCCATGGGCTACCGCCTGCCGGTGATCGCTTCGCGCATCGGGGGACCGACGGAAACGGTCGAAGAGCATGTCACCGGAGAGCTCATCGAGCCCGGCCAAGCGCGCGAGCTCGCCGAAAAAATCATCACGCTCTTGCGCGATCCTGCACGGCGGCGGCGCATGGGCGATGCAGGTCACGCGCGCTTCCGCGAACATTTCACCATCGAGCGCGAAGTGCGTGACTACGAGCGACTTTTTCTCGAAGTCGCCGGCGCGCCATCGGCGCAGGCCCGGGCAGATGTCACGCACACGCGCCGCAGCGAAACGAGAAAACCCGCCGGCAATTCCATTGGCGTGCTCTACCTCACTACCGCGCCGTTTCTCGGCGGCGCCGTCTATGGACTGCGCAGCATTGTGCGCCATCTGGACCGCAGCCGCTTCCGTCCGGTCGTGGCCCTGCCGGAAGATTCCGTAGACGTCATCAACTTTTTCCGCGGCGAAGATGTGCGCATCGCGCTCATCCCCACCCGCCCACTGTCGCGGTGGTCGCCGGCTTCATTGCTGAACTTGATGCGCACGGTCGGCGAACTGGCACGCGTCTGTCGCGAGCACGATTTGCGCATCTTTCACAGCACTTCGCCGCGCGCGGCGGTGCTGGGGCCGCTGCTGCGCGCGCGCAGCGGCGTCAAGTTTGTCTGGCAAATCGCCATGCTGGGCCAGCCGCCATGGTCGCACGCGCTGGCGCGTCTTCCCGATGGCGTGGCCTGCGTATCCCACGCCGTCTGTCGCGAATACGGCGCGCGCAGAAACATGCGTGTCATCCACAACGGCCCGTGGATGGAAGGCCTCACCGAAGACGAGTGCCGCGCGCGCCGGCGCGATTTGCGCGCTGAACTCGGCATCGCGGAAGATGCGCTCGTCGTCGGCAGTGTCGCCAATTTTCAGTACTGGAAGGGCATCCACGTCCTGCTGGATGGGTTCGCGCAGGCGGCGCGCGAGATGCCGGAAATTCGTCTCGTCCATCTCGGCGGCCCGGCGCCCGGCTACGAGGCCTACGCCAAGCAAATTGACGCGCAAATCGTGGCGCTGGGTATCGCTCCGCAAATCTTGCGTCTTGGTTTTCGACCCGACGCGCATCGCTACTACCCTGTCTTTGATCTCTTCGTGCACGTCCCCGTCGTCGAAGGCGCGCGCGGCGCTACGGAGGCCTTTGGACATTCCGTCGCCGAAGCCATGGGCTACCGCTTGCCCGTCATCGCTTCGCGCATCGGCGGCCCCGCGGAAATCGTTGTGGAAGGCGTGACCGGTGAACTCACCGAACCCGGCGATTCTCGCGAACTGGCCGATCAAATCGTGGTTTTGCTCCGCGATCCTGCACGCCGCACGCGCATGGGCGCGGCCGGCTACAAGCGTTACCTCGAACACTTCACCATCGAGCGCGAGGTCCGCGAATACGAGCAGCTATATCTCGAACTCCTTTCTCCCGCCACCTCACCGGCCGTCGAACCTTTGCCGGTGCCCGCTTCAGGCCGTGGCGATTTCCGCGCACACTGGCAGCAGCTCGATTCCGACGCGCGCTTCCCGGAAAAAATGCGGCTCGCTGAAATTGA
>JAMCWK010000121.1 GCA_023481105.1 Acidobacteriota bacterium | reverse complement strand
CGTGCTCGCGTGGCGACAAAGCGATCCAACACACGGCGAGATGGGATTTGCGGCGGCTCCTTCATCAACTGAAAACGCTCCACGAGCGCCGCATAGCGTTTGCACATTTCCGCGTCGCCCTCGAGCACTTTGTTCACGTTCGTATACGTCATGCGCTCCACCGACCGGATCACTCCCGGCGTGAACCGCGCCCCCACCATCTTTCCGTGCGCGTCCATTTCCATCACCGCGCTCATCACCAGCCGGTCCACCTTCGGATTCAGCGAGCAAATTCCGTTCGACAGCGCCTCCGGAAGCATGGGCACCGCGCGGTTCGGAAAGTACACCGACGTGCCGCGCACCCGCGCCTCGCGGTCCAGCGCGCTCCGTGTGCTCTTCCGATCTGCCACGTCCGCGATGTGCACTTGCAATTCGTAGTGCCCGTTCGCCAATTTCTCCACGTGCACCGCGTCATCAAAATCTTTCGCCGTCTCTCCATCAATGGTCACAATCGGCAACTTCCGAAAGTCTTCTCTCGCCACTGACCACTCGCCACTCGCCACTTCTTGCGGCGCCTGTCCTGCCTCCTCTACCACCTCTTCCGGAAATTCATGCGGCAAATGATGCTTGCGAATAATGATTTCCGTATCCACACCGATATCGCCCGTGCGCCCCAGGATTTCGATTACGCGTCCCGCCGCCCCCAGCCCGCCGCCGGGGAACCGCGTAATTTCCACATTCACCACCGCCCCCTCCAGCTCTGCGATTCGCTGGACAGCTCCTTCAGTCTCAGCCGGTTTTCCACTCGCCACTCTCTCTTCCCCTGGCGGAATCACAATCTCTTGTTTGATTCGCGTATCGAACGGAATCACATAATTTCCGCGCTCGCGCCCGTACGGCCGCAGGTCGTAATGGAATTCTCCGACCACGGTTTCATGCGCGCGTTTCACCACGCGGATTATGCGACCCTCGGCGCGCCCCACGCGCTGTCCGCGATCCATGCGTATGCCGCGCCGTTCGATTCGCGCTTGCACCCGGTCACCGTGCATCGCGTCGCCCAGCGCGTCGCGCCCGATAAACAAATCTCCTTCCATCCCCGGCACCGGCTCATCCGGCAATACAAAGCCGTACCCATCCCGGTGCGTCACAACTCTCCCGGTTATCACATTCGGATCCCGCCGCTGTTGTACCGCCGGCGTCCCGCCGGCGCGTTTAGTTTGTCGTAAACCGTGCCCCGAGGCTCCTGCCTCGGGGTGCTTCACTTCGACTCTTCGACTCAGGGACTCTTCGACCTTCTTTCCCGCCAGCGCGTATCGCCCGTTCTGCACCTCTTCGATTTCGTGCCGCCGCAGAAGCCTGCCGATAATTTTCTTCAGCGCCCGCCGCCCCGCATGACGCAGCCCTAGTGCATGGGCCATCTCCCGCAAGCTCTCCGCCCGCGTCGCCGCGCCCAAATGCGCCATCACAGCTTGCTCAGTTGGCTGGTCTTTCGAATGGGGGTCGGGCATGGTGGTTAACGGCCGAACAGGTCGATTGACAGATCCTCAATATCCAATTCGAGATAGATGGAAATCAATCTGAGTACTTTGTGCAGCGTTCCAATCCGAAGTTGGCGGTGATCAGGTATCGAGATGTGATGTTCGGCACCTTTGAAGATTGAAGTAAGGCGCAGGTGGCTTCCTTCCTGTCGGACGATTTCGTAGCCGTATCGTCGTAGCGCGTGAGCCAAGTCTTTTCCGCTCAGATCGCGCGGCAATCTCAAACCGGTATCACCTCATCTTTGACAAGGTGAAGCCGAATGATCCTTGGCCGTTGCTCCGAGTCAAAGTGGCAGCGCACCGCGCCCTGCACCATTTTCTTGAGTTCTTGCAGGTTATCCGCCTGGGTCACAATGTCGTGCCCGAGAGCTTCGGCGACATAACCACCTTCAGGATCTTCTTCTACGTTGAAAATGATCTCGGTTTGCTCCACAAAGTCCCTCCACAGCGGATTATACCTGTCGCAGACTCGGGAATGGCACTAAAACAGCAACTTTCCCCGCGTCGTCGGGTTGATTACCTCGAAGAGCAGCCTGTCATGCGCAGGCTGCGCACAGTCCCTAAGGGACTCGCACTGGAAGGCGGCCTGACCTGGACCGCCTTCCTTTTTTTCTGCGCGCACCTCTGCAGGCCCTCTCCGTCAGCACCAGCACTTTCCCCGCCGCCAGCGCGGCCACGCCCACCCACACGCTTCTGTGCGCTGTTGATTTCATTTCGAACTCCCGCGAGATTTTGAGTCTACACCACTCCCCCTCTCCTGTGGAGTGCGCCACGTGAGTGCCGCCGTCTTGCGTCGGGACGCTTCTGCCTCTCTGAAACTCTGCCACTCTGAAACTCTGCCACTCTGCCACTCTGCCACTCTGAAACTAACAGCTCTCCGATTCGATTTCGTTTTTGTTCTGATGAATCTGTGTAATCTGCGTAATCTGCGGATTCACCTTGTGATAGATTTCGTCCGCCCCAATCCCCCATGCCCGACGCGCCTCCAAACTCTCCCACTCTCGCCCGCCGCCTGGGCCTGTTCGACGCGACGATGCTCGTCATGGGCGGCATTGTCGGCTCGGGCATTTTCATGAACCCCTACGTCGTCGCGCGCGAGTTGCACACGCCGTTTCTAATTCTTGCCGTGTGGGGCGCAGGCGGAGTGATGGCGCTCATCGGCGCTTTCATTTACGCCGAGCTGGCCGCGCGCCGCCCGCACGTGGGCGGGCAGTACGCCTACATCCGCGAGGCCTACCATCCCTCCGTCGCTTTCGTGTACGGCTGGGGTTTGCTGCTCGTCACACAGACCGGCGGCATGGCCGCGGTGGCCGTCACCTTTGCGCGCTATTATTTGGAAATCACCGGCGCGCGCATCCCCGACGCGCTGGTGGCCTCGCTGGCTCTCGGTATCCTCACGCTCATCAACTGTCTTGGCGTCCGCGCCGGCAGCACCGTGCAGAGCGCGCTGATGGTGCTGAAGATTCTCGCGCTCGTCGCGCTCATCGCTTGCGGCTGGTGGTTCGCTGGCTCATCTGCCCCGCCGGACGCCGCTGCTCCCCTGCTCGATCGCCCCGTTTCCTTCGACCTTCTCACCGCTGTTGGCGCGGCTATGGTGCCGGTGCTCTTCGCCTACGGCGGCTGGCAGACTTCCAGTTTCGTCGCCGGCGAAATGCGCCAGCCGCAGCGCGATCTCCCGCGCGGGCTAATCATCGGCGTCGTCGGCGTGGTCGCCCTCTATTTGGCTGTGAATTTTGTTTGCGTGCGCGTGCTCGGCCCCGCCGGCCTCGCCGCCACCAAGACGCCTGCCTCCGACGTCATGCGCGCCGCGCTCGGCGGCCCGGGCGCCAAACTCATTGCCGCAGGCATAGCCATTTCCACGCTCGGATTTCTCAGCCAGGGCATGTTGACCGCTCCGCGCGTTTATTACGCCATGGCCGAAGACAGACTTTTCTTTCAACGCGTCGGCTGGCTGCATCCGGTCACGCGCGTGCCCGTCGTCGCCATCGCCCTGCAAGGCGTTTGGGCCATCGTCATCGCACTTTCCGGACGTTACGAACAAATCCTCAGCTACGTCGTCTCTCTCGATTTTCTTTTCTTCGGTGTCACCGCCACCTGCATCTTCGCCCTCCGCCGCCGCGACAGTAGCGCAGGCACTCTTGCCTGCGCGTTCAAGGTTCCCGGCCACCCCTTCACCACGCTCGCCTTCGTTGCCGCCTCGTTTCTCGTCGTCCTCAACACCTTTTACAAATACTGGGAAAGCTCCAGCATCGGCCTCGCGATTCTCTTATCCGGCGTTCCCGCGTATATTTTCTGGAACTGGAGGAAATCCCGGTGAGCGCACCGCGCGTCATGTCCACGGACTACATCGAGTGGGCCAAGCTCCGCGCGCATGCCCGCTACAATCTCGCCACCAGCGGCGTGATGAATTTTCCCCTGAAAGATCTCGGCGTCTCTCTCGACCAGCTCGAAATCAGCGGCCCCAGCTTTTACGGCTACGAACCCCTTCAGCAAGCCCTCGCCAAAAAATGCGGCGTCTCGCCCGACTGCGTTGTCGCCACCATCGGCACCTCCATGGCCAACTATCTGGCCATGGCCGCGGTCATCGAGCCGGGCGACGAAGTCCTCATCGAGCATCCCGCCTACGATCCGCTCGTCGCTGTCGCGCAATATCTCGGCGCGGGCGTGCAGCGCTTCCCGCGCCGCTTCGAAAATGATTTCCGCATCGAGCCCGCCGAAATCCAGCGCCACGTCACGCCGTGCACGCGCCTCATCGTGCTCACAAATCTGCACAATCCCAGCGGCGTCCTCGCCGACGACGCCACCCTGCGCCAGGTCGGTGAAATCGCTCGCCGCGTCGGCGCTCGTGTTTTAGTGGATGAAGTTTACTTGGAGATGTTGGCCACGCAGTCGCCGCCCGTCACGCCTCGCTCCGCTTTTCATCTCGGCGAAGAATTCATCGTCACCTCGAGCCTCACCAAAGCCTACGGCCTCAGCGGCCTGCGCTGCGGCTGGATTCTCGCTCGCCCCGATCTTGCCCAGAAAATGTGGCGCCTCAACGACCTCTTCGGCAACATACCTGCCCACACCGCCGAGCTGCTCAGTGTCATCGCACTTCAGCGCCTCGACAAGATTGCCGCGCGCTCCGCCGCCTTGCTCGAAAAAAATCGCGCCCTGCTCGACCGCTTCCTCGATTCCCGTTCCGACCTCGCCTGCGTCCGCCCGCCCTGCGGCACCATCGTCTTCCCCCGGCTAAGACTGGATCCCACGGCACCTGTAGCGGCGCGCTTCAGCGCGGCCCATGCTTTGTCTTCCCCCGCATGCAGCCACGCCGATAATTTCTTTTCGCTCCTCCGCGAAAAATACGAACTTTCGGTTGTCCCTGGAAAATTTTTCGAAATGCCCGAGCACTTCCGCCTCGGCATCGGCGGCGACACCGCCACTCTCTCCGACGCCCTCTCCTGCCTCTCCTCCGCCCTCGACTCCCTTTCGTAGGAGCGTCAGGGGGTCGGAGCTTCAGCTCCGACAAACAATTGTCCCCGCGTAGCGCGCACCACTCTGCCGAAGGCCGTTGCGGAGGCCCGCCCGCTTGATCAGGGCGAGGCCGCAGCAACATCCTTCCAGTACCCCGGCCAGATCAATAGGAATGTTTGTATTCTTACGATCCTGGAGTTGAACTGTGAACTACGGCTTCTTCTTGGCCTTCGCTTCTTCCGCTTTCTTTTTCCCGTATTCGCTGGGCTCGGTCTTCACGCTTTGCCTCACAAATTCCTTGCCTGTCCATCGAAACGTCACCACATCAATCGCCGATATACAGCAATGAGCATCTCCTGGCATGTAGTGCGAAGCTCGAATCGTAAGAGCCTTTTTGGCAGGCTCGTACTTTGAACGCCAGCCTTCCAATTCTCCTCGAAGGCCATCCGTGTCGAACGAAATCTGATACACGACTCTCAACTGGCCATTCGCCAGTTCCAGAACCTGGGCGTAGCCGGTGTTGCTCGAGCTTCCGCCAATGAAGACCGCGTCGAACAGTGCAACTGCCTGCTCTGCCCCGCCCGCGTCTTTCCCCAGTAAATGAACACCCCCCAACCAGCAGGATACGGATGACCTCTCTTCCCCTCTCTCATAACTGCCATCCTTCAAGTTGAATGCCACCCGCGGCTGTCCTTTGCCGTCGAAGTCGAAGAACGTGAAATTCTTGAACTCAATTTCAGGCAGTGATCGAAATGTTTCCTTGTAGACGTATCCCACAGGGGAGAACTCGTAGACGGGATTCTCCACGCCAACATTTTGTGCGATGAGGGCCACGGGAATGGTCAACAGCGTGGAGAGTATCCACCAAACGCCCGCTCCGGTGCGCGTCCTCAACCGCGGTGCTTTTTGCCGTGCAGGTCGCTGTTCACTGAACACTGGTCGCCGGTCGCCGGTCACTGCATCACATTCCGAATGATGTCCACGATCACCGACGTTTTATCATTCATCAAAATCACGTTTCCGGCCACCACCCCACGCTTGTACCCCGCGGGCAGCCGCGGCAGTTGCCGTTCCAGATCATCCGGCAGCGGCTGAAAGCGTTTCTGCAATCCCGGCGGCAGCGTTCCGCGCTCGCGCAATTGTTTTTCGAGTCCCGGCGGCAGCCGGTCGCGATTCGCCAATCCCGGCGGCAGATTTCCCCGCGAATTCCGGAACCAGTTGGAGATCAGCGTGCGCTGCTGCGGCGGAAAAATAATTTCCCCTTCGCGTTCCCGCTCGCGCATTCTTTCCCCGGACTCGTCCTCGCCTTCGTCACGCTCCCGGCGCTCGCTGCGGCGTCCCGAATACCGCGTATCGCGGTCGTCGCCGGTGTCGCGCGTTGCCTGCGTCCGGCTCGCCGCTTCTCCTGCGCGCGGCAACCGCGAAAGCTCCCGCGAATTCACCGACACCGAGGTCAGGCGAAACGTCAGCGCGGTTTCCGGCGGCAGCGCGATTTCTTGCTTGCCCGTCAAAAACGCCGCCAGCGTGCCCGCTCCCGCTCCGGTCGCCGCGCCAATGGCCGCGCCTTTTCCGCCGCCCAGCACTCCGCCCAGCACCGCGCCGGCTCCCGCGGACCCGCCGATGATCACGACGTTACGCGTCGTGTGCGAGTCATGCTTGATGGTCAGCGCTTCCGTCGCTAGCGGATATCGCCCGCTCGACGACTGCACGCTGTCGAGTTGCAGCGTAATCAGCGCCGGCCGTTTCAACCGTCCGCTGCTGACCGCTTCGCTCACGCGCCCATTGACGCGCCCGTCCTTCGGCGCCACCACGCGCCCGTTGACCACCAGCGGCTCCGCCAGCGTGGCCGTAAACGCGTCGCCCGCCTGGCTCTTCTCTGTGCTCAACCCGTTCACCAGCCGCACCGTCGTCGTACCCGGCGTCTGCGCCCACGCCGCTCCGCTCGCCATGCACCACAGCAACACCCCTGCCGAAAAACACAACCACATTTTTCTTTTCATGGTTTCACTCCGGCTCGTTCCGAGGAGCCTTGCTCCGAGGAGATTGCTTCCACGACATCTCTCCAAGGCTGGAATTCTTACCTTACCACATCCCCCGTCTCTCTGGACTAACTGGCCCCTTCCGTTTCCCGACTGGTAACGCTCCGCTCCCGCCCGCCTCCCCGCGCTTCTCGAATTCCGAATATCGAATCTCGAGTATCGAACTCCCACACCCCTCTCTTCTATTTTCTCTTTTCTATTTTCTATCTTTGTTGGTGCCCAAGAGAGGACTCGAACCTCCACTCCCGTGAGGGAACTAGCTCCTGAAGCTAGCGCGTCTGCCAATTCCGCCACTTGGGCACAAGCTGCGGTCTTTCGAGGCTTTTTCATTGTCGCCGCCGGCCCTGTTTTTGTCAACGCACCCCTGCCGCGTACAATTTCACTTTCTGCGCCTTGGTTTTTCCTCCTTCCTCATTTCTCCCTTCCTCATTTCCTCCGTTCTGGCCCCTTGCGTTTCTGGACAATCCCTTCTGCAAAGTTGCAGCCATTTCATCACCGCAGGCGTATGCTCATTCGAGCCGCTGATGTGAGCGGG
>JAMCWK010000066.1 GCA_023481105.1 Acidobacteriota bacterium | reverse complement strand
GATCCGCTCTGAATGCTTGGTCACCAGACCGACTTCCGTCGGCCCGATGCGCCAGATCGAGTAGAAAGCAACGTACAGAAACACGAGCACGAGGCCGGAAAAGAACCAGTGCTCGAACACAAACGTCATCACAGTCATCATGGACACACACCTCCGTTGCGCTTTGCGCAGAACGTTCAGGTTTTTCTGGGATTTCTGCGACGGTCCGGGGGGACCGTTTTTATCTGGCTCGGTCCACTAGCGCGTTGCCCGGCGGAACCGAATTGGGGAAGTTGCTCATGCTCTTCAGTCGCCTAGACTGTACTTTCATCTTCGCGACCACGTTACGCGGTGAATTCCTTGCTGTCAAACGCCACAAGCTGTTGATTCTGTGGCAGTTGCAAGTACTAGTCCCCCGGATGTGCAAGCGGAATCTGGAGATGCGATTTGGGGAATAAATCGGAAGGCGTCTGCAACTCCAAGCATTCAGAGCGGATCCGCGAATGGGGCCTGTTTATGCGGCTTTCGCGCGGGGCCGCCAACCCGATGGATTTCTCCGAGGTAACTTCAGGCAGCGGAAGCAATGCTGGCCCGCTGTCGACGCCGCTGAAGGCAGGGCCTTTCCTGAAGAACAACGGTTCCGCAGATGATGGAAATCTCTGGACAGCTCTTGCAGGTGGCGAGGTGCAACCGAAACATTTCGCTCAGGCGGACGGAAAGCTTGCCGTTCATGTAATCAGAAATCCTTCGGAGTACATCCTCGCAGCTGAGCATGCGGGCCCCCAATTTGGCTGAGACTGATGTGATGGGAGCAATAGGCATTCCAACTCCGCTGAAACCTGGAGAAAAAAGAGCGCCTCGAATCAATGAATTGTGAGGGCATCTCCAGAGGAGGTGAATCTTTCTCCGTACTAGACTGGGTAAAATCTACAGTGCGGCGCTGGCTATGCCCGTGTGCAAAAAGTTGCGACAGGCGGAGCATACCTGTAGCTCCTCGCACGCGCCGAAGCGCGTGCTAGAATCCGCGGCGTGAAAGAGTGGATTGCAGCAGTTCTTGAAAACCGGCCGGGCGAAGATTGGAAGCGGCTATCGAACGTCGCATTCGGCGCGTGGCTGGTGTTTTTTCTGGGTTTCCTTTGGTACGCGGCGAAATCCGACGAGGATTTTCTTTTTCTCGACCGGCTCAACCTGGTGGTGCACGAAGGCGGGCACCCGCTGTTCAGTTTTTTCGGCGAGACGATGATGATTCTGGGCGGCACGCTGCTGGAGTTGATTGTGCCGCTGGGCATCGCCATTTATTTCTGGTGGCACCGTCACACGGCCGGCGTAGCTTTTTGTTCGTTCTGGTTTTTCGAGAATTTTTTGTATATCGGCACGTACATGGCGGACGCGCGGCGGCTCACGCTGCCGCTGGTGGGCTCCGGCGACCACGACTGGGAGATTCTTTTTTCGCAGTGGGGCGTGCTGCATCTCGACCAGAAAATCGGCGGATGGACACGAACGCTGGGCTGGTGGGGCATGGGGCTCACGGTGGTGTGGCTGGTGTGGATGTGGCGGCGCACGGCGTCTTCCGAGTCACGTCACCAAACATTTTCGCGTTGACCTAATTCGCGCGCGGGCTTATCATAGTACTGTTCGCTGCTCAGGTTTCTTCAACACATGCTCGCCGTTTAAGTATCCTGAGTCAGATTTCTGCTCGACCAGGAATGATGCACGACAATTAATTGATTAGGAGCATGCATGAGTGAGAGCACTGTAGTGGCGAAGCCCTGGGACCGGCCTTTCTGGAAGCCGGTCAAGGGTAAAGGCAAGATCCTGTTTTACCTGGTAGCCATTCACCTCCTGGCCGTGACTGGCTTGATTCTCTATCCGACGCCCAGCCTGCCGGTAATCGGGCTGACGCTGTTGTTCACGCTGCTGGGCGGGTTTGGCACCACGGTCGGGTATCACCGCTGCCTATCGCACGGCACGGTCAAGCTGAACAAGTTCGTTGAGAATTTGCTGATTTTCGGCGCGATGTTCAATGGCTCCGGCTCGCCGGAGAGTTGGGCCGCCTACCACCGCCACCATCACGCCAACGCCGACACGCCGAACGACATCTCCAGCCCGGAGCATGGCGGCTTCTGGTGGGCGCACCTGCGCTGGCTCTATCAATCGGAGCCTGCCGACGCCAAGCGCTGGTGCCCGGAATTTACGCGCGGCATCTACAGATTCTGGACACATGCGGAAGTGCCGCTGCTGGCGCTCTCGCTGCTGTGCGGTATTCCGTTTGGCTGGGAAGGCTTTTTCTGGATGGGCGCCATCCGCCTGATCTACTCGCTGCACATGCAGTGCTTCGTCAACAGCCTGACGCACCTGGGCAAAAACGCCGACGGCGACACCAGCCAGAACGTTTGGTGGCTGGGCCCGCTGCAACTGGCCGCGTGGGGCGAAAACTGGCACCGCAACCACCATCAGAATGCCGCGTCCGCGCGTTTTGGGCAGCGCTGGTGGCAAGTGGACATCGGCTGGTATTTGATTTGCACGCTGGAAGCGATGGGCCTGGCGCGCAATGTGCTTCGACCGAAACAGACCGCTTAGGCAAAACCTTTTCGAAATATTCAACGCACTGAAAACGTTTCGCCACGCGACGAAACTTGCGGGAATTTCTCGCGCAAACGCACGCTGACTAAATTAACTTTCAACGGAAAGGCCAGCCGCGGTCGGAGTCCATGGGGATCTGATTGTAGCGGCGCGCGTGCAACAGCAGACAGAGCAGCTTGTCCATTTGCGAAAGCGCCAGCCGCCCGGCGCGCGCCAGCGGAGAAAAGCTCCAGCGGCGGAAATACTGGGCCAGGGCCGGAGCCTCGGCGAGAATCTGCGGAAAGTCGCGGGTCAGGGCGTGGGCCAGGTCGAGATGGCCGTAGTGAATGAGCAACAGCGCGTAGCGCGCGAGCTTCGGCGCATCCAAGTCGCTGAGAGCGGTGCGCGATCTACCGAAGAGGGCATCGCCAAAAATGATTTGCCCGCGGGAAGGACCCTCGTAGGCGCGGCGCTGCCCAAAGACGCGATTCAAGTAGAGCAGCTCAAAATTGTTCTCGGTCATGAACCTCATCACATCGTGAAACAACGGCTGACCTTCGTAGAGCGGCGTAAATTCCACTTCCACTTCGACGAGGCAAACCTGCCGAAGGACTTGTGAAGCGCCGCGCAGGCAACCGAGCTCGGAGCCCTGCGTATCCAGCTTCAGGAAATCCGGGGGCGCCAATTTTTGTTTTGAGAAAACGGCATCGAGCGACGTGCCTTCCATTTGCACGGAACGCTGCACGGCAAATTCCTCGCCGGCAAACTGCTCGGCAAACTCGCGCCCCGGCGGATAGACAGAGCTGTGCACCCCCTGCTTGTACAGGTGAAAGGTAACCGGCGCGTCGCGCTCGGCAATGAAATAGGGGAAGGCGCGGAAGCTGCGAGTGCCGTGTTGCTCCGCATTCAAGCGGGCGCACTCTTCTGCGTCGGCGTCGAAGCAGACGTAATCAATGAGCGCTTCCAGTCCCGCCAGCTCGCCGGGCACGCCGTCGCGCGCGCCCACGTCGGCCACCTGCATGGGGTTCTGCTCGAGCCAGGCCCGAATCTGCGGAGAGACGCGAACGGCCCAGTTCAAGTTGTAGGGAAGGATGGCGTGGTAGTGATTGGAATGGCGAAGGAATGCGTTCAGCAGCGTCTTGGGCATCGTCGGGGCAATTCCTGTTGCCGCCACGGCTAGTGAATTTGTTTTTCGATGGCGTCCACGATGGTGCGGACGACTTTCACGCGCGCGTAGTGTTTGTTGTTGGCCTCGACCACAGTCCACGGCGCGTACGGCGTGCTGGTGTGCTGCAACATATCTTCGACGGCCTCGTTATATTCCTTCCACTTCGCGCGGTTGCGCCAGTCTTCTTCCGTGAGCTTGTAAGAACGGAAGGGATCAACCTCGCGGGACTTGAAGCGGCGGAGCTGCTCCTCCTTGGTGATGTGCAGCCAGAATTTGCAGATGACTACGCCAAAGGACGCCAGGTGCGCTTCGAATTCGTTGATCTCGCGATAGGCGCGGCGCCATTCGTCCTCGTTGCAGAAGCCTTCGACGCGTTCCACCAGCACGCGGCCATAGTGGCTGCGGTCCCAGATAGCGAGGTGGCCGGCGCGGGGCACGTTGCGCCAGAAGCGCCACAGATAGTGATGGGTCCGCTCCTCGCCCTTGGGTGCAGCGTAAGTGGACACAGTGAAGCCGCGCGGGTCGAGCATTTCGCAAACGCGCTTGATGGCGCCGCCTTTGCCTGCCGCGTCCCAGCCCTCGAAGACGCACAGCACGGGCACCTTCTGCTTGAACAGCTCGAAGCCCAGAGCGCGCAGGCGCACCTGCACTTTGCCAATCTGCTCGTCGTACTGCTTGGGCGAGAGCTTCTTGTTGGTGTCGAGTTGCTCGAGCATGAACGACCTCCTTCAGTGCAGCAGAGCAAATTCCGCCGCAGCGGCGGCGTCGAAAACATGCGGCTGACTGCGGCTATGGCGCTGCGGGAGCATCTCCAGCGGCCATGGTTTTCTTTTCTTCCTCTTTAGCGCGTTCGTGATCGCGGGCGGCGCGCTCGGCACGCTGGGACTTCGTGGCGGCGGCAGCAGCGGCCGTGCGCGAAACAGCCGCGGGGACGGCCTTGCGGCGTTCCACGACGCCTTCAATGCGCTCGGCAATCGTCTCGAAGATGCGCACGCGAGCCCAGCGCAGGTCGTTGGCTTCCACGACCGTCCACGGGGCGTGCGGCGAATCCGTTTTCGCCAGCATTTCTTCCACCGCTTTCACCCACTTGTTGTACTGCTTGTGGTGGCGCTTGTATTCCTTGGTGATCTTCCATTTCAGGAGGGGATCCTTCAGGGTGTCCTGGAAGCGCTGCTTCTGTTCCTTCTTGGAAATGTGCATCCAGATTTTGATGAGCACCTGGCCGTCGTCGGCCAGCCAGCGCTCGAATTCGTTAATCTGCTCGTAGGCTTCGCGCCAGACTTTTTTGGGCACGATTTTGTCGCAGCGCTCCACCAGCACGCGGCCGTACCAGGAATGGTCGAAGACGGCAATTTCGCCGTCGTTGGGCAGCTTCATCTGGTAACGCCACAGAAAGTGATAGCGCCGCTCCAGCGGAGAAGGCTGGCGGCCCGGATAGACGCGGAAGAGGCGCGGGTCGAGTTTTTCCGTGAGCTTCTTGATCACACGGCCCTTGCCCGCCGTGTCCCAGCCTTCCAGACAAATCACCACGGGCACTTCCGCTTCGTGCACGGCATATTGCAGGCCGCGCAGCTTTTCCTGCAGTTCGGACATGCGCTTCGAGTACGCAGATTTGGAGAGCGTCTTCTTCAGGTCTACAGTTTCAAGCATGGTGTGTCTCCAGCCCTGCTCCCGCCACCCTGAAACCCAGCCGGCCGCGCGGGCAGGGGGCACATTGTAGTCCCATTTCCGGACGCGAGCGAAGGGGAAAAACTGGATCCTGCCATGAAGGAATTCCGCAATTTTTGCCACACTCAATCCGTCTAATCAAGAGAAGGTGAGAGTGTGGCATGCTTCCACGCAATTCAATTCGGACCCTGCCGCGGATCTGGAAGACTTCAATGCAGTGCCATTCCAAAGGAGAAGCTAACGTGTCTAAGATGGTGCGTTTCGTTACATTTCTTGCTGTGCTCATGAGCCTGGCGCTGGCCGCGCCGGCCTTTGCCGACTCTTATAAGCGAAGCCTAACGCTGGACAGTCCAGCCAAGCTGGGAGGCACGGAAATCAAGGCTGGGGAATACCGAATCGAGTTCGACGGCACCAAGGTGATGGTGAAGGACGGGAAGAAGGTGCTGGCCGAGGCCCCTGCCGAATGGGTGGAAACCAAAAACGCGGTGCAGGGCGATACCGTGGTGATTGAAGGCGGCGTGATCACCGAAATCCGCATTGAAGGCCGCAGCCGCGTGATCAAGATTCACTAGGCGGGGGAAAGCCGGAGGCTACCGGGGCGGCACATTGCAGGGGGCCGGTGGTTGTCTCACGGGTCCTTTGCTTTTTCCAGCGCGGTAATCGCAGTTGCATACTCCCCCAGCCCATAAAGCACCACGCCCAGCGCGGCCTGCGCTTGTCCATGCAGCGGAAAGAAGCTGACCGCTGTCTCCAGGGACTTGCGGGCAGCGGCAAGGTCCTGCTGCTGGAAATAGACCACGCCTTGCAGATAGTGCACGTCCGGCTGGGGGGGCGCGAGTTTCTTCGCGCGGTCAAGGAACTCTTGCGCCTTCTTCAAATCTCTGGCACGCAGCGCGGCGCTGGCCTGCTCGAGTGCCTTGCGCGCCTTCGGCGCCATCATAGGGTCCGATTACTCTCAGTATACCTGAACTGTGCGTGCCCGGCTGCGCCAAGCGACGAAAGGACAAGCTGAGAGGATTCCGGCTACGGCCGGTTGCCGGACTTGCCTTCCAGTTCGTCGGCGAGCGCGCCAGCGTCGTAAAGTTTGCGCAGCGCTTCGATAATCGCGGCGCTGTGCACGGCGACGGCGCGGTTCTTGGCGTCGTCGTACACGAAATTGCCCACCAGGCTTTCGATGTTGCCGTCGAAGATCAGCCCGACGAGCTCTGCGTTGCGGTTGATCACCGGCGAACCGGAATTGCCGCCGATGATGTCGCCGGTGGACACCGTGTTGAGCGGCGTGGAAAGGTCGAGCTTGTCCTTGCGCTCCAGGAAGCGCGGCATCAGGTTAAACGGCGGCTTCATGCCGAAACTGGTGGCGCGGTCGTAAAGGCCATAGAACGTCGTGATGGGAGGCGCAATGGTGCCGTTCATGGGATAACCCTTCACCGTGCCGTAGGAAAGCCGCAGGGTGAACGTGGCGTCGGGATAGTGGTCCTTGCCATAGACAGCAAAATTCGCGCGGCCAACTTTTTCGCTGGCCGGCGTCTCCACGCTTTGCACGGTGTCTTCGAGCGACTTGCGCGTCTGCCGCGCGACGGGATCAATCTTCCGCGCCAGCACGATGAACGGATCGGTCGAGGCCGCTACGGCCGCTTCGCCGCCTTCCACCAGCGCTTTGCGCACGGCCGGGTCGGCCAGCTTGGTGCCGCTGACCAACTCCCTGGCCACGTCTGCGGGTTTGCGCCCGCCGAGCGCCGCTTGTACGAACGGATCGTTGGAACCGAGTTCTTCGAGCGATTCCTGCAAGTGCTCCGCGATCAGCGCCTCCTCCAACTGCGCGTACACCGGCGCGGGAGAAAACAGCCGGAATTTCAGCGACTCAAGCTCGGAGTCGTGGAAGCCATCCAGCCGCTCGCCATCGGGCTTCTTTACTTCCGCGACGTACTGCACAATCTGCAGCGCCAGGGTGGGCAGGCGCAGCCCGCGGACCACACGGAAGCGGCTCTGCTTGAACAGCGTCACGCGCTGCCTTTCCGCGCGCTCGATAGTGGCCCACGCGTCGCCGTATTCCTTCTGCCAGGCGGCGTTGGCCGCGACCTTGCCGCGGAAATCTTTTTCTTCCTTTTGCTTTTTCTCCATCAGCGATTTGTCGAGCAGCCCTTCGTACTCGCCGCCGAAAGCTTTCAGCGAATTCTCGATGCCGAAAATCTGGTTATTGGCCTGGCGGGCCTGCTCGGGACCGAGCGCGGCGTAGCGCTTCAGCACCGCAAGCCGGCGCTTGAGCTGCTTGATGACCGTGGGAAAGAGGACGTCGCGCTGGACTTCGAGTTGGGCCATGGTGCTCTGCCGCTCGGTGGAGCCGGGATGCCCGGAGATGAAAATCAGCTCGCCGTCCGCAGCGCCCTTGGCATTCCACTTCAGGTAGTGCTTGCTCTCGACCGGCTTGTCGTTTTCATAGACGCGGAAAATCGCGAAGTCCAGGTCATAGCGCGGATAAGTGAAGTTGTCGGGGTCGCCGCCGAAAAACGCCGCCTGCTGCTCCGGCGCCGCGACGAGCCGCACGTCTGTGTACTTTTTGTAGCGGTAGAGCCAGTATTCCGCGCCGTTGTAGAGGCTCACCACTTCAACGTGCGAGTCCGCGCCAGTGAGGGCTTCCTTTTCAATCTTGGCCATCTCCGCTTTGCGCGCCTTGAGCGCGTCCTTCTCGTTCATGGCCGGCTTGACGCTGGCGCCGACACGCGCGGTCACGTTTTCCATGGCGATCAGCACGTTCAGCTCGAGGTCCGGGCACTTCAGCTCTTCCGCCGCGGAGCGCGCGAAGAATCCGTTGGCCACGTAATCTTTTTCCTTCGTGGAAACTTTTTGCAGTTGGCCGAGCGCGACGTGATGGTTCGTCAGCACAAGGCCCGTCGGGCTGACCCACGAGCCGGAGCCGCCGTCGTTGAAACGCACGCTGGCAAGGCGCACGTGGTCGAGCCACTCCTGCGAGGGCGTGAAGCCGTATTTTTCCTTAAGGAGTTTCAACGGAGGATTGTCGAAGGTCCACATGCCTTCGTCGGCCAGCACCGGCAAAACTGCCAGAGCGGCGAGCAGCACAGTGGCTGCGAAAAGTGCGGACAAATTACGTGAATTGGTTTTGCGGGTCTTCATGGAATCACCTTTCGTGTGGGCGCATTGGCGGTTCTGTGGGACAGGCTATTAGCCTTTCCCGATTAGTTTCGCACAGGCTACAAGCCTGTGCTACTTCAAGTAAGTTGCCAGCCAATCGAGAAAAGTTTTGTACCACAGCTCGCTATTCTGCGGCTTGAGGATCCAGTGGCCCTCGTCGGGGTAAATGAGCAGCTTGGAGGGCACGCCCTGGCGCTGTAGCGCCGTGTAGAACTCCAGGCTCTGTGTGTATGGCACACGGAAGTCGAGTTCGCCGGTAATCACCAGAGTCGGCGTCTTGTACTTGCCGAACTCCGCGGCGAATTTGTTGGGCGAAAACTTTTCGTAATTCTTGCCCGGGTCGTTCCACGGCGTGCCGCGATAATCCCATTCGGGGAACCACAATTCTTCGGTGGCTCCGTATTCGCTTTCGAAGTTGTACACGCCGGCGTGGCTGATGAGCGCCTTGAAGCGGCCCTTCGATTGCGAGGCCATCCAGTTAATCATGTAGCCGCCGTAACTGCCGCCGGCCGCGGCCATGCGCGTGCCGTCAATGAACGGATATTTCGCGAGAGCGTAGTCCACGCCCTTCATCACGTCCTGATAGGCTTTGCCGCCCCAATCGGCGTTGATGTCGTCGGCGAATTTCTGGCCAAAGCCCGTCGAGCCGCGGCGGTTGACCATCAGCACCACGTACCCCGGCGCCGCGAACATCTGCGGGTTCCAGCGATAGCTCCACGCATCGCTGAACTGGGTTTGCGGGCCGCCGTGACAAATCACCAGCAGCGGATATTTTTTCGCCGCATCGAATGCCGGCGGACGCAGCAGCATGGCGTGAATCTTCACGCCGTCCGCGGCGTCGAACCAGATGTGCTCGGCCTTGTTCATGTCGAGCTGCGCGAGTTTTGCTGCATTGTGCTTGGTAAGCTGGCGCACGCCGGTGCCATCTGCGTTCGAGGTAAAAAGCTCCGCGGGCATGGCCATGCTCTGGCGGGAGAAAACCAGCGTCTTGCCGTCGTCGCTCAGCACGAACTCGGCGTGGTAGGAATCCTTCAAGATGGGCTTGGGATCGCTGCCTGCGGTAGGGGCCATCGAAAAGATATTCACAAAGCCGCGGTCCTCGGCGTTGAAGTAAAGCATTCTGCTGTCGGGCGACCACGCGTAGCTTTCCGCGCTGCGGTCGAAGTTTTCCGTCAGGTTGGTGTGCTTGCCGCTCGCGCGGTCGTAGAGCATCAACCGCCAGCGGTCGGCTTCGTAGCCGGCGCGAAGCTGCGAGCGGTAGGCGATGGATTTTCCGTCGGGCGAATAGACGGGGTTGCCATCGAATCCCGTCGCGGAAGTAATGCGCTTGCTGTCTCCGCCCGCGGCAGGCACGACGAACAAGTCGCCGTTCGTGCTGGTCGCCTCCACTTTGTCGGTGACCGCGGTGTAGCACAGCTCCTTGCTGTCCGGCGACCAGGCGATGGATTCCGCGCCGCCACGCTGCACCGGAGGCGTGTCGTAGTCCGCGCCCGATGTGAGGTCGCGCGGATTTGCGCCATCTACGCCGACCACGAACAAGTGGCTGCGCTTGTAATCCCACCAGTCGCTCCAGTGACGGTAGAGCAGGCGGTCGTAAATGCGCGCCTTCACTTTGCTTTTTTCGGCGTCGGCGTCGCGCTTGGCGTTGCACGCGTCGTCTTTACAATCGGGATAGACGCTGGAAGTAAACGCCAGCATCTTGCCATCGGGGGACCACTGCACGTTGTCCGCGCCGGTGGAAATGCTGGTGAGCTTGGTGGCCTCGCCGCCTTCCAGCGCAATCAGATAAATCTGCATGCCGCCGTCGCGGCTGGAGAGAAATGCGATCTTACTGCCGTCGGGCGACCAGCGCGCCATCATGTCGCGCCCGCTGCGCGTGAGTTGGCGGGCCTCGCCGCCTGCCGTGGGCACCAGCCAGACGTTGCGTACAGTGCGGTTGGCGGCTTTGTCCGGCGTGGCCACGGTGTAGGCCACCCACTTGCCGTCGGGCGAAAGCTGCGGGTCGCCGACGCGATGCATGGAAATCAAATCGTCAAAATTAATGGCGCGCTTGGTCTGGGCCTGAGCGGGCGCAAGCGCAAGCAGCAGGCAGAGAGACAGCAGAACGGAAATCTTCGTGCGGTTCATTGTTCCTCCCGGAAAAACCACAGGATCGCCATGACGAGTGCAGCAAGACATTATACGTTCCGCCTCCGTTCTCGGCTACAAGGAGAATGCCCGAAAAACTACTTGGCAAAGAATTGTCATATGGATTTGTTATGCACATCTGTTCCAACCGAAAGTGAAGCCTTGTCCAGTTCATGCGCGATAACCCGAAACGCATGATCGCCGTGACCGACCGCATCAGTGTCCACGATCTGGGGCCGGTGATTCGCGACGGCAAAAACACACCTGGAAAGCCGAATGTAGTTCTCTCGGGCGTGTACCATGATTTGGCAGGTCTCCATATTTGGGCTGGCATCTGAATTACCACTCACTCTGATCCTGCTGCCTCTTCTGCTGAGCGCATTCCGGCTTTCCCCGGCGGGCGATCCTGTATGAGAATCAACTCGGATTCCGTCAGGCGTCAGAGTAAACTCTCCGTCCGGGGGTTGAAGCGCTCAAAGTTCAGGAGGAGATCTCCAGTCATGAATGAACCGCAACCAGTCAGATGTTCAAACTGCACATTTCGGAAGTGCTCACTCGGGAACGTTGCGATCCTTGCGGGGCTTGCCCTGTTTGTCCTGGCCGCTTGCTCCAAGCCAACCACTCCAACGTTACAGCCGGAACCTGGGAAGTCAAGCCAATCCCCGATGGTTCCTGCCTATCTCGAAGCTCTTGGCGCGCACGCCGAGAATCTGTATGACATGGCAAAGCGCAACGAATGGCCGAAAGCGGCGTCCGAATACGCCTCGCTCGGGGAGGCGGCTCGCCAGATGCAGGCAACACAACCGGGTCCAGAAGCCGGGACCGACCTCAAGGCCGCGATTGCATCTCTAGAGCGTTCGGTCCGCGTGCAGGACCGGCTGGCATCCATGCAAGAGGCCAACCAAATCACACGGATTGCAGCAAGCCTATCCCGGCCATTTCAGCCGGCCGTTCCTGTTGAGGTTACTCTTCTTGACTACTTTGGACGCGAGCTCGAAATATGGGCGATGAGAAAGAACGGCGCGAAACTCCGGTCCACAACCAGAGAAATGCAGCAGACGTGGGCAGTCCTCCGGCCGCAGGTGATGTCCCGTGCAGGCGAGACCGGGGTGAAAAAGTTCGACGATTTGATGAGTCAAATCGAAGGGGCAAAATCTCCAGCCCAGTTCGGCCCCCTTGCGCTTGCGGCCCTCGATGAGGTTGACAATCTCGAAGGTGTCTTCAAGAAAAAGTAATCCCGGCTCGCCAGGACGGGCGACTCGGGTGTCGAGCGGTGCCTAGGTCCGCATGCTTGGTCAGACGATTCTCCAGCGGCTGACGAAATAAGGGTAGTGGGGAGTTTTTCTCTGCTCACGCTGGGAATCGTCGGCGTCCCTATTCCTGACGAATGGCTGCTCAGTTTTTCGGGGTATTTCGTTTGGCGGCGGGCGTGTCCACTTCGCTCCTCGCCTTTGTTTTTAGCCTTATCCTGCTGCATTCCTTACCGTGAGGAGAAGACCATGCGCTCAAAAGTTTTCCGCGTTGTTTGTGCAAGCTTGCTTCCCCTGATTCTAATTGCGCCGCTGGCGGCACAGCAAAAACGCCCGATGACGTTCATGGACGTGATGGAGCTGCGCAGCGTGGGAAACGGGAGCATTTCGCCCGACGGCAAGATGGTGATCTACACCATCTCCATCCCACAATGGAAAGCTGGAAAGAATTTCACGGATGTTGTCATCGCCGCAGCAGATGGCAGCTCCGCGCCACGCCAGATGACCTACACGAAGGAGAAAAACGAAACGAGCCCGCAATGGGCACGCGACAGCAAGGCTTTCGGTTTTCTCTCCGACCGCGGCGACAAACAGCAGCTCTTCATTATGCGTACCGACGGCGGTGAAGCGCGCCAGGTGAGCGAAGCCAAGGACGGCGTGGCTGCCTACGCCTTCAGCCGCGACGGCAAGTGGGTGGCGTTTTCCGCAGGAAAGCCAGAAGAGCGGCAGATTTGGATTGCGAATTTGCAAAATGATGCCGCGCCGGTGCAGCTCACAAAGCACGCCACGCCGGTTGGCAATTTTCAGTGGAGTCCGGACAGCAACCGCATCTTTTTCATTGCGCCGGACCGCGTGGATAAGGACGACCTGAAGCGCATCGAGAAGAAATTCGACGTGCGCATCGCCGACGAGCAGAAATCGCCCTCGCACCTGTGGTCCATCGCCATCGCCGACAAATCCGAGAAGCGCTGGACGACGAGCGAGGACTACAGCGTGGCGCAGTTCACGCAGTCCATGGACAACGCGTGGATTGGCTTCCGCAGCGTCTCCACGCTGCGCCATGCGAACACCACCACGCAGGACGAGGCGGAAATCTATTTGCTGAGTCTTGCGAGCGGCGAGGCACGCCGGCTGACGAACAACAATGTCGGCGAAGGGCTCGGCCGCTTTTCGCCGGACAGCAAGCTGTTCGTCTTTACCGCCGAGGATAATTTCCAGGACATGCGCAACGGGAAGTTTTACGTGGTGCCGGTTGCCGGTGGCCCGATGAAGAAGCTGCTTCCCGCATGGGACCACAGCGCCGGGCAGGCCTCCTGGAGCGCGGATTCCAAGACGATCTATTTCGGCGAGGGCATCGGCGTGGACGGGCACCTGTTTGCCGTTTCTGTGATGGACGGCGACAAGGCTGCCGCACCGCAACAGTTGACGCACGAGCGCGGCGTCTTGGGCGGCGGCTTCGACTATGAGACCGGCCTCTTTCTGCTTTCGTTCACTGAACCCACGCAGCCGGGCAATTACTACGTCGCACGGCCGGAGAACGTCGGGCAGCGCGCACGTTGGTCGCGCGTCTCCGACGCCAACCCACAAGTAGCGCAGTTCCAGCTCGGCGAATTCGAGACCGTGCACTGGAAATCGAGCGACGGAAAGGAAATTGAGGGCATCCTCGTCTATCCCGTGGGCTACGAGAAAGGCAAGCGCTATCCGCTCATCGCGCAAATTCACGGCGGGCCCGCCGGCGCGGACATGAACGGTTTTCTGGCCGGCTACGGCAGCTATGTGCACATCTTTGCCGCGAACGGTTACGCCGTGCTGAAGCCGAATTATCGCGGCTCCGACCAGTACGGAGAAAAATTCCGAATGGAGATTATCGGCGACTACTTTCGCCAGGCGTTCGACGACATCATGACCGGCGTGGATGCGTTAATTGCCCGCGGGATCGCCGACCCCGACAAGCTGGGCATGATGGGCTGGAGCGCGGGCGGGCACTGGTCCAACTGGACGCTCACGCACACCAACCGCTTCAAGGCCATTTCCAGCGGCGCGGGCGCGATGAACTGGATTTCCATGTACGCGCAGACCGATGTGCAGTCCAACCGCGAGTTCTATTTCAAGGGCAAGCCGTGGGAGAACTGGGACCACTACCTGGAAGTCTCACCGCTGAAGTACATCAAAAACGCCAAGACGCCTACGCTGATCCACGTGTGCAACGGTGACCCACGCGTGCCTAAGCCGCAGTCCGACGAGTTGCACATGGCGCTGAAGAAACTCGGCGTGCCCACGGAGTACATCGTCTATCCGCAGAACACGCACGGCATCACCGATCCACGCTACCAGATGGTGAAAATGGTCTCCGAATTCAACTGGTTCGAAAAATGGATCAAGGGCAAGCCGGGCTGGTTCGACTGGAAAACGTTGCTGGCGACGCTCGAAGAGCCCAAAAAAGAGGAAGAAAAAAAGGCTGAGAAGGCTGGCAATGACGAGCCCTAAATTTGGAAAACAGAAAATAGAAAAGAGAAAATAGAAAATCGAAAAACGAAAATCGGGAAGACCGGCGGCCACTCGAGAAAAGTTTGTATTTCCAGGCCCTATTTTCTATTTTCCAATTTCTACTTTCTGCTCGTGGGCACACCGACGGCCCAGGCGTAGCCGTCGGGGTCTTCGACGATCACTTCGCGCCAGCCGTGCGGCTTGTCCGAGCAGGCAGCAAGCAGCCGCGCGCCGTGTTGCTTCGCATGCGCTTCCACTTCGTCCGGATTTACACCGAACAAGCGGAGTTCCGCGCCCAAGCCGCGTTGTTTCGTCTGTTGTAAGCGCGTGTGCCACGGATGCTGGTCGTAGGTGTGGTCGGCGTGGAGCATAAATTCCAAGCCGGCAATTTCCATCGCTGCGAAATCCACATCGGAGTACACGGCCTTAGCGCCGAGCACATTTTTATAGAACGCAACCGAGCGCGCCACGTCCGCGACGACAAGGTTCACGGAGAATTTCGGCAGCCGGCGGCCGTACTCGTCGGCTGGCATCCACGGTTCTTGCGTGCGTTTCTTGGTCACGATTCCTCCGCTGCCCGAGTGTATTCCGAATCAGAAATCGGCAATACGGCTTTCGTCCAGTTGCAGCCGCCGCCCCGCTGGTTGTAGCATTGTTCGCGTTGAGGGGAAGGCCCGCTTCCCCGGCGCCCGCCGCGTGGAAAGGAATTTCCTTGGACGACGCACTCACCGTTCATCGTCTCCACTTTGCATTTACAGTCACCTACCACTATCTGTTTCCGCAGCTCACCATGGGGCTGGCGCTGCTTATTCTGATTCTGAAAACCATGGCGCTGCGCACGGGCAACGAGCACTACAACCGCGCCGCGCGCTTCTGGGCCAAGATTTTCGGCATCAACTTTGCGCTGGGCGTGGTCACCGGCATTCCCATGGAATTTCAGTTCGGCACGAACTGGGCCGCGTTTTCGAAAGCAGCGGGCGGCGTCATCGGGCAGACGCTGGCGATGGAAGGCGTGTTTTCTTTTTTCCTGGAATCGTCTTTCCTCGGCTTGCTGCTGTTCGGCGAAAAGCGCCTCGGCCCGCGCGGCCACTGGTTTGCCGCGCTGATGGTGTTCATTGGCTCTTGGCTTTCCGGCTATCTGATCATCGCCACCGACGCGTGGATGCAGCATCCCGTGGGCTACACGCTCGGGCCGAAGGGTGAAATCCTGCTGACGGATTTCTGGGCGCTGTTGCTGAACCCCTGGGCGCTCTGGCAGTACGCGCACAACATGAACGGCGCGGTGCTCACCGGGTGTTTCGTGATGGCTTCGGTCGGTGCGTTCTATTTGCTCTCGCACAAGCACGTGGAGTACGGCCGCACGTTCGTGCGCATTGCGGTCATCGTCGGCGTGTTCTCCTCGGTGTTGCAGCTTTTTCCCACCGGCGATGCGCAGGGCCGCATGGTTGCGCTGCACCAGCCGGTCACGCTGGCGGCGATGGAAGGGCTGTTCGAAACGAAGGAAGGCGCGCCGCTGGCCATCCTCGGCCAGCCAGACGTGGAGAAGCGCCGCCTGGACAATCCGCTGGTGATTCCGCGGCTGCTCAGCTTTCTGACGTACCAGCGCTGGAAAGCCGAAGTGAAAGGGCTGAGCGAAGTGCCGCAGGAATTGTGGCCGGACAACGTGCCGCTCGTCTACTACAGCTATCACGTGATGGTCGGGCTGGGGACCATCTTCATCGCCATCCTTGTCATCGCTGCCTGGAAACTCCGGCGCGGTACGCTCTACACCTCGCGATGGACGCTGTGGACGCTGCTTCTTTCGCTGCCGTTCCCCTACATCGCCAACACCGCCGGGTGGATGACCGCCGAGCTGGGCCGCCAGCCGTGGCTCATCTACGGACTGATGCGCACGCGTGACGGCGTTTCGCCGCAGGTGGCCGCAGGCAATGCTTGGTTCACCATGCTCGGCTTCATGGGCTTGTACACGGTGTTGAGCATTCTGTTCTTGTTTCTCGTGTACCGCGAAATCGAGCATGGCCCGGAACCGGATGGCGGAATGCATATCCGCCAGCCGGCCGCTTCTGTGCGGGCGGCGTGAGGAGGCATGAACATGGAAACCATCTGGTTCTGCCTGATCGCCATAATGATTGCGATGTACGTGGTGCTGGATGGCTTCGATCTGGGCGCGGGCATCCTGCACCTGCTCGTCGCCAAGACCGACGCCGAGCGCCGCATGGTGCTGCGCTCGATCGGGCCGGTGTGGGACGGCAACGAAGTGTGGCTGCTCGCCGCAGGCGGCACGCTGTACTTCGCGTTTCCCGCGCTCTACGCGTCGAGCTTCAGCGGATTTTATTTGCCGCTGATGATTGTGCTGTGGCTGCTCATCCTGCGCGCGATTTCCATCGAGTTCCGCAGCCACATCGAAGGGCCGCTGTGGGCGCCGTTCTGGGACGCGGTGTTTTGCGGCGCGAGCATTTTGCTGGCGGTGTTTTTCGGCGCGGCGCTGGGCAACGTGGTGCGCGGCGTTCCCCTCGACGAGCACGGTTACTTTTTCCTCGCGCTGTGGACCAACTTCAATATCGGCCCCGCGCCGGGCATTCTCGACTGGTACACCATTCTCGTCGGCGTTGCGGCGCTGCTCACGCTGGCGCTGCACGGTGCGCTGTGGCTCGCAGTGAAAACGGAAGGCGAGCTGCAACTGCGCGCGCGGCGGCTGGGCAGCTTGTTGTGGTGGGGCGTCGCGGCATTGACGGTGATTGTGACGGCGGTAACGTTTCGCGTGCAGCCGCAGGTGACGCTGAATCTCACCGAGCGCGCGTGGGGCTACGTCTTTCCGCTGATTGCGCTCGCCGGGCTGGCCGGCATGCGCGTATTCTTCGCGCGCGCTGACGACCGCAAAGGCTTCCTTGCGTCGTGCGCGTACATCATCGGCATGTTGACCAGCGTGGTCTTCGGACTGTACCCGCTGGTGCTGCCTGCGACGGATGTGACACGCTCACTCACCGTACACAACGCCAAGGCCGCGGACTACGGCCTGCGCATCGGCTTTATCTGGTGGGTGATTGGCATGGCGCTGTGTACCGGCTACTTCGTTTTCCTCTATCGCCATTTCGCCGGCAAAGTGAAACTCGACGCCGACCACGAAGGGTATTGACTATATGCCCCTAAGGAAATAATGCCGCAAAAGGCTCATGCGACAATCTGAGCCTTCATCCTGAATGAAACATCCTCACCTAATCCTTCGGGGAAACGCTTGGATGAGCCCCACTCTAAGCGCTTCGCCGTCCATAGCATTGCAAATGCATCGAGAATGTCCGCATGTAGTGAATTAGGTTCACGCCTGAGCCAAGACTCGGCTTCCGCCCTTAGGCATTTGTCGAGGGAATTGAGTCGAACCCGTTTTCCAGAAGCATCCCTTTTCTTCTCCTGGATCGCGCGGCCTCCACAAGCAACTGCAAAACTCACTTCAGGGTGCCCCTCGTATACCTTTTTGCGCAAGCCAGGCGTCTTCCTCAGCGCCTCATCAACCTCTCGGACTTTGTGAATGATGCCCCATAGTTGTTTTGTGCATCGCTTCCCCTCGATTGCCTGCCATTTGTCTGATGCCTCTTCGCGAGATTCGCAACTGAGGATTGGGCGAATGGGGGCTGTGAAAACACAACACGCCCGATTCTTCAAGAGGGCTCTTGCCTCTTCATCTGCTTCTCTTGTTCCTCTCTCCAGCAAGCCGATGGGAACATCAATCACAATGAGGCGAATGTCTTTCCGTGTGGCGAATCTCGCAAACTCTTGGAATGGCTCGATGCAAACGCGACCATCTCCGCGGTCGATGGCGGCTATCCAGCCTGCTTTTGTTCCATCCACTCCAGCGATCATAGCATCGGTCTCGAAATAACAGGCAGGACAATCCTCGACGGATACTTTTTGTTGTGGTGGATGCGGATCGTAGCCTTGCGCATTTCCGCGGACTCCATTTCCAGTTTGCCGGTGTGCGGGTTGCGCGAGAAGTGCGGAAAAAACGTGGCGGAAATCTGCGCGCGGATGCGGTGAGCTTTCTTAAAGACGTTGCTGGTGATGATATTTTTCAGCTCGAGCTTGTACACGCGGCCCGGCTGGAGCAGTTCGCGCGGGCCCTTCGCGTTGCGATAGCTCGCGCGAATCACGTCGAGCCCGGGACTCATCAGGTTCACCGCCGCGCCGTCGGGCGACACATCCATCAGCTTCACCCACAGGTCGGTGTCCGGCGCGTTGCAGGAAAGATAAATCTCCGCGGTGAGGTTGCCGGTGACTTCGGTGTCCTGCGCAAGCGGCGCGGTCTCAAAAATCAGCAGGTCGCTGCGCTTGGCCATTGCGCTGTAGTCGTGCCCGCCGCTGTACGCCGGATACGGATCGGTCACCGGGTTCGCCGGATCGGAAACAAACGAACTCGCCGTCGAATCCTTCTGCGGTGCGCTCCAATTCAACTTGCCGGGCTGGCCTGCGCTGGCCGTAGAAGAAAGGTAGAGCGCCTTCGCCTGCGTGCCAGGAATCGGCCAGGCGTCCGCCTCGCGCCAGATGTTTGCGCCCATCACAAAGACGCGCACGGGCTTTTCGCGGTCCATGCCGTTCTCGATGCCTTTGACGTAGCGATCCATCCAGCGCAGGACCACTTCGTCGTAGTCAATGGCGGATTGCGGGCCGAAGTCGCGGGCGCCGGCCTTGGTCTCCTTCGTCGCGCCGACGCCATGCACCCACGGGCCAATCAACAGATGCGCGCGTTTGTCGGTTTGTCCCTTGCGCGCGGCAATCACACCGGAAAAATTCGTCGTGGCACCCTCGGGGCCGTAGGCTTCGTCGTACCAGCCGGAGAGATTGAGCACCGCGGCGTCGGTGCGGCCGTACTTGCCGCGCAGCTCGCACCACTCCCACCACGCGTCAGTCGGCTCGTGGCGCAGCCAGTCGAAGTACCACGGCGCGACTTCCTTCAATTCATCGAGCGCCATGAGCGGCAGCCGGCCCTGGAGCTTTGTCGCATCCTTTTCGAATGCCGCGCGCGCTTCCGCGCCGGTCTTCGGCCCGGGCAGATTTTTCTTCACGCGCACGTCGGGCGCGATGTTGTTCCAGATCCAGCCGATCCACGAGCCGTCGAAGACGCCGCCGGAATAGAAAAAATTCCGCGGCGTGGAAAAGGTCATCGCCGGAACCATGGCCTTCAAGTGCGGCGGATTCTCCATGGCCGCGAGCCATTGCACTGCGCCGGGGTAGGAAAGTCCGAACGTGCCCACCGCGCCGTTCGACCACGGCTGCGCGGCCGCCCACTCGATGGTGTCGTAGCCGTCCTGGCCCTCCTGCTGGTAGGGAAGGAACTCGCCGCCCGAAGCGTAGCGCCCGCGGACATCTTGCATCACCACGACGTATCCGCGCTCGACGGCCTTGCGATACGTGGCATAGCTTTCCGGCGCGCGCCGCTTGTCGTACGGCGTGCGATAGACGAGCACAGGGAACTTGCCGTCGCTCGCCGGCCGCCAGATGTCCGCGCGCAGCACGACGCCGTCGCGCATGGGCACCGCCACGTCGTTTTCCTTGACGATTTCTACAGCAGGCGCAACGCCGTACCATAGCACCCCGCCGAGGTGTACTGCGGCGAGCGCGACCGGGAGGGAAAGGACGACGACGAGTATTTTCTTCATGACGGCTGAGAATATCACTTCCCGCTGGAACGGAACGATCACGCGCTCAAGATGCCGACGGTGCGGCTGAAGAACCGCGCCGCGCGAGGAGCCAGTTCAGCGAAGCGACGACGGTCACTGCAAGGACGATCTTCAGGTGGTCCCGGTTCATTTGCAGCACCATCACCACGCAGAAGGCCATCCCTGCCAGCGCGAAAAGCCATCCGGCGGGCAGGCGAAATGAGTCGGCGTGCGGCCGCGCGATGCGCAGGCGTATCAGCGCCGCGCAAACCAGCCCGTAAGTAAACAATCGCGCTACCGCGGAAAGAATGGCGTTCCAGATGAAGCTGCCGTAAATCGCCAGCGACAGCGCCAGCACGGTGTACACCAGAATGGATACGTACGGCGTGCGAAACCTCGGATGCACTGCGGCGAAAAACGGCGGGAAGTCGCGGCGCTCGGCGAAGGCGTACGTGAGCCGGGGCGCGCTGACGAACTGCCCGCTCAGGTAGCCGTAAGTGGACACCATCGCGCCGAGCGCGACGAGTCCCGCGCCAGCGTTGCCCAGAAAGACGCGCGCGGCGTCGGACAGCGGGCGCTCGCTCGCGCCCGGATCGGCCAGCGCGCCCATCACTACTAGATGGATGAGCGAGTAGAACACCGCGCAAACCGCCAGCGCGACGAACAGCGCAAACGGCGTGTCGCGCCGCGGATCTTTCACCTCGCCCATGGGCATCAGCGCAGCCTCGAAGCCGCCGTAGGCAAAGATCAGCGCCAGCACCGCGGCCATCCAGTCGCTCATCCCCGCGGGTGACGCGCCTACGGAAATCTTTCCGCCGACAAACCAGAATCCCGCGACAACGAAGATTGCCAGCGGCACGAGTTTGGCCGCCGTAAAAAAATTGCTGACCTGCGCGCCGGCGCGCACGCCGCGCACGTTGACCACGGCCAGCGCGCAAAGAACCAGCGTCAAGATAAACGCGCGCGGCGCCGGCGATGTGGCGCCCTTCCAGAATTCGCCGAGATATAAAACGAAAATGTTGGCGTTGGCCGCGGCCGACGTGAGCCGCACCAGCCATGCGAACCAGCCCATCTGCACGCCGGCAAGTTGTCCGAAGGTTTCCCGCGCGTAAAGGTACGGGCCGCCCGCTTCGCGGAACTGCGAGCCCACTTCCGCGAAGCAGGCCATGATGATGCCGATGCCCGCGGCGGCAATCAGGTAGGCATACGGTGCGGCGGGGCCCAGCAGGCGCGCAATGTCGTCGGGCATTCCAAAGATGCCGCTGCCGATGATGGAGTTCACCACCAGCGCGGCCAGGGTCCACCGGCCGATAGCGCGAACCAGTTGCGGCTGTGCGGAGTCGCTCATGAAGGTTCGATTCGCGGCGGCATTGTAACAGGGAGAGCAAGGCGGGAATCAGCGAACAGAAATGAAGGCGGGGCAGGAGGGACGCTCCTGCCCCGGCCACCCGAGGGGTTCAACGACGCAGAGTTGCAATCTTTGTGCTGTAAGAGAAGCGCGGGGCACGCCTCGCTCTCGCACCATGCCAAATGATTGCACCTGCCACTCCAAACGCCTAGCAAACGACAAGTAATTTAGAGTCAATAAGTTAGCTACGATCAGGTGCCGCCATCAATCCGCGTTTGGTTCAACGTGCCTGCCAACAAAGTGCACAGGTTTGCAGCCGTTTATTTGGACACCCCAAGCTGCCAGAACAGGAAGCTCAGCTCATCAGTAGTGTCTTCGATGATCTTGCTGATCGGACGCCCACCGGAGTGGCCGGCCTTGGTGTCATACTGCAATAGGATGGGCCGGTCGCCGCCATTGGCCGCTTGCACCAGCGCTGCCATTTTGCGCGCGTGCAACGGGTCCACGCGCGTGTCGCCATCGCCGGTGATAAACAGCGTCGCCGGAAATCTTGTTCCCGGTTTCACGTTTTGGTAAGGCGAGTAGGCACGGATGTATTTGAATTGCTCCGCGTCCTCCGACGAGCCGTACTCCGGCACCCAGAAGCGCGCCACAAGGAATTTGTGGTAGCGCACCATGTCCAGCAGCGGATAGGAGCACACCACCGCGCCGAAGAGTTCCGGCCGCTGCGTCATGGCCGCGCCGACCAGCAGCCCGCCGTTGCTCCCGCCGGAGATGGCCAGCTTGGCGCGGCTGGTGTATTTGTTTTGGACGAGGAATTCCGCCGCGGCGTAAAAGTCGTCGAAGACATTCTGTTTCTTCTCTTTCATGCCGGCCTTGTGCCACTCTTCGCCGAACTCCGCGCCGCCGCGCATGTTGGCCACCGCGTACACTCCGCCGCGTTCGGCCCACAGCACCGCGCGAGAAGAAAACGACGGCGTCAGGCTGACGGCGAAACCGCCGTAGCCGGTTAGCAGCGCGGGGTTCGTGCCGTCGAGCTTCAGGCCTTTCTTGTACAGCACGAAAATGGGCACCTTCGTGCCGTCCTTAGACGTGCACCACACCTGCTTCACTTCAAACTGTTCACTCGCAATGGGCACATTGGATTTTGCCCACACCGTCGGTTTTCCGCTTCCCACTTCGAGGCGATAAATCGTGTTGGGAATTACGAAGGAAGTGAAGCTGTAATAGAGCTCTTTTGAATTCCACCGCCCGCTGATGCCGCCAATTGAGCCGATGGATGGCAGGGCCATTTCGCCGAGCGGCTTGCCGTCCGCGGCAAACATCTTCACCTGAGAAGCGACGTTGCGTGTGTAGCTGACCAGAATTTGTCCTGCCGCGGCATCCACGCCATCGATGGCGGCATCGCCTTCCGGGATCAATTCCTTCCAGTCCTCCTGGCGCGGGTTGCTGAGCGCGACCGAGAGCACGCGGCCCTTCGGTGCTTTCCAGTTTGTCCAAAGCAGCAGCTTGTCGCCGGCCATGGCCGGGACGAAGCGCGCTTCAATGTCCTTCACCACGGCCACGAGCGGACCGTCCGCTTTTACATTCTTCAGATAAACTTCCGTGTGGTCCGCCGCGGAGCCGTACAGCACGACGATGACCAGGTAGCTTCCGTCTTCACTCAGATTGCCGTAGATGATTTTTTCCGGCCCGTAGCCCTTGCCGAAAATCTCCGCGTCCTTGGCCACATCCGTGCCCATGGCGTGGTAACGCACACGCGGGCCTTCCTTATCCATGCGCGTGTAGTAGAAACCGCTTTTGTCCGGCTTGAGCGAAATACCGAAATAGCGCGCGGCGGGCAGAGTGTCGGCCAGGTCTTTGCGCGAATCCACGTCCAAGAAGCGCACGGAAACCTCATCCTTTCCGCCTTGGCGGACGGTGTACGCCAGCGTTGTGCCGTCTTCGGAAATGTCCACCATGCCCACGCTTGTGCTGTGGTCCGCGCTCATGGGGTGCGGGTCCACCAAAACTTCATCCGCGCCGGCGGGCCCTTTGCGCATGTACAGGATGGAGAGATCCTGATTGGCAAGACGCTTGGAGAAGAAATACCGCCCGCCGCGCTCGACGGGGGTGCCGATGGTGTCCACCTTGAGCAATTCGTTCAGGCGCTTCTCGATGGTATCGCGGCCGGGCAGATGGCCGATGAGCGACTGCGTGTACTTGTTCTGCGCGTCAATCCACGCGCGTGTTTCCGGGCTGTTCTGGTCCTCAAGCCAGCGGTAGGGGTCGGTCAACTCCACGCCGTGCAGGATTTCTTTGACGTTGTCCGCCCGCGTCGCCGGCGGTTTGGGTCTGGCCTCTTGTGCGTGGACGAACGGCAACACCAGCGCGCCGCAGCACAGCGCGAGCGCAGCAAAAACTCCCAGCAACCTCTGACGCAGAATATTCCGCATAGCTCTTATCTCTCCCCTGGAAATTTTCCAGCACGGGCCGGAATGCGCAGAGTAGCACAAGTGCGGCGCAGCGGGCACGCACGCGGCATTTTCCCGCGGGACAGAAATTCTCTGTTAGAATCGCGGGCTCTTTGAAGCAGGATTCAGGAATCAGGATTCAGGGAAGGAACCATGACACGATTTCATCGAATGATTCTCTTTTTTGCAATAGTGTCACTAGGACTGGTGACGGCAACCGCGACAGACCAAGCGCAGAAGGCGACGAAGCGCAAACCGGCGGCAAAGTCTGTGGCCGGAGCAGCTGCGGCGCGCCCGCCGGCAGCCATGTCTGGCTACCGGCAACTTGACGTAGCCGAAGAGCTGCGCATCGAGCAGAAGTTCGCGGCCATTCCCTCCGCGTCCGAAGCGAAGCGCCATCACCTTTTCCTGACTGCGGAGCCGCATCCGGCAGGTTCCGAGCGCAACAACCTGCTGGCCCGGCACATCGCCGCGCTGTGGAAGCTGCAGGGCTGGGAGGACGTGGTCATTCATCGCTACGACGTGCTGCAATCCTCGCCGCGCGAGGTGTCGCTGGAAATGGTCGCGCCCGTGACCTACAAAGCGACGCTCCGCGAGGACGAATACGACGTGGACTCGGACACCAAGAATCCGCGCGTGAGCGGCGCCTATCTGGGCTTCTCCGCTTCGGGCGAGGTCACCGCGCCGGTGGTGTACGCCAACAGTGGCAACCCGCAAGATTACGAACTGCTGCGCAAAAACGGGATTGATGTGAAGGGCAAGATCGTTCTAGTGCGTTACTCGAATCCCTACAGTTACCGCGGATTCAAGGCGCTCACCGCGCAGCGCGAAGGTGCCGCGGCCATGCTGGTGTACTCCGATCCCGCGGAAGACGGCTACAAGCGCGGCAAGGTCTATCCCGACGGCCCGTGGGGCCCGGAGAGCCACATCCAGCGTGGCGCGATCACCTATGACTTCATCGTGCCCGGCGATCCGCTCACGCCCGGTTGGCCCTCGCTGCCCGACGCCAAGCGCATTCCCATCGAAGAGGCGCAGTCCGTGCCGAAGATTATCGCCATTCCGCTTTCGTGGCACGACGCCAAGCCGCTGCTCGAAAACATGGACGGCCCGCCGGCGCCGACGGAGTGGCAGGGCGGTCTGCCCATCAAGTACCGGCTGGGCGGCGCAGCTGTGCGCGTGCACGTGAAAACGGAAATGGACACCAGCGTGGTGCCCAACTACGTCGTGGAAGCCCGCATTCGCGGCAGCGAATTGCCCGACGAATGGATCGTGCTCGGCAATCATCGCGACGCCTGGGCCTTCGGCGGCGTGGATCCATCGAGTGGCACGGCGTCGCAGCTCGAGCTGACGCGCGCGCTCGGCGAGCTCGCGAAAAAGGGCATCCGCCCGAAGCGCACCATTGTCATGTGCAGTTGGGATGGCGAAGAGTACGGCCTGACCGGCTCCACGGAGTGGGGCGAGCAATTCAAAGACGAGTTGCGCAAGAAGGGCGTCGTTTACATCAATGTGGATTCTTCCACCTCCGGGCCGAATTTTGAGCCGCAGGCGGTGCCGTCGCTGGCGCCGCTGCTGGTGGAAATCAGCAAAACGCTGAAAGATCCATCCGGAAAATCGCTTTACGCCGCGTGGCGCGTGACCCAGCAGAAAAGCTTGCAGAAGAAAACGGCGGTCACCGACGCCGAGTTGGTGAACACAAAAATCGGCAGCGGCTCCGACCACACCGTCTTCCTCAACCACGTGGGCATGACCAGCGTGCTGCTCGGCTTCGACGGTCCCTACGGCGTCTATCACTCCATGTACGACGACCATTTCTGGATGAACCAATTCGGCGACCCGGGCTTCAAGTACCACGCTTTGATGTCGCAACTTTGGGGCGTGCTGGCGCTGCGCCTGGCCAATGCTGAAATCCTGCCGTTTGATTTTGCCGCCTACGCGACGAACCTGCGCACGTTTGTGCAGGAACTCGACAAGGACGCCAAGGCGAAACGCGAAGTGGACCTCCAGCCGCTGCTCGCACGCGTCACGGAATTTGAAGCCGCGGGCCGTGAGCTGAACGCCGCCGTGCGCGGCGCGCTTTCTCGCTTGCCCCGGCCGGAGCCCGCCACACTCGCGCGGCTCAACGCGCAACTCCTCCAGGTCGAGCGCAACTGGCTGCACGAGTCGGGTATCCCCGGGCGGCCGTGGTTCAAGCATCTGCTCTACTGCGCGCGCTACACCTATGCGCACCTCGAGCTACCCGGCCTGACGGAAGCGATGGAAGCAGGGAAGTGGGACGCGGCGAAGGAGCAGGCGCGCATTCTCGAAGATGCCGTGGCGAAAAACACTGCGCTGCTGCGCGATGCCCGCGCCGGCATCGAGCCGCCCGCGTCCGGCAAGCATTAGTCTCAGAGGGGACCCGTGAAACGAATCGTCTGGTGTGCCGTCTTCCTTCTCGCCATAACGTTTGCGCTGCCAACGGTAGCGGGCGACGCGAAAAAGCTCGAGCAGGAGCTTGCGCGCATCCGCCGGAAATTTCCCGGCGAAATGGCCGTGTACATGAAAAACCTCTCGACCGGCGAAGAAATCGCGCTGGACGCCGACCGCGTCTATGAAACCTTCAGCGTCATCAAGGTGCCCATCATGGCCGAGGTGCTGCGCCAGGCCGAGGCTGGGAAGTTTTCCCTCGCCGACCGCGTCACGCTGAAGCCCGCCGATGGCCGCTGGCCCTCCGGCGTGCTCTACACCATGGACCCGGGCCTGCAGCCCACCCTCCGCGACCTGCTCACGCTGATGATCATCCTCAGCGACAACGCCGCCACCGACCTGCTCGGCGACAAGGCGGGCCGCGCCAACGTCACCGCATTCATGCGCTCGCTCGGCCTCGAGAAAACGACCATCGAATTTTCCGACGTGGACTGGGACCGCGTGTGGCTGGGCACGCTCGACCCGCGCTTCCGCAACGAGACAAACGAAGGGGTGATGAAGTTTCCGTTTGGCAAGTACACCGACGCGCAGGTGCGCGAGGCCTTCCGCAAAACCATCTACGAGAGCAACATCTACTTCGGCCACAGCACCGCGCGCGAAATGGGCAGGGTGTTTGAGTGGATGACCAAGGGCGAGCTGGTCTCGAAGCCGGCCAGCGATCTGATGCTTTCCATCCTGCGCAAGCAACAGGTCAACAACCGCTTCCCACGCTACCTGCGCAGCGTGGACATCGCCCACAAGACCGGCGACGGCCAGCCCTTCATCGCCAACGACGCCGGCGTGCTATGGGTGAAGGACCAGCCCATCGTGCTGGTGGTTTTCACCGGCCGGCACCGCGGCGAAACGGCTTCGCTGCACGACGCCGTGGCGCGCGTGGCCGCGCTTGTCGCGCGCCACTACGGCGCCACACTCTCTCCTGATTTTCGCTGATTATTTTTCCAGATGGTACGGCACGCTGGTGACCACAATATTCTTCCGGAACAGCAGCGCGCCCTTCAGAAACAGGCTGGTCTGGTTGTGAAACAGGTTGTGCCACCAGCGTGCCGGCACGATTTCCGGCAGCAGCACGGTGAGCTTGTCGTCCGAGCGCAGGTCTTCCACCTCGTCAATGAACCGCAGCAGCGGCTTCAGCACCGAACGGTAGGGCGAGTCGAGCACGATCAAATCCACATCGTCCACGTGCTTCTTCCACGTCTTGCGGACTTCCTCATGGTCGTACGCGTCCACGTTGACGGTCACCGCCAGCACGTCGTGCGAAACGGACTTCGCGTATTCCACCGCAGAAAGCACCACGCGATTGGGCGTGGGCGAGACCGGCACAATCACCGTATGCCGCGCCACCTTGGGGCGATCGAAGTCTGAAAGCGAAACCTGCACGCTGAGCTTGAAATAATGCTCGCGCGTTTTACGGAAGACCATCACCAGCAGCGGGATGGCCGCTATCACCATGTACGCCCCATGCGTGAATTTGATAAACGCCACCACGCACAGCACTATGGCAGTGGTCACCGCGCCGGTGGCATTCAACGCCATGCGCCGCCGGAAACCCGGCTCCCGCAATTTGAGCCAATGCACCACCATCCCCGCCTGCGACAAAGTGAACGACACGAACACGCCGACCATGTACAGCGGAATCAGCGCATGCACTTCGCCTCGGAAGAAGACGATCAGCGCGCTGGCTGCCAGCGCCAGCAGGATGACGCCGTTGGAAAACACCAAACGGTCGCCCAGGTTGGCAAGCTGTCGCGGCGCGAAGCGGTCTTTGGCCAGGATGGAGGAAAGCCGGGGAAAATCGGCGAAGCTGGTATTGGCGGCGAGGATCAAAATAAACAGCGTTGCCAACTGAATGACTTGGTAGATGGCGCCTCGCCCGAAAACCGTCTCGTTCAATTGCGAAAGCACCGTATTCCCTTCCTTGGGAGCGATGCCAAAGGCTTGTGAAAGGATCGTGACACCGAGAAACATGGAGCCGAGAATGCCCGCCATGATGAACAACGTCTGCGAGGCGTTCTTGGAAACCGGCTGTTTGAATGCTTGCACGCCGTTGGAAATGGCTTCCACGCCGGTCAGCGCTGTGCAGCCGGAGGCAAACGCGCGCAGGAACAGCCACGTCACGCCAACTTGTGCCATGCCTGCTTCCGGCGCGGCGGCCTGCACGGGATTTGCTCCAGAAGACATCAACTTCACGAATCCGCCGGCAATGAGCAAATACGCAGAAAAAATGAAGAGGTACACCGGCCCGCCAAACAGAGCCGCCGATTCCCGCACGCCGCGCAAATTCGCCAGCAAGATGCCGAAAATGGCCAACAGGCACAGTGCCGCGCGGTGCGAATAAAGACTCGGGAACGCAGAAGTCAAGGCAGCGATGCCCGCAGCCACGCTCACCGCCACCGTCAGTACGTAGTCAATCAGTAGCGCCGCGGCGGCCACCAGCCCGGGCGTCACGCCCAGATTTTCTTTGGCGACAATGTACGCGCCGCCGCCGCTGGGGTAGGCGTGAATCGTCTGGCTATACGACGTGGCCACAATGGCCAGTAGCACCACAATGCAGATGGCCACCGGCAGCGACAGGTGGAAAAACGCCGTTCCAGCGACCGCCAGCGCCAGCAGCACTTCTTCCGTAGCGTAGGCCGTCGAAGACAGCGCGTCGGAAGCGAAAACCGGCAGCGCCGCCAGTTTTCCCAGCCGCTGCTCATGCAGCTCCGTCGTGCGCAGCGGCGAGCCCAAAAAGATTTTTTTCAGTGAAAATGGCATGGATGTCTTTAATACGTTTCGCCGGGCAAAATCTATCACGTTCCGCGGCCGGCAGACAGAGTACAGCGAATTTGTGCCTCGCGCCAATCGAAAGCCGTTTGTGCGATTCCAATCGGGAAAGGCCGCGCTTGTGGCATCGGGGCAGCGCAGTTAGAATTTACAAACTTCGGAGGCTCCATGATCCGGCGAGGGTTTTTTGTTTTGTTGTCAGTACTGCTTGCGGCGCAGTGTGCCGAGGCGCAGGCTGTGGCGGCGCAGGCGCGGTGGTTTCGCGGCAACACCCACACGCACACCATCAACTCCGACGGAGACTCCGCGCCGGACGCAGTCGTTCGCTGGTACAAGGAGCACCGCTATCATTTCCTGGTGATCAGCGACCATGACGCGGTTACGCCGGTCGACGGCCTCAACGCCGCCTTTGCCGCACCCGGAAAATTCCTCGTGCTCTCCGGCGAAGAAGTCACCGACCGCTTCGAAGGCGCTCCGGTGCACCTGATCGGCGTGGGCACGCGCGAAACCGTGCCGGCCCAGGGCGGTGCGAGCATTCCGGAAATTCTTACGCGCGATGCCCGTGCCATTCGCGCGGCCGGCGGCGTGCCTCACGTGAATCATCCCAATTTCGGCTGGGCGCTCACCGCCGAGCAGATTGCTGCTTCCGAGGCGCGCCACTTCGAAATCTGGAACGGCCACCCGCTCGTCAACAACCGCGGCGGAGGCGGCTCGCCCTCCGCCGAGGAAATTTGGGACAAGATTCTCTCCACCGGCCGCGTGATTTTCGGCGTGGCCACGGACGACGCGCACACATTCCGGCAGGAGTACTCGCCGGCCCTGGCCATGGCCGGTCGCGGATGGATCCTGGTCCGCGCCACGGAGCTCACAGCGGCGGCCATCCTCGCCGCCTTCGACCGCGGCGATTTCTATTGCAGCACCGGCGTCGAATTCCGAGGCTACGAAGCGAACGAACGCGAGATCCGCATCGAGCTACCGAAAGGCACCAGCAACACCGCTCCCCGCTTCCGCACGTTCTTCATCGGCAAGGATGGCGCGGTGCTCAAGCAGGACGATTCCTTCACCCCAGCGTACCAATTTCAAGGCAACGAGCTGTACGTCCGCGCGCGCGTCGAATCGTCCAACGGGGCCATGGCGTGGACGCAGCCGGTGTTTCCGAAGAAATAGGCGCAGTGGCGCTCAGATACAGAAAGTAGAAATTAGAAAATAGAAAAGAGGAAACCCGATGCGAACGAGATTTCTGCGCGACTTAACATTGCTCTTACTTTGCGGAGTAATCGGGATTCCTACGTTCGCGCAAACAAAGCCGCGCGCGCGGGACCTCGGCGTGCCCTTTGACGGTGCGCCCGGCCCGCTCAACGCCATCACCGACGTGGCCGGCGTCGAAGTCGGCCACAGCACGATTATTTCCGGGGAAGGAAAACTCGTTGTCGGCAAGGGCCCGGTGCGCACCGGCGTCACGGCAATCTTGCCGCGTGGCAAGCAACCGAGCAGCTTCGTGTTTGCCGGGTGGTTTTCCCTCAACGGCAACGGCGAAATGACCGGCACCACCTGGGTCGAGGAGTCCGGTTTTCTCGAAGGCCCGGTGATGATCACCAACACGCACAGCGTCGGCGTGGTGCGCGACGCCGTGATTCAATGGCGCGTGAAACTCGCGCCGCCGGATCAGAGTGGCTATTGGTGGTCGCTGCCGGTGGTAGCGGAGACTTACGACGGCTATCTGAACGACATCAACGGCTTTCACGTCAAGCCGCAACACACCTTCGAAGCGCTCGATAGCGCGAAGCCCGGCTCGGTGATCGAGGGCAGCGTGGGCGGCGGCACTGGAATGACCTGCAACGGCTTCAAGGGCGGTATCGGCACGTCCTCACGTGTGCTCGATAAGAAGGACGGCGGCTACACCGTTGGCGTGCTGGTGCAGTGCAATTACGGCGGCCGCTATAATCTGCGCATCGCCGGCGTGCCCGTCGGACGCGAGGTAAAAGAAGATGCGGCCTCGGCCATGAGCGCGGAGCGCGCGAACGCAGATGTGGGCTCCATCATCATCGTTGTGGCCACGGATGCGCCGCTCGTCGCGCACCAATTGAAGCGCATCGCGCGCCGCGCCGCGCTGGGACTCGGCCGCGACGGCAGTATCGCTTCCAACGGTTCCGGCGACATCTTCATCGCCTTCTCGACTGCCAACCCAGGCGCTGCGGACGAAAAAGGCCCTGTCAACGTCACCATGCTGCCCAACGAAAAAATGACGCCACTCTTTCAAGCCACGGTCCAGGCCACGGAAGAAGCCATCGTCAACGCCATGGTCGCCGCGGAAACCATGGTCGGCGCCGACAACCACAAAGTCATCGGCTTGCCGCACAACCAATTGCGCGAGATCTTGAAGGAGTACAACCGGCTGGCGAAGTAGAAAGCGAAGAGTCGCTTAGAGTTGCGCCCCCACGCGCAGGCATCACGGTAAGTCCGAATTTTACTTTCAGAGATCGTTCCGCCGATGATAAATCAGGCGTGGGTTGCTGGATCGCGAGCGGTAATAGCCCTTTACCTGGTCGATCGTTGAAATGACCCAGGGCGCCATGGGCGAAGTGCCGTTCTTAGTGAAGACCAGTCCATCGGCAAGATAGACGGCCGCATGGAACAGATTTCCGTTCTGGTCGAGAAACACGATGATGTCGCCGAGTTGAAAACCAGACTCCACAATGAAGTAGTCTCGCTTCAACGTGTTCAGTGCCACGTCCACATCAAGGAAGCGATCATCGGGTTG
>JAMCWK010000045.1 GCA_023481105.1 Acidobacteriota bacterium | reverse complement strand
GAGCATGGCGAGGTCGCTGGGGCGGGCGTGATGCGGCTCGAAGTTGGCCGAGCCGTTGGAGGTCTCCGAGAGTTTGGCAGCGCTGAGCACGCCTTTCAGCGAAGGCACGTGCGGGTGCAACAAATGCGCGACAGCTTCCGCCTGGCGGAAGGAAATCAGGAAACGAGCTTCGGCGCTGCGCAGAATGGCGGACTGACGCGCGGCGTATTCTTCGATGCGGTCGGCGCGCATGGGCGGATAAATCGGCGCGGCCACTCCTCCGGCGAGAATCACGCCGAGAAAGCTGGGGAAAAAATCCGCGGACGTGGGCAGCATCAGCGCCACAGCTTCACCGGGCTCGAGGCCGCGGGTGCGCAGGCCGTGCGCGATGGAACTGGCGCGCTCGAAGAGCTCGCCAAAGGGCATGGCGCGCGTGGCGCCGTCGTCCTCGCGTAGAAAGAGATGCGGGCGGTGCGCGTCAGAGCGGCCGCGGTGGAGACAGATTTCCGTGAGCGTCTCGGCGCGGTCGAGGAGACTTTCGCGCAGGTCGGAGGTCACCGCAGGGAATGGGGCGCGCGCTGCGGCAGAATAGGATTCCGGAGCGGAGGCGTCGCCGGCGACGAGAGCGTTCAGCAAATCGGCAAGCGTTTCAGCCTCGGCGGCGACGCGGTCGGAGAGCGTGGTGTGAAAAGCGGCGGAAATTCGCTGGACCAACTCCACGCGCTCGAGACTCCCCAGGCCGAGGTCGCGCTCCAGATGCGCGGAAGGCTTCACCTCCTGAGGCAGGCGATGGCTGCCGAGCTCGACGAGCAGCTCGGCGACGATGCGGGAGACTTGCTCCTCGATGGCGCCGCGGTCGAGTTGGGTCCCAGGAGTGGCCATGGGTCGGCGAATGGAAACTACCGAAGAGGTGAGGCTATCACTGGAAAAAGGGGAAGTCGAGAGAGGGCGAAGTGAAGAGCGAGCTCGCAAGCGAGGCCTTGTCAGGCCACCGCAAGTTCAAGCCCTTCGTCAACCACGGAGGGTGCAGCATACTCGAAATGCAGGACACGCCGTGGGAGATTCTCTCGCGACTTGGAGGATGCATGAATGAGAAGTGGTCGCATCACCAAGACGCCTCCTTGAGAAACGATGCACTCCACAGCCGGCGTTCGTGCGGCGAAATCATGGATCTCCTCGTCGGACAAGACACCGTGGGCATGAGTTCCGGGAAGGACGCGGAGTGGCCCGTTGCGCGAGGTTGAATCATCGAGATGGAAGCGCAAGGCCAAAACCTTGCACAGAGCGCGTGACGGTGCGCGCGCGTGAAGCACGCCACCCTTAACAGACCAGGGACCCCAATCGGGTGCATCGCGGCGCTCGCGAAGCGGCAAAGCGGTGTCTTGATGCCAAGGGACGAGCCAATTGGCGGTCGGGGATTTGTCAAAGAGAGTGGCCCGGAACGGAATTGCGGCGCTGCCCAGGATTCCGCGCACGATTCCGAGGAGACGAGGATCCCGAGCCAAACCTGCCACAGGAGCGAAAGTAAGCGCATTGCGCGCACCGGCCCTGCTGCGCCGCAGCGGTGCATCATTGAGCTCGCGGAGCAGTTTCAAGACTTCGACGGATTCCAAGACACCCGGGATCATTGCGAAGCCGTCCTCCTCAACAGCGCCGCGCCACAGTGGAGTTGTTTCGCGTCCGTTTGTCATTTCCGAGTTCATCTCGCACTAGTCCAAACGAAAGCGCAAGCGAGCAATTGAACTGGCAGGGGCGCGCGAGGAATTGGGCAGCGCCGCAGATTCGTCGAGGTCAAGGAGGACGCAGTTCATCTGGATGTCATTCGCGGCGACTTCGAACCGCGTGGGGAGCGAGTCGAGGAACCGCTTGATAATGGCGTCCTTTTCCATGCCGATGACGGAATCGTGCGGGCCGGTCATGCCCACGTCGGTGATGTACGCGGTGCCGCGGGGCAGCAGGCATTCGTCGGCGGTGGCGACGTGGGTGTGCGTGCCGATGACCGCGGAAACCTTGCCGTCGAGATACCAGCCCATGGCCTGCTTTTCGCTGGTGGTTTCCGCGTGCATGTCCACGAGGACGATCTTCACTTCGGGCGGGATGCGCGCCAGCTCGCGGTCGGCCGCGCGAAAAGGGCAATCAATCGGCGACATGAACGTGCGGCCCTGCAAGTTCAGCACGGCGTAGCTCGCGCCGTTTTTCGTGGCGCCGATGAACAAGCCGCTGCCGGGCGTGCCGTCGGGAAAATTCGCAGGACGCAGCAAGCGCGGCTGGTGCGGAAAATAATCCATGATTTCTTTGCGGTCGAAAATGTGATTGCCGCCGGAAAGAACTTCCACGCCGGCCGAAAAGAGTTCGTCGGCCAGGCGCGGTGTGATACCGAAACCCGAGGCGGAGTTTTCACAGTTGGCGATGCACAGGTCAATCTGCTGCTGCGCGAGGATGTCCGCAAGGCGATCGTGAATGATGCGGCGGCCCGGAGAGCCGACGATGTCGCCGATGAAGAGAATGCGCATAGAGCAAAGCAGTCTAAGCGGCGGAGCGAGGAAAAGTCAAAAAGCCGCGTTACGCCAAATGTGCCATAGCGAAAGCCATGGCTTCGTGGAGGCAGCGCGCAGCGAGGAGCGCGGTGAGATGATTTGCGTCGGCATCGGGATTGAGCTCAACGACGTCCATGCCGACGAGCGACCACGGAGCGAACTGAAGAAAGTTGAGCACCTGGCGCGGCGTGAGGCCGCCGGGAACGGAATGCGCGACCCCGGGCGCGAACGCGGGATCGAAGGCGTCGAGGTCGAGGGTGATGTACACCGGAGCCCCATGGGGAATGTGCGCAGGGTAATTGAGCGAAACGCCGATGGTTCGCGCGTGAAACTGGCGCAAGCGGCCCGAGTGGCGGCGGGCGCAATCGGCTTGCACCGCGTTTTCGGTGCGAATGCCGTACTGCGTAAGCGACGCCACGTGTGACATCTCCAGCAACCGCGCGGCCACGCAGGCGTGCGAGGTGGTGCTGCCTTCGTAGACAGGATAGAGGTCGGGATGTGCGTCCAGTTGAATGATATGAACCGGGTGGCCGAGAACGGCGAGGGCTTCGGCGATGGGCACGGTAACGGCGTGGTCGCCGCCGGCGAAGAAAGGAATTTTTCCGGCGCGCCACTGCGCGGCAGCGAATTCGCGAAAAGAGCGGGCCGTAGCCGACCAATCAGAAAGCGGCGGCAGGTCGCCGGCGTCAAAAACTTTTCCCGCGAGGTCACAGCCGGATTCGCTGGTGGAGTTATTGCAGTCGCCGTCGTAGGCGAGACGCAGAGCGGCAGGGCCGCGCGCGGCGCCGCGACGAAAAGAGGACTGCGAGTCGTCGGGGAGGCCGGCGAAAACGAGTTTGGCGGCGGGGTCGGAGGTAAAGCAGCCAGCGAAGGGAACGGGCATAGGAGGGGAATTCTATAGCCACCGAGGTACAGAGTCACAGAGGAGAACGCAGTGGGAACCTTTTTGTTGGGACGGGCTCTGAAGGGCACAGGAGAAACAGGGAAAACTTGACGAAGCAACCCGCGAACGATAATCTCGTTCCAAGCTAAAACATGCAGAGGGCGTCATTAACAATCCGGTGGAAAGCCGCGACCTTGCTGCTCTGCTTGCTGGCGTTGCAAGTGCATTTTTTCGCGGAGTCGGCCGATTCCGTCGCGAATCCGCACGAGTGCCAGGTGTGCAAGACGGGAGCTTGCGTGATCCCGACGCCGTCAGCGAATCTGACGGTGGCGCTGCACGTGACGCCGCTGCTGTTTGAATTTTTCCTGCCCCTTACGCACGCGCCTCTGAGCGACGCCAGTGCGCCGCGCGCCCCCCCGCAAGGCTGAACTCCTCTCCGGCCCAGGCCAATCGTTTCTCGAAATTCCTTATCAGGAGTAAGCCATGAAAGGCATTGCTGCCGTTGCGTGTTCGCTATTTTTGCTGCCGGGAGGAGTGTGGGCGCAAAGCACAGTGCCCCCGCAAACGCCAGAGAAAACCGAGGCGCGATTCCGCGCGCTCGAGGAGCGCATCCGCGCGCTGGAGGAAGAATTGCGCGTGGTGAAAGCCGCCCAGACGCAGGCTCCAGCGCAGTCCGCCGCGCCCGTCGAGGTTGCTCAAGCGCCCGCGCCGCCGCCGGCTTTGCCGAGCTACGGGCAAATCGGCGGCGCGGGAGGCAGCGCGGCGAAGGCGCTCAACCCGGATATTGGTGTGATCGGGAATTTCATCGGGGCAACGGGACGGAACCAGATCAACCCGCTCGGAGCGCTTTCTCTGCAAGAGAGCGAGGTATCCCTGCAAGCGATTGTGGATCCTTACGCAAGGGCCGACTTCTTCCTAGCGATTGGTGAAGAGGGCATTGAAGTAGAGGAAGGGTACGTTACCTTCACGAGTGTGCCCGGAGGCTTCGTGCCGCGGGTCGGCAGGATGCGCGCCGCTTTCGGCCGTACAAACTCATTCCACAACCATTCCTTGCCTTGGGTAGACCGGCCGATGGTTGCCTTCAATCTGATGGGAGGATCTCTCGACGAGGCTGATGTCGGAATCAAAGACGCCGGCATCTCCGTCAGTCGAATACTGCCCAGTCCGAATGGACTCTTTCTGGAGGCAACCGGAGAACTCTTTCGCGGTGATTCGGGATCTCTTTTCAAAGCCAGCCGGCGCAGTGACGTGAGCGTCGTCGGGCATTTGAAGGCGTACAGCGACTTGACCGAGAACACCAACCTGGAACTTGGAGGCTCCTACGGCCGTGGCCACAATGATTTGGGAAGCAGTTTCATCACCCAACTTTATGGTTTGGATGCGACGCTCCGTTGGAAACCGTTGCGCCGCGCAATCTACCGCTCATTCGCGGCTCGCACCGAGCTGGTCTGGAGCCGCCGCGATGAGGTCACGACCACACAAAGAGCCTTCGGTTTATTTGGCTCATTGGAATACCGCTTAGGGAGGCGCTGGTTTGTGGGCGGACGCTATGACTGGTCCGAGAGGGCGCGAAATTCGGCGCAACACGACAGCGGGGGCTCTTTCGTATTGACCTACTGGCCGAGCGAGTTCAGCCAAATTCGGGGCCAACTGCGCCGTACACGCTATGCGGAGGGACAAACCGCAAACGAATTGCTCCTCCAGGTCCTGTTCACAATAGGCGCGCACGGGGCGCATCCGTTCTGAAAACAGGTGTCAGGCATCGGGCAGCAGGCGACAGATATTGACTGATTGGAGAGAGAAGAATGAAACGCGCAAGTTTACATACGGCATCCAAGAGTCATGAAGACCAGGAGTAATGATGAAAACTGAATCAATTGGGACACGAAGGAAAGTCTTTCTGAGTTTTGATGGTAATCGTCCTGTTGGCGGGAATGGTGGCGCTGCGGCCGGAAGGCGCGCGCGCCGCTGGCAAGGTGAATGTGGTGGCGTCCACGACGGACTTGGCGGCGCTGGCGCAAGAGGTGGGGGGGGACCGCGTCACGGTGACGTCCATCGCGCGGGGTTACCAGGACCCGCACTACGTGGAGGCCAAGCCGAGCTTCCTGCTGCAACTGAAGCGCGCGGACCTGCTGGTGGTGGTCGGGTTGCAACTGGAAATCGGCTGGCTGCCGCCGTTGGTTACGCAGTGCGGCAATCCGAAGGTCCAGCCGGGAGCGCCGGGATATTTTGACTCGTCGCAGTTCGCGCAAATTCTGGAGGTCCCGACGGCGCAGGTGACGCGGGCGATGGGCGACGTCCACCCGCTGGGAAACCCGCACTACTGGCTGGACCCGCAAAACGGCTTGCGCATCGCACAGGGCATCGCACAAAAACTTTCGCAAATGAGTCCAGGTGATACGGCGTACTTTGCCGAGCGTGTAAAGTCGTTTCAGCAGCGAATCACCGAGGCGGAGAAGCGTTGGGACGAACAGATGAAGCCATACCGCGGAAGAAAAATTGTGACCTATCACCGCTCGTGGCCCAACCTGGCGACGCGCTTCGGACTGAATGTGGTGGACTACGTGGAGCCGCGCGCGGGCATTCCGCCCAGTCCGGCGCATCTGGTCGAGTTGATCGGGATGATGAAGCGGGAAAACATAAAAGTCATTTTTGTGGAGCCGTACTTTGACTTGAAGACGCCAAACAGCGTAGCCGCGCAAACCGGAGCGCAGGTGGTGGTGCTGCTGCCGTCGGTGGGCGGCGAAAAAGAAGTGACGGATTACTTCAAGCTGTTCGACTACGATGTGAACCTGATGGTGCGGGCATTCCAGGCCGCGCGATAGAAGCCGTGGAGGAGAAATGGAAATTCTGGAGTTCTTAAAATGGCCGCTGGCCGCCAGCTTAATCATCGCGGGCATCCATGCGTACTTGGGCGTGCACGTGGTGGAGCGGGGAGTGATTTTCGTGGACCTGGCGCTGGCGCAGATCGCGGCGCTCGGCGCCACCATCGGCATCCTGGCGGGTCTCGACGCGCACAGCGAGAGCACCTACTGGGTGAGCCTGGCGTTTGCTGTGCTGGGGGCGGGCGTGTTTGCCATGGCGCGCAGCCGGCGCAGGCACATCCCGCAAGAAGCCTTCATCGGCATCGCTTATGCGGTTGCGTCCGCCGCCACCATCCTGGCGATGAGCAAGGCCACTGGCGAAACCGAGCACCTGAAAGACATGCTGATCGGAAACATCCTCGCGGTATCCAGGGAAGACGTGTTGCGCACGGCGGCGCTCTATGCCGTCATCGGGGTGTTCCATTACATTTTCCGCAAAAAGTTTCTGTTGATCTCGATGAACCCGCAGGAAGCCACAGCACAGGGAATTTCCATCCGGTGGTGGGATTTTCTCTTCTATGTTTCTTTTGGATTCGTTGTGACACGGTCCGTTGCTATCGCCGGCGTGTTGATGGTGTTCTGCTACCTGATTGTGCCGTCTGTGGGAGCGATGCTGTTCGCGGACCGCATCGGGCCGCGGCTGGCCATCGGCTGGACCATGGGGACACTGGTGTCGGCGCTGGGTGTCTATCTCTCAGTGAAAATGGATACTCCGACGGGCGCGACGATTGTGTGCACATTTGGAGCGGTGCTGGTAACCATGTTTCTGATCCATCTGATGATCTATCACGGCCACGCCGCAGAAAAAAGGCCAGAGCTGAAGGGCGCTGGAATCCGGGCATTTGAAGCGGAAAACGACAAGTAGCAGAACGGAGTCGCGTCGGGAATTAGGATTCCGGATTCAGGGAAGCTCAGAAGCAAGCGCCTTCGCCAATCTACAAGACAATTCAGGCGGAATCTTTCAGCGCGGAGTCCACGAGCTGAATGCAGCGCTCCGCGCGGAAGCGCAGGTCGTCGCTCGATGCGGCTTGCTTCTGGCGGAGCGCGTGCAGTTCGTCGGCGATGTTCAGCGCGGCAAGGACCGCGATGCGCAGGGAGTCCACCGTGCGCGTGGCGGCAGCCACGGAGCGCATCTTGCCGTCCACGTAGCGCGCAATTTCCGCGACATAGGATTCATCCAGTTCGCCGCGGACGCTGTAGGTCTGATTGAAAATTTCCACTTGAATGGATTTCATCGTGCACGCTCCCCGGTGGGCGGGAATACGCGTCGGGAATTAGGATTCCGGATTCAGGGAAGCTCAGAAGCAAGCGCCTTCGCCAATCTACAAGACAATTCAGGCGGAATCTTTCAGCGCGGAGTCCACGAGCTGAAT
>JAMCWK010000144.1 GCA_023481105.1 Acidobacteriota bacterium | reverse complement strand
CATGGAAGCGAAATTATCTCACAAGTAGGAATGCTGTGACCGCCGGTGAAGATGCCTTCCATCTTCGCCAGTCGCCGCGTGAACACGAAGCATTCCTCGTCGCTCACCTGCACCACGTCGTCCAGCAGCGAAAAATCCAGCGTCTCGTGCAGGCTGTCGCCGCCGATGCCTTGCACCACGTACGTCGTGCCTTTGGTCATCTTTTTGCTTTTGAAGTAGTCGTAGTAAATCGAGCCGATCGGGTCCACGCCGATAATTTGAATCTTCGGATTTTTTTCCTTCAAAAATTGTGCGATGCCCGTGGTGGTGCCCCCAGTGCCCAGCCCGCAGACGAAGTGCGTGATTTTTCCGCCCGTGTCTTCCCAGATTTCCGGGCCCGTCGTTTCATAGTGCGCGCGCGGATTGTCCGGGTTGGAATACTGGTCCGGGTAATACGAATTGGGAATTTCCTTGGCCAGCTTCTGCGCCACCTGGTGGTAGTGACGCGGGTCGGTGGGCTCCACTGCCGTAGGACACACAATCACTTCCGCGCCCACCGCCTTCAACAAATCAATCTTCTCTTTAGACTGCTTGTCGTTGATGGTGAATACCACTTTGTACCCGCGCACCGCCGCCACCAGCGCCAGGCCCATACCAGTGTTTCCGCTGGTCGCTTCGATGATTGTGCCACCCGGCTTGAGCAGGCCTTTCTTCTCCGCCGCGTCAATCATGGTGATCCCGATACGGTCCTTTACGCTTCCGCCCGGGTTCAGGTAATCCGCCTTTACGTACACTTCGCAGGCGATTCCCTCCGCAATGCGGTTCAGTTTGATGAGCGGCGTCTTGCCCACCGCATCGAGTATGTTGTTGCACTTCATTTGCGCGCCTCTCCTCGCTCCCAGTTCGTTCCCTGAATCCGAAATCCCGAAGCCTGATTCCGCAGTGAAAGCCTAGTATCGCACGCCAGCAATTCGCCTGCCACCGCGTTACTTCTCCAATGCTTCGAGCGTAGAATGATCGAAGGGAGGCGCTTTCCTGCTAGCTGCTGCAGAGTCTGAAATGCCTCCGTTCCTTTTGGCGGGAATCATTCTGTTTGTCCCCTTGTTCTGGGGACTGATCTTGCACCTCATGAGCCGCTTGGGCGGCTGGAGCTGCCTCGCCGAAGACTACCGCTCCGATGCCGATATGCCCGCCACGCGCTTGCGCATGCGCTCCGCGATGCTGCGCTGGGCCCACTACGGCAACTGCGTCACGTTTGGCGTGGACCAGCGCGGCCTGCATATCACTTCCTTCGGACCGCTGTTCGGCCATCCGCGCCTGCTCATTCCCTGGTCGGACATTTCCGTCACTTCAAAGAAAGTGTGGTTCATTCCATGCGCCGAATTCCGCTTCCGTCGCGCGCCGGACATCCATGTCCTCATCAGCTCTCGCCTCGCCGAAAACTTTCCTCCGTCGCCGGTCATTCTTGGCCCGAGGTGCTCCAACACTCTCCTGTCCCCGCCCGCGCGGCATCTTGACGGCGGTCACAGCATTCCTACTTGTGAGATAATTTCGCTTCCATGAAAAGCGAAACGGAAAATGTTGCGCTTAATTTTCATCCGCTTACGCCCGCGCGATGGCCCGACTTGGTGACTCTGTTCGGCGCGCGGCGCCTGCGGAGGATGCTGGTGCATGGCTTGGCGTCTGCCGCATTCCAAGTGGGCTGTGCAGAAGGGAACTCGCAACCGCAACGCTCTGCGCAAAATCGTCAAGGCCGGCCCGCCGCCGGGCGTGCTGGCTTACGCCGGAAAGCAGCCCATCGGCTGGTGTGCGTTGGCCCCGCGCGAGCAGTACGTCGCGTTAGAAAGGTCGCGCGTGCTGGCGCCGCTCGACGCGAAGCCTGTGTGGTCCGTCTCCTGTTTTTTTGTGGAGAGATCGTTTCGCAAGCGAGGCGTTTCAGTCGCGCTGCTCAAAGCCGCTGTGACTTTCGCCAAACAGCGCGGCGCAAGAATTGTGGAGGGCTATCCCTACGATTACCGCGCCGGAAAAATGCCCGATGTCTTTGTCTGGACGGGCCTGCCCGGCACTTTTGTCAAAGCCGGCTTCTCCGAAGCCGCCCGCCGCTCGCCTACACGCCCCATCCTTCGCCGCGTGCTGTGAACTCCGGTTGGTTTCCTGTCACCTGAAACCTGAAACCTGACACATGTGCTACTTTGCCCACGCCATTCCGTCCGGCTCCTGGCCGGTCTCAAACGTCTGCGTCACCTTCCGCGCGCCAATGTCAATCACGCTGACCTTGTTGGCATTCGTGTTGGCGACGAATGCGCGCTTTCCGTCCGGCGTCATTTGAATTCCCACCGGCACCACGCCAACTTCGATCTTGGCGACAAGCTCCCGCGTCTTCGCGTTGAACACGCTCACCATATTCGATTGCGCGTTGGACACCAGTGCTTCCTTTCCGTCCGGCGTGAACTTCACGCGGATGGGCATTTTCCCGCCGCTTTCAAAGGTTTCCTTCACCTTGTCCGTGGCTACGTCGATCACGGAAATCGTATTCGCCCCGCGGTTGGTGGCCCACACTTCCTTGCCGTCCGGCGACACGGCGAGTCCTTCCGTCCCTGCTGCGGTGACGATGGTCTTCACTTCATTTGTCGCGCGCGTAATCACGTTCACGCTGCCTGAGCCGATGTTCGCGACGTACAATTTCTCTTCGTCCAGCGAGGGCACGACCATGTGGCTCGTTTGCTGCTCTGTCTTCCACGACTTCACAATTTTCCCGCTCGCCGTATCAATTTCCAGCACCGTTTGATTTGCTTCCACCGTCACCCACAGCCTTTTTCCATCGCGGCTCACCACGATGCCGTGTGGCCGCTTGAACTCGCCCAGCGTCCACGTCGCCGCCACCGTGCGCGCCTTCAAATCCAGCACGGTGATGGACTCTCCGGGCTCCTGCCGCTGTTCGCCCGGGCGAAACACGCCGTAGGAACCGTAGTTCGAGACGTAGGCCATCCGCCCGTCGCTCGACACCGCCACTTCGTGCGGTCCCTTGCCCGTTGCCAGTCGCGCCATCACCTCGAGCGTCGCCGGATTCACCAGCGCCGCCTCGTGGTCCGACTTGTTCAGCACAATCAGCGTCTGCGCGCTCGCGCATCCCGCCAGCGCCATGCCCGCTGCCACCAGCGCCGCAATCATCTTAAATGCTCGCATCGCTTCGCCTCCTGATGGTGTCCGCACACTCTAGCACAATCGTATGCACGAGGCCTTTTCACCATTCCCCACCACCACTGTTTTCACTTTTCTGTTTTCGTTTTTCCTTTATCTGTGTTTATGTGTGGTTCCAAAGTTCTTTGTGGAGGTTGCCAGCCATGTCACGCCAAAATTTTTCCAGCGGCACACCGTGGGAACCGATAGTTGGCTATTCGCGCGCGGTGCGAATTGGCCCGCACGTGCACGTTTCCGGCACCACCGCCACGGACGCGAGCGGCACCTTGGTCGGTGTGGGCGACGCCTACGCCCAGGCCATGCAGACTCTCGCCAACATCGAAACCGCACTGAACCGAGCCGGAGCCAATCTCGCCGACGTCGTGCGCACGCGCATCTATGTCACCAACATCGCCGACTGGGAGTCCGTGGCCCGCGCTCACGGAAGATATTTTTCTTCTATTCGCCCAGCTACATCCATGGTCGAAGTCCGCGGCCTGATTTCTCCGGAGATGCTCGTCGAGATCGAAGCCGACGCCTACATTGCCGAATCGTAGCTCTGGCGACTTGCGGAGTGTCATTGGAATTGGTGCTTTTTGATTTTCGAATTCCGTTCTTTTTCCTTCTAACTGTGGTTTCATATTCTCCGTGCGCACCCTGAGTCTCAGCCTTCTTGGTTTCGGCAACGTCGGCCGTGCTTTCGCTCGCCTGCTGCTCGACAAATCCGCCGAACTCCGCGAGCGCTACGCCATCGAAACAAAAATCACCGGCGTGGCCTCGCGCCGCCTGGGCTGGCTTGCCGACGCGGACGGTTTCGACGTGGAAAAACTTCTCGCCGGCAATTTTTCCGCCGGCACGCGCTGCGGCTTCATCCGCGAATGGTTGACCCGCAGCCGTCCCGATGCCATGTTTGAACTCTCTTCCGTTGACGCACTCACCGGCCAACCGGCCATCAACCATCTTCGTGCCGCGCTGGAACAGGGCGTGCATGCGATCACCGCCAACAAGGGCGCCGTCGTCCATGGCTATTCCGCGCTGCGCGACCTGGCTGCCGCCAAAGGAAAGCGCTTTCTCTTCGAGGCCTGCGTCATGGGCGGCACGCCGGTGTTTTCTCTGTTTCGAGAAACACTTCCCGCTTCGCAGCTTCTTCGGCTCCGCGGCATCTTGAACTCCACGACCAGCCGCATTCTCGCGGAGATGGAGTCCGGCGCGACGTTCGACGCCGCGCTGAAAATCGCGCAGGACGCCGGCATCGCCGAGAGCGATCCCAGCGCCGACATTGACGGCTGGGATGCTGCCATCAAGGTTCACGCGCTAGCCACTGTGCTCATGGACGCGCAAATTTCCATCAACGACATCGCCCGCGAAGGCATCCGCGGAATTAGCGGAGAGCGCGTCCGCGCCGCCGCTGCCGCCGGCAAACGCATTCGCCTCGTCGCCCACGCCGAACGCCGCGATGCGCGCGTCGTCGCCAGTGTCGGCCCCGAGGAAATTTCTCCCGGCGATCCTCTCGCCACGGGCAGCCCCTCCAGCAGTATCATTCATTTCGAGCTGCTGGACACGCTGCACGACCTCATCATCGCCTCCGGCCGTCAGGGCCCCGACACCACCGCTTACGGCCTCCTCGCTGACTTCCTAACGGTCGCCCGCTCCTAACGGCGGACCTTTTTGCCTGTCCCTTTTGCATTCCAATAAATCTATGTAATCTGCGTAATCTGCGGATACACTTTCTCGGATGTCTTCCAACGCCCAGCACGAATACTCCGATGTCTTCGTGGAGTTTTACGACCACACGCCGCTCTACCGCACGCGTGCGGACATCCCTTTCTACGTGGAGGAAGCACGCGCCGCCGGTTCGGTGCTCGAGCTCGGCTGCGGCAGCGGGCGCATTCTGATTCCCACCGCCGCGGCCGGCGTGCCCATCACCGGACTGGACCTCTCGGAATCCATGCTCGCGCGCTGCCGCGAGAAACTCGCTGCTCAGCCCCCCGACGTGCGCGCGCGCGTGCGTCTCGTTCACGGCAGCATGACGAATTTCGATCTCCCGAATAAATTTGCGCTCGTGACCACCCCGTTCCGCGCCTTTCAGCACCTCATCTCGATTGACGATCAGCTCGCGTGTCTGCTTTGCGTGTATCGCCATCTCGCTCCCGGCGGCCGGCTCATCCTCGACATGTTTCAAGTGAATCCTGCGGGGCTGGGCGATCCGCAGTGGATGCGCGAGCGCGAAGACACCCCAGAAACCAGACTCCCTGACGGCCGCAGTTTCCGCCGCACCGCGCGCATCACTTCCTTCAATCGCGCAGAGCAGGTCAACGACGTGGAGTTCGCTGTGTACCTCACGTTTCCGGACGGCCGCACCGAGCGCCACACGCAGAATTTTCCGTTCCGTTATTTTTTCCCCAAAGAAGTTGAGCACCTGTTGGCTCGCGCGGGCTTTCGCGTCGTTACCGTGTATGGCGATTTTAACCGTGCACCACTGGCCAACGATTCCGCCGAAATGCTCACCGTCGCCGAGAAATCCGATGAGCGCGGATGACGCAGGCACACTCCGGCGATTGATCGCGATCTGCGTGCGCCCGCACGATTCTCCTTTGCCCGCTGACGACGCCGAATGGAACGCGCTTCTTCCACTCGCCTTGGCCCATGGGGTTGGCCCGCTGCTCTTTGCCAATCTGCGCGAGCGCGTTCTACCTGTGCGCGCACGCGATCAGTTGCGGCTCGTTTATCTTTCCAACGCACTCCGCAATGAAAAACTTCTCACCGAGCAGAAGCGCATTCTCGACGCATTCTCCACAAAGTCCCTCGCCGCTTGGCCGCTCAAGGGCCCGCAGCTTTCGCAAAAACTCTATAGTGACCCCGCCGTTCGGCAGGTCGCCGACCTCGACCTGCTTATTCGTCCCGGCGACCTCGCTGCCTGCGATGGCGTCCTGCAATCCCTCGGCTACGTCCGCCAGGCTCGCGGCGATATCGCAGCCCTCGGCGACGCCGGCGAGTTGCTCTACTTGAAGCCGGAGGAAAATCAGAAGCGCGGAAGTGTCGCCGGACAGGATCCGCACATCACGTTTGCCGTGGACCTTCAGCAGCGCGTGCTGCCCTACGGCCGCCGCGATCCGCTCGCGGACCGCATTCGCGCGCAAGGCCTCACGCCAGAAAATCTTCTTCTGTTGCTGTGCGTCAACCAAGTCGCGCATCGCTTCGCCCGTCTCAAATATCTCCTCGACGTCGCCGCCCGCCTTCGCCAGTTCCCCGCCGATTTTGATTGGAGGAACTTCATCTCCGCCGCACAGCTTCTCGATTTCTCTCCCGGCATCTACTGGAGCTTGGAGTCGGCGCATGCTGCCGCAACAGCGCCCGTGCCCGCTTCCGTTCTGGCCGCGCTGCGTCCCGGTCCATCGGTGCTTCACCTCCTCGCGCGTGTCCTCGGCCCGGATCCCATCGCGACCCTGGCCCGTGGTGTTGCACTCGAAGGCCCTGCCGGTGCTCGAGTCATTCTTGCTTGCACGCAGCCGGGCCTTCCGCGTGTCCGGCAACTCTGGCGAATGCTCTTTCCTCCCGCCGCCTTTCTGCGCCAGGAATTCTCCGCGCCTGCCGAGGCTTTCGCGCTTCCCCTCTATCTCCGCCGCTTGCGCCTAAAACTCCCCGCCGCCATTCGTGCTCCTCGCTGACCGGCGCCTGAATGCCGCGTCGAGTAACCTAACCATTTATTTCGTCAATTGACCCTTCCTCTTTGGGAAAAGTGCAACTTTGAACCCCACGTCGTGTTTTTTGCATGGTGTTGTTTCGGTACCGGGCTCTCGCTCATTTATTGACATGCAATAGCTTAGGCGCGTAAAGTCGCAGTACCCGAATCCTGGGTCGGTGCAAGGCCATCTCATGCGGACCGCTTTGGTGCGCTGGCGCCATTGCACTGGCTCAGGCTGGGAATTCAAGGAGGCCCTACGGGGGTGGCTGTCGCCTCTCAGAGTTCGGCGGTGTCTGTGTCTATTGGTCATGTTCCCCTGACGCTATTCTTCCGCGAGGACGCGCTCCTCGAACGGGCCGCCGCGCGCTATTCTGCATTCCACGATGCTTCGCCGCACGGATTCCCTGTCTATTTGAATCCGGAGAAGGACTCTCGCCCAGCCGCGGGTTTCGATTTCTCGCTTCATGGCGCCACGTTGCGTCTGGACTCCGCGGCCGCGCGCATCTCCGGCGTGCAGTCGGATTACACGGTGGATTCGCTTCTGCGCGTGCTGCTCTCCATGATTCTGCTGCCGCACCACGGCTTCCTGCTGCACGCCGCTGCAATCGAGCGCCATGGCAAGGCGCACATTTTCATGGGCCATTCCGGCGCGGGCAAAAGCACGATTGCCAGCCTTTCTCCCGCTGGCGCGCCGCTCACCGACGAAATCTCCTTACTGCGCTGCGACGGTGAGGGCTGGCGCGTGCATGGCACTCCCTTCTGGGGCGAATTCCGCGCCGGCGACCGCAACTGCCACCTCCCCGTCGCGGGCATTTACGCGCTCGCGCAAGCCGCGGAAAACCGCCTGGAAAAAATCGCGCCGCGCGAAGCCCTGCGCGCGCTGCTCGGCAACGTGCTCTTCTTCGCCAAAAATCGCGCCGCGCGCGAACAGCTTCTCAGCATCGTATCCGCCTGCGCCGAGGCGCTGCCGTTCTACCGCCTGCACTTCAAGCGCGACTCCAGCTTCTGGGAGGTGCTCCCGTGAGCGCCCCGCAGCCGGTGCTGGCCTCCGTGCGTCCCGCGCAGAATCCGCTGGCCGCCTGGCGCGAAATTGACGGCGTCGTAGTGGTGATTTCTCCCGAAGATAGCATCCTGCACGAACTAAACCCCACCGCCGGTTTCATCTGGAAGCACGCCACCGGCGAACGCACCACAGAAGAAATCGCGCGACTCCTTGCCGATGAGTACGAAGTGGACGCCGTCACAGCTCTTGCCGACACGCGCGATATGCTCGCCGAACTCGCCGCCAAGAAACTCCTGCGCCTGGAAACGCCCTCCGCCGGGGAGGTGTCCCGTGGCTAGCGCAGCGGTGATGGACCGCCTGGTGGCGCGCTCGCTGGCGGGTAATGCTCCGCTCAACGTGCATTTCGACGTCACCTACCGCTGCAACGAGCGCTGCGTGCATTGCTATCTCGATCACGCCGACCACGGCGAAATGACAACCGCGGAAATCAAGCGCGTCCTTGCCGAGTTGGCCGATGCCGGCACGCTCTTTCTGACGTTCAGCGGCGGCGAAATTTTTCTCCGCCCCGACTTCTTTGAGCTGCTTGCCTGCGCGCGCAAACTGCGCTTCGACGTCACGCTGAAAACCAATGCCCTGCTCATCACCGAGGAGCGCGCCGCTGAGTTGCGTCGCCTCGGCGTGCGCCGCATTCAAATCAGCCTGTACAGCGCCGATGCCGCGATCCATGACGCCATCACCAAAGTCCCCGGTTCCTTCGCGCGCACCCTGGAAGCGCTATGCTTCTGCCACACGCAGGGCTTGCTGGTGAAGATTTCGTGTCCACTGATGAAGCAAAACATTGCTGTTTGGCGCGAGGTGCAGGCCCTCGCCGATTCCCTCGGCGTCACTTTCATCATGGACCCCACCATTTCTCCCATGATGGACGGCGACCGCAGCACGCTTCGCATGCGCCTCGCTCCCAGCGAACTGCTGCCCGTGATGCAGGCCCCGGTCTTTGATTCGCCGGCCCCGGCGCCCGCCAAGGATGACGCAGCAGACATGGCCGCGGCCTTCGACAACATTCCCTGCAGCGCCGGCCACAACAGTCTCTACATTTCGCCTTACGGCGACGTTTATCCCTGCGTGCAGCTTCCTCTGCCCACGGGAAACTTGCGCGAAAAATCCTTCGCTGAAATTTGGTACGGCTCGGCGCAAATGCGTCGTGTCCGCAACGTCAAGGAAAGCGACCTGGCCATTTGCAACGACTGCGCCATCCGCCAGCACTGCCAGCGGTGCCCGGGCCTTGCGTTTATGGAAGATGGCGACCTGGGCGGCCCATCCCAGCGCGCCTGCGAGCTGGCCGAAGCCGCCGCGCGAATTGCCGGCGTCCGCGATCCCGTCAGCGGACTACGCGCGCTCGGTCGCCTGCACGCCACATCGAATTCCCATCCCGCTCAGCTCGTTCACATCGCCGCGCTGAGCACTCCACAGGAGCGAGAGGCCCTATGAACACGGACAAACAGAATTTTGCCAACACCGCCGGCAGTTCCCGGCGCAAGCCTTACGTTAAGCCGCAGTGCCTCTCGGAGAAGATTTTTGAAACCACGGCGCTCGCCTGCGGCAAGTTGCCCGCGGGTAGCGGTTTGTGTTCTGCGGCGCCCAAGTCTTCGTAGTGAGAAACATAGGCGGCGCGCCGCCGTTAGTTTGGTGAGCGGCGCCGGCCCGCAGCGAGATTGCGTATAGGGGAGGAGTTATGAAACAACAGACGAAAGTTCGTGGCGGTGCATTACTTCTGGCAGGTGTGCTGCTGTTTGCGGCTGCGCCGGCTCCGGCGCAGCATCGCCGGCCCGACACGAAGGATAGCAACCTTGACGCACGCTCCGTCAGCCGCAAGGCGCCGCCGCCGGTCGTACAGGGCTCCAAGCCTGCCTCCGAGATTTTCTTTTGTGAGAGTCCCACCACGGAGTGCCGCTCCACCAATTCCACGTTCGTCGTCACTAAGCTGCGGGACCTCTTCGTGTTTGTTACCTGGCCCGGCGTCTCCGGCGATTTTGTGCAGACGGTGGAATTCTTTCTGCCCGATGGCAGCCTTTACATGAAGCGCGCAACACCGTTCCGCGCCAGCAGAGCTCAAGTTCGCGCCCTCGCCGTTCCCGGCGCGGCGCCCACGGCGAGCGAGTTCCTTACAACCAGTCGCGGGGCTCCCACGGTCATCACTCCGTTGGCCATTTCTGGCACGTACATTACCCAGCGCAGCTTGCTGGGTACCTGGACCGTTCGCGTGTCCGTCGCGGGAAAGCCCGTAAAAACCGCGCAATTCACGTTGAAGGCGCCGGAGCAGAAGTAATGCTTTCGCCATGTGCGCCCGGCTTACTGATTGGCTGGCCCTGCGCATTGCTGTAGAACGGACGGATGCGGATGTGAGAGGGTTTGCAGTCTCAAGGAGGGCCTGTATGAGCGCGTTCAATCGAATTCGCAACACAATTTGCCTGGTGCTAGTGGCCTTGCTGGTGGTGCCGCCACCTCTCCACGCCGACGAAATCACCACCCTTACGGCCGCTGCCGACGCCACTTTGCAGCAGGGGTCGCCCGCCATCAATGATGGCACGACTGCTATTCTCCGCGTGCTCGGCGTTACCGCGGAAGCCAAACGCTCTCTCGTGCGTTTCGACCTTTCTCCCATTGATTCCACCGCCGCGGTTAAAGTCGCCAACCTCAAGATGCAGGTCGCGCAGGCGCCCGCCAGTTCGAAGACCATCGCCGTGCATCGTGTCACCGGCGCGACGCAGTGGACCGAAGGCGGCGTCACCTGGGATTCTCGCGACGGCACTGCTCCCAACAACTGGACGACTCCTGGAGGCGACTTCAGCGCCACCGCCGTCAGCACTCAGGCCAGCGGCACGACGAATGGCGTCACGCTCAACTGGTCGGTTCTCAGCGACGGCGTAATCCCCAATATTGTGCAGAACTGGCTGACCACCCCGGCCAATAATCTCGGGCTTTTGGTCAAGGACACTTCCGAATCCGCCGCGGCCCGCGCCGTGGTGCAGACCGTGCACTCCGGCACGTTCGTCAGCACCGGCGCCGCTCCGCCGGCTACGCTCTCTGCCAACCTCGGCACGTGCAATGGCGCCACGCCCACCGTGGACATCAACAAGTCGTTCTTGATGTTTCAGACGACGAACGATACGATTCGGCCCAATGGCACGGAAATTCGCGGGCGCATCGTGCCGCACGCCTGTCCCACGACTCCGCCCTCCGTGCAGTTTTTCCGCACCACCAACGAAACCTCCACCGTCAACATTTCTTGGTATGTCGTGGAATTCGCCCGTGGCGTCAGCGTGCAGCGCGGCTCCGTCAGTCAGAGCGTCAGCACTATCAATGTCCCCATCACCGCGGTGTCTTCCACCAGCCGCGCGTTTGTGTTGTGGTCCAAGACTCCAGCTGCTGCCGACCCCAGCTTCAGTCAGGACGACCCGGTCATCGGCGATTTGACCGCCACCAACAATTTGCAGTTCCGGGTAAACGCTTCCAATGCGGCCCATGTCATAGATTGGGAAGTCGTGGAATTCACCAACCCGGCGGACGCCACCGTGCAGCGCGGCACTTCTACGGCCATGACTTCCTTTACTCTCAGCGTGACTCTCCCCATCGCCGCTGTGGATCCCACTAAGTCCTTCGCCCTGGTGAGTTATCGCATACCCGGCGGTTCCGCTTCGATTGGCCGGCTATTGCTCCGCGGCCGCCTGAGCAATTGCACTCCTACTTGCAACCAGCTCATTGTGGACCGCAGCGTCGGCGGCTCAGCGATCAGCGAGATCGCCTACCAGGTGGTCACGCTCAACAACGGTTCCACCGTGCAAACCGCTTCGACCAATCTCGCCAGCTTTGTTCTGTCGGCCAGCCCGGCACTTTCTCCTTCCATTGATACGACCCGCTCGGTAGCTTTCACTTCCACGTTATCCGGGGGTGGCGCTAATTTTGGTCGCAGCCCTCTGGCCTCTCCCCTGGTGCAATCGTTGGGCGTTTCCGCGTTCACCACTTCGCTGGCCTCCAGCGCAATTACTTTGACCCGCGGCAATGGCAATGATCAGGCGGACGTCTCCTGGTACGTCGCCGAGATGAACAACGTCTCGACAAACGGCGTCAATTTCAGTGCCCGCGAAGACGGCACGCCTGCCAACCGTCCTCAGCTGGACGTCAGCTTTCTTCGCGACGTAGCTTTTGGCGTCAACTCCGTGGGTATATCCGACATCACGCTCAACTTCACGTATCCATGCGCCTCGAGCGCCACCTGCAGCTATCAGGGCGCTCTTGTCGCCCGCAAGAATGGCGCATCCCCACCCACTTTCGCGCCAAACGATGGCAGTGTTTATATCCCGGACACGCAGCCAGTCTTTGGCGAAACCGTGGTGTCCAACGCCGACAGCGTTGTGGATCCGCCCACAGTCGTCACCGTGGTGGACGAAAACGGCCCGGACAATGTCGTCCTACCTGGCACGCAGTATTCTTATAAGGTTTACACCCGCGACAACGTCACCATTACTGGCGCCGCGAATCCCTCCGCCCCGCACTATTCCTTCGGCACATCCGCGACTCTCACCACTCTCACGGGCGGCGGTGCCAACAAGATTTGGAGCTATAAGACGGCCGGCACCGCTCTTGCTCCTCCGGGCCTCGACCCCGCCAATAAAGTCATCGCCGCTTCCAACGACAACAACCTGCACAGCATGACTGCCGTGGCCGGTGCGCGCAACTACAAGCCGGGAGGTTCCATCGGCAACACCGGCGGCCCTGTGCAGACGCGTCCCGCCGTCATCTCGCAAGGCGATACGCAAATCACCGACTGCGATTCCGTCACTCCGGGCAATCAGCCCTGCGATATTGCCTACCTTGGCTCCAACGACGGCCGGGTCTATGCCTTCAACGCCATCACAGGTGCGGTGATTTGGTCCACGCCCGTGCCCGGTGCCGTTGGTTCACTTGTCGCTGTCGGCGGAATCATCCAGGGCGGAATTGCCGCACAATTGAAAAACTATGCCGGCGGCACATTCACTCCCACTACCGATCTGGTCTTTGTCGGCACGCGCGAACTCTCGCCTTTGCTCAACAAGGTGTACGCACTCAACGGCTCCACGGGCGCCATTGTTTGGACTTTCAGCCCGGGCAACATGGACGCGGTGAACTCCACACCAGTAGTGGACTACGCCAACAACGTCCTCTGGGTCACCAGCCTTTCCAATGGCGGCTTGCAACCGAGCTTATGGAAAATCGACAGCATCACCGGTGCGCCCCTCGCCAATTTCAGCCTCGGCGACATTAGCGGCTCGCCCACCCTCAATCTTTTCGGGAAAGTCGTTTACGTGGTCACCGACGCTGGCGACCTGGTTGCCGTGCGCAACGATATTCCTGCTTGCACCAACACCTTTGCCTCGGGCGCCACCAGCGGCACCGGCTTCCCCATTCCCGTCGCTTCCAGCACTTCCAGCGACAGCATTTTCTTCACCACTACGACCGTTGGCGCGGGAACGCTGCGCAAAGTGAACTTCAGCTTCAACCTTGCTTGCGGCGGCGAAACATTTGTGGCCGCTGGCGGCTACACGAACCCTTCAGGCATCGGCACGATTTCTACGCCCATCTGGAATCCGCTCACCGGATTCATGTATGTGGGCTCGTCCGACGGCAACATTTACAAGATTAATCCGGCCGACGGCACCGTCGCGGGCTCGCGTCTGGTCAACTCCGGCATCACCATCGGCGATCCATCGGTGGATGTGTTTCTCGCCCGCATTCTGGTGGGCGACACCCAGGGCCGCATCTATTCCTTTGATGTCTTCTGACCGAAAAAATACCATGACCTGGGGTGCCCGCCGCTGTTGCGGGTACCTTTATTGGGTCCCCTTCAGGCCGCCCTCCGTCGATGAACAGTCGTCTAATGTGCCGCAAGGTACTTTCCAAACCGCTCCGAATGTGGTTAAAGTAGCGCCAATGAGCCAGGGGATGACCGCTTATCGCTTGCTTGGAAACATGCCCCCAAAATCTTCGCGAATTCCTGCTACGGTGCGTGGCTTTCATGGCCCAACGCCCCGGGAAGGGTGCAATCATGCCGTTGGCCTGTGGACGGAGTAGAAATGTGTGCAACCGCTTTCGGATGCGTCAAAGCCTCAGCTTATTGCTGGTGATGATGTTCTTGTTTCCATCGTCTGCGCTCCGCGCCGATGAAATTGTCACCCTGACAGCGGTGGCCGACACCACCGTGCAGTCGGCCTTGGCCACCACGAACGACGGTAGCGCTGCCATCGTGCGCGTCCTTGCTGAGGCCGCTGCCACCCGCCGCCTCCTCGTGCGCTTCGACCTGAGCTCCATTCCCTCCACTGCCGCTGTTAAGGTTGCCGACCTGAAAATGAAGATCTCCACGCCCCCCGCCGCCTCACATAACCAGGCTGCCCACCGCGTCACCGGCGCCACGCAGTGGACCGAAGGCGGCGTCACTTGGGATTCCCGCGACGGCACCGCTCCCAACAACTGGGCCACTCCGGGCGGCGATTTCTCTGCCACGGCTATCAACACCCAGCCCTCCGGCACCACCGCCGGTGCCACCATCACTTGGCCGATTCTCACCGATGGCATCGTCCCCAACATCCCTCAGGACTGGCTCAGCAACCCGGCGAACAATCTTGGTTTGCTGGTGAAGGAGCCAACCGAAACTGCGGCCGCCGGCGCTGTGCTCCAGTGTCTCTACACCGGCACTGCTGTCAGCGCCGGCACCGGCACCATCACCGTCACCCTCCCCAACCTCGGCGGCGCCTGCAACGGCACGATCAACACCGCCAGAGCGTTTTTGTTCTTCCAGACCAACAGCAACCTGAACCGCCCCGTCGTGGCCGACATTCGCGGACGGATTTTCTCCACCACTCAACTCGAATTCGCCCGCAACACGAATGAAACCTCCACGGTAAATATTAGTTGGTACGTCGCAGAATTCGAGAGTGGTATCAAAGTCCAGCGCGGCGTCATCGCCAGCCAGAGCGCCGCCACCCTCAACGTGCCCATCACTCCTGTTGCCGCTCTCAACCGTGCCTTTGTGCTTTTGTCCAAGACCCCGGCCGCTACCGACGTCAATTGGAACCAAGACGATTCCACCATCGGCGAGCTCACCGCTCTTGGCAATCTCCAAGTTCGTGCCAGCGGTGCCAACGCTGCCCACACCGTCAACTGGGAAGTCGTCGAGTTCACCAATGCCGCTGATATCTTCGTCCAGAAGGGCAACAGTGCCGCGATGACTGCCGGCATTGCTACCGTCAACATCGCCCTGGGTACGGCTGTGGATCCCACACGCACTTTCGTCCTCATCTCCAATCTCAATCCCGGCGGCGGCTCCGCAAACGTGGGCGACCTATTGCTCCGTGGCCGTCTCACCGGATGTGCCGCCACTTGCACCACTGTAACCATTGACCGCGACCCGACCCGCACTGGCGTCGTCATTCCTCAATTTAACTTCCAGGTCGTCACTCTCAACTCCGGTGCCAGTGTCCAGACGGGCCTGCAGAATTTTCCGGCCGCCACCGCCACGCAGGCCCCCGCGCTTGCTCCCGCTGTAGACACCGCTCGTTCGTGGGCATTTCTCTCCACAATGAACGGCGGCGGGCAAAATCAAGGCAGCAGTGCTCTCGGTGGCATCCCCAGCTTGCCCGGCGTATCCACCTTCGTCTCCACTTTGGCCGCCGCGAGCCTCACGCTTACCCGCCAGAACACCTCTGCCGTCTCCGACGTGCAGTGGTACGTCGTCGAAATGAACAACACCCCCATTACCGGGGTTAGCTATTTGTCTCGCGAGGACGGCACCGCCGCCAATCGTCCCCAACTCGACACCCACATTCTCCGCGACGTGTCCGTCGGCGTGGCTTCTCCCGGCATTTCCGAGGTCACTCTGAATTTCACTTATCCGGCCGGGGCCATCGCCGCCAACTACCAGGGCGCGTTGATTGCCCAGCGGAGCGGCGCAGCACCTCCTACCTTTTCGCCTGCCGATGGCACGGCCTACACCGTGGGCAGCCAGCCCGTCGCCGGCGAGACCGTAGTCTCCAACGCCAACAACTTTGCTGCCTCCCCTACCAACGTCGCCGTGGTGAACGAAAACGGTCCGGACATCGTGATTACTCCCAGCACGCAGTACAGCTACAAGATTTACACCCGCGATAACAGCACGATCAGCGGCGCCGCTACTCCTGCGCCTCCGCACTTCTCATTCGGCAGCTCGGCGACGACCACGCTTACCACCGCCGTCGGCGGCGGCGCTAGCAAACGGTGGAGTTATAAGACTGCGGCCGTTTCTCTCGCGCCGCCGGGACTTATCCCCGGCATTTCCGTGCTCGCCGCCTCCGATGACAATATGGTCCACAGCATGAACGCCACCACGGGCGCCCGCAACTACCAGCCCAGCGGAGCCATCGGCACCACCGGCGGCGCCGTTCAGACTCGCCCAGCGGTCGTCTCGCAAGGTGACAACTCAGTGGCGGACTGTGATCCGGGAACCTTGGGTAATCAACCCTGTGATGCCGTGTTTGTCGGTTCCAACGATGGCCGCGTGTACGCCTTCAACGCCACCACAGGACAACTGATTTGGGTGACTCCCGTTCCCGGTGCTGTTGGCTCGCTCGTTGCCGTCGGTGGAATCATTCAGGGTGGCATCGCCGTGCAGCTCAAGAAATATGCCAACGTGGGTTTTACGCCCACCACCGATCTGCTCTTCGTCGGCACCCGCGAGCTTTCCACCACCGCCAACAAGGTCCATGCGCTCAACGCCAACACCGGCGCCATCGTGTGGACTTTCAGCCCGGGCACCATGGACGCAGTCAATTCCACGCCGACAGTGGACTACACCAACAACGTTGTCTGGGTCACCAGCCTCTCCAACGGCGGCACGCAGCCCAGCCTTTGGAAGATCAACAGTGTCACCGGCGCGGGCATCTCCAATTTCAGCCTCGGCGACATCAGCGGCTCTCCCACTCTGAACTTCGACAACAAGGTGGTCTACGCCGTGAAGGACAACGGGGATCTCGTTGCCGTGCGCAACGACATCGCTTTGTGCACGAACACCTTCGCCACCGGCGCCACCAGCGGCACCGGTTTCCCCATCCCCGTCAATGTGGCGGCGATGGATGACCGCATCTTCTACACCACGACGACCGCCGGCGCGAGCACCGTTCGCAATGTCCGCTTCGCCTACAATCCTGCCTGCGGTGGCGAGACATTTGTGGCCGACGCTGGTTACACCAACCCCAGCGGGATCGGAATGCTCTCGACGCCCATCATCAACTTCCTGGGCCTCACCCCCGCGACAAGGTTTATTTACGTGGGCTCCTCGGACGGCAATCTCTACAAGATTGATCCGGTCAGTGGTGCGGTCCTCCTTAGCCGCACCGTGAACTCCGGTTTCACCATCGGGGACCCCAGCCTCGAACTCCAACTGCTCAAGCTTTATGTCGGCGATACCCAGGGCCGCGTTTATTCCTTCGACATCTTTTGATCCACAGCGTTTTGGTCTTCAGCTTCTTGTGACGCAGGAGCGCAGAGCCCCGAGTTAGCGGAAGTGTGGTTCGACGAATTTCGCTGTCACTCTGCAACCTTGTCACTCTGCAACTTTCTATCCGCGCGCATCTGTGCTCTTATAATGCTTCGACCATTTTGCATTCTCACATGAACCCCACCGCCACCTCCGCTCCCCCTGAACTCGTTCCCACCGACCTGCGCCTCCGCGCCGAGTTGCTCGCCGACGTGCTTCGCTCCGGCGGCACGGTGGTGTTGCGCGTGTTTGGTGGCAGCATGTGGCCTTGGCTGCGCTCGGGTGATGCGCTCTTCGTGCGTCGCGAGGACGCCACGCACATCCATCTCGGCGAAGTGGTCCTTTTTGTCCGCGAAGGCCGCCTCTTCGCTCACCGCGTAATCCGCAAGTCTTCGCGCGACGGCCGTCCGGTGCTCATCACCAAGGGCGACGCCTTGCCCCGCGCCGATGCCCCGCTGGCCGAATCCGAACTGCTCGGCCGCGTGGTCCGCGTGCGCCGCGCCGGACGCGAATTCGCGCTCGATTCCCCGCAGCGCCGCGCTCTCGGCCGCGCCGCTGCTTTCGTTACTCACTCCAGCCGCTTCTGGTACCCGCTTGCCCGCGCCCTTCGCCGCGTGCTCCCTTCGTAGGCTCCGGATTCGTGGTAAATTCTCTGTGCTCATCATGCGACCTTCATTGCGTTCTATTCTTGCTCGTGCTCTTCGCCTGCGCTGTCCTCATTGCGGCGAAGGCGGCCTCTTCCGTGGCATCTTTGCCGTCCGCGATTCGTGTTCCCTTTGCGGCCTGACCTTTTTTCGCGAGTCCGGTTATTTCGTCGTTTCCATGTACGTCAATGTGATTCTGACGGAGGCCATCATGCTTCCCTCCTTCGTGGTTTCCTTGTTTCTTCCGCCGCTGTTTGATCTCCGCTGGCCCACGGCGTTTGCGCTGTGGATGTTGGCCACCGTGCTCGTTTCGCTCAGCCTGACACGTTGGACGCGCAGCCTCTGGCTCGCTCTCGATTTTTGGCTCGAGCCCTGGACTCCGCTCCCGACGAAGATGCTCGATTCTGAGGTGCTTCCGCGATGACCGCGCGCCTGACACGTCTGTGCGTCCTGGTCGCGGTGCTGCTGACCGGCTCGGCGGCTTTTGCCCAATCCCGGCCTGTCCGTGTCGTTTTCGAAACTCAGCTCGGCAACATTGAGCTCGAAATTGATACCGCTCGCGCACCCGTCACGGCCGCCAATTTCCTGCGCTACGTGGACGCCGGCTTCTACGACGGCGGGCAATTTCATCGCACCGTCCGCCTCAGCAATCAGCCCGACAAGAAGGTAAAAATCGAAGTCATCCAGGCTGGCACGAATCCCGCGCGCAAGAAAGACGATTTCCCGCCCATCCCTCTCGAGCGTACCAACAAGACCGGTCTCTCGCACACCGACGGTTGCCTCTCCATGGCCCGCGACACTCCGGACACCGCCACCTCCGACTTTTTCATTTGTATTGGCGACCAGCCGGCACTCGATTTCGGCGGCGCGCGCAATCCCGATGGTCAGGGCTTCGCCGCCTTTGGCCGCGTCGTGAAAGGTATGGACGTCGTCCGCAAAATCCAGGCCGTCCCCGCCGACGCCCAGCGCCTCACTCCTCCCATCAAAATCCTTTCCGCCAGACGTTTGTAGTGGTACGTCTTTAGACCGTCCCTTTCGCTTCGAGTTTCAAACTTCGAACTTCCTGCTGATTCCATGCGCCGGTCCAGCCGCTTCCTCGTGCTACCATTTCCTCGCCATTCAGCGCATCTGCGCCGGACGTTCGCATGTCACAACTTGGTCGCTACGAAATCCTCGACGAACTCGGCAGCGGGTCCATGGGCACGGTCTTCCGCGGCCGCGACCCAGTGATTGACCGCGAGGTCGCGGTGAAGACCATCCGCATGCAGGGATTTTCGCCGGGGGAGACTGCAGGCTTTCGCGAGCGCTTTTTCCGCGAGGCGCAAGCCGCCGGAAAACTCTCTCACCCCGGCATTGTCACCATTCACGATGTGGGCGAGGACGAATCCACTCGCACTCCGTACATCGTCATGGAATTCATCGCTGGGCAGACCCTCGACGCCCTCATTCGCGAAGCCTCCGCGCCGCTACCCGCAGAAAAAGCGCTCGGCATCATCAAGCAAGTTGCCGAGGCCCTCGACTACGCCCACGCCGAAGGCATCGTGCATCGCGACATCAAACCCGCCAACATCATCCTCACTCCCGCGGGCCGCGCCATCATCATGGATTTCGGTGTCGCGCGCCTGCGCAAATCGCAGGTCACCGTGCAGGGCGAAATGATTGGCACCCCCGCCTTCATGTCTCCCGAGCAGGTGCAGGGCGAGCGCGTGGACGGCCGCGCCGATCTGTTTTCTCTCGGCGTGATTCTCTACTACATGCTCACCCTCGAACGGCCCTTTTCCGGCGAGCTCGCCGACATTATGTTTAAAATTGTCTATCGCGACCCCGCTTTGCCCTCGTCGCTCAACCCCGCGCTGCGCCCGGATTTCGACTCCGTCATCGCCCGCGCCTTGGCCAAGCCCCGCGACGCTCGCTACCAGTCTGGAAAAGAATTTGTTGCCGACCTCGATTGCCTCTTGAGTGGTCAATCCCCGCGCGCGCCCGCGCCTGCTCCTACCGCTACTGTTCCCACGGCCGAGCAGACCGTGCGCCTGCCCTCCGCCGAACCTTTGGCCACGCTGCCCCTTGCGCCCGGCCCGCGCGAGCGCGCCTCCGATGTGGCCTCCAAACTGTTTGGCCGCTGGCAAGGGCTCAATATGCGCGTCCGTCCGATTCCTTATGTGACTGCGCATCTCCGCGGCCTCCAGCGCCCCGCGCAAATTGCTGAGTTAATAGCGGTGCTCGCCGTGATCGCCTTCATCGGCTGGCTGTTTTCTCCTTCTCCACAATCCACCATGGCGGTTTTGTTGCAGCACAACTTCCGCGTGGCCGCCGTTTCCATCTGGGTGGATGATGATCTTGTCCTGAAAGAGAATCTGGTCCACGACGAAGTGCATCGTTCGCTGCTGGGCGCCACGCGGTATGTCGGCCGGTATTCCGGCTCCGTACACTTGCGCGCTGGAGACCGCGCCATCCGCGTTCAAGTCACCTCCACCGACCCCGCCTTCGACGAAACCCGCGATCTCCGCGGCACATTTGCGAAAGACGCGGAACGTACCCTCTCCATTTCGTGCGACGCCCGCCGCAACTCCCTCACCCTTTCCCTCCGCTGACACCTATTTTCCGATTTTTGATTTTCGGTTTTCGCCTTTCTATCTCTGCGCATCTGTGGTTTCATACTCTTTCTTCTGTTTGGGAGGCCAAAGTGCGCGCGGTCATCACGGGTGGTGCAGGATTTCTCGGCTCGCATCTCTGCGACAAACTCATTGCCGAAGGCTGGGACGTTCTCTGCCTCGACAACCTCATCACCGGCACAGAGTCCAACATTGCGCATCTGATGAGCCACCCGCGCTTCCGCGCCGCCCGCCAGGACGTCACCCGCTATATTGACGTCCCCGGCCCGGTGGACTACGTGCTCCACTTCGCTTCGCCCGCGAGCCCCGTGGACTATCTCAAGCTCCCCATTCAAACGCTTAAAGTCGGCGCGCTCGGCACGCACAATTCCCTCGGCCTCGCTCTCGCCAAAAAGGCCAAATATTTTCTCGCCTCCACTTCGGAATGTTACGGCGACCCGCAGATCAGCCCGCAACCGGAAACGTATTGGGGCCACGTGAATCCTATTGGCCCCCGCGGCGTCTATGACGAAGCCAAGCGTTTCGCCGAGGCCATGACCATGGCCTACCATCGCGCTCACGGCGTCAACACGCACATCGTGCGCATCTTCAACACCTACGGCCCGCGCATGCGCTTGAACGACGGCCGCGCCTTACCCAATTTCGTCTATCAAGCGCTCCGCGGCGATGCCATTACCGTGTATGGTGACGGCAAGCAGACCCGCAGCTTCTGTTACGTTAGCGACCTCATTGACGGTATCTACAAGCTCATGCTCTCCGACGAGCACGAGCCCACCAACATCGGCAATCCGCAGGAAATCACTATTCTCGAATTCGCCCGCCGCGTCCGCGATCTCCTCGGCGCAAAAACCGAAATCATTTTCAACCCGCTCCCCGTGGACGATCCCAAGCAGCGCTGCCCCGACATCTCCAAAGCCAAGCGCCTCTTGCAGTGGGAGCCCAAAGTCTCCCTCGACGAAGGCCTGCGCCTGACGCTCGACTTTTTCAAGAAGCAGTACGCCGCCGAATCCGCTCGTGCAAAATAAAAAGCGCCGGCTCTCGCCGGCGCCCCTGCTCCCTGACCCTTAATCCCTGATCCCTTTACTTACTCCGGCCTCCCCACGCTGTGATATTCGAATCCCATCCCGCGCATTTTTGCCGGATCCAGTAAATTCCTGCCATCCAGAATGAGCGGTCGCGCCATGGCCTTGTACACCCGCTCCCAATCCAGTTGCTTGAACTGCGTCCATTCCGTCACAATCATCAACGCCTCTGCGCCCTCCGCGGCGGCGTACTCATCCTTCGTGTAGCGCAAGTTCGGGTACAGCGCGCGCGTCCGTTCCATGGCTTCCGGATCGTACGCCGCGATCTTCGCACCCTCCGCCAGCAGCCGCTTAATCAGGTCCATCGCCGGCGCGAAGCGGATATCGTCGGTATTCGCTTTGAACGCCAGCCCCAGCATCCCGATCTGCTTGTCCTTCAGCACCCACAGCGCATGCCGCGTAATTTCCAAGTAATGATCAATCCGCCGCTTGTTGATGCGCTCGACTTCTTTCAGCAGCGTGAAATCCACTCCGGCTTTCTCGGCCAACCGGATGAACGCCTGCACGTCTTTCGGTAGGCAGAATCCGCCGAACCCCAGGCCGGCTTTCAAGAACTGCGGCCCGATGCGCGGGTCCATGCCCATCGCCCGCGTCACTTCTTCGACGTTGGCGTTCAAGCGCTCGCAGAGGTCCGCCAGCGCGTTGGCGTAGGAAATCTTCAGCGCCAGAAAACTATTCGACGCGTGTTTGATCAGCTCCGCGCTGTTAATCGTGGTCACGATCAGCGTCGGCAGCGGCACTTTCGGCCGCATCGCGTCCGGCAGCGGACACTTGAAGCTGCGATCCAAAATCGGCCGGTAGATTTCGCGCAATTTCTTTTCTGCCTCGCCGTTGTCCACGCCCACCACAATGCGGTCCGGGTACAGAAAATCCAATACTGCCGTGCCCTCGCGCAAAAATTCCGGGTTCGACACTACTTGGAACTCCACCCCGCCGTGCCGCCCGTAGACGGCCAGCGCGCGCTTTAGTTGCTGTCCTGTTTGCACCGGCACCGTGCTTTTTTCAATGACCAGTTTCGAGCTGCGCGCCTCCGTGGCAATCAGCCGCGCTACGTTGTCAATCGCCGAGAGGTCCGCGTCGCCTGTCTCCAGCGGCGGCGTGCCCACACAGATGAACACCGCCTCGCCCGTGCGCACTGCCTCGCCGGCGTTGGCCGTAAACGTCAGCCGGCCGTCCGCGCGCGTTCGCGCCACGATGCCGTCCAGCTCCGCCTCGTAGATGGGCAGCTTGCCGGCGTTCAGCGTGTGGATTTTCGCCTCGTCATTGTCCGTGCACACCACGTGGTGCCCGATTTCCGCCAGGCACGCGCCCGTCACCAGCCCCACATATCCGCATCCAATCACCGCAATTTTCAAGGAGTCCCTCTTCGTTCTGCCGGCCCGTGGAATGTGTGCTCCCTCACGGCGCTTTTCTTCTGCGTAATGAGTCCCGCTATTCTCGCGCATCCTCTAACGCTTCGTCCAATCCATTTCCTCTGTCGCTCCCAAAATAATAACGGGCGGCTCCCGCCGCCCGTCGCTTCAAGTCTCTTGTGTTCCTCTATGTCTCAGTGGAGCCTTTATTCTTTCAGCTTCAGCGTGGCCCTCGCCGACTCCACCCACTCCTCAAACTCCACCGGCATCTTCCCGCTCTCGACGCCCGCCAAAAACGCCGCCATCATCTCCGCCTGTCCCTTCCCGCGAAAACTCGGCGTCCGTTTTCTCCCCGCGGACACAAACGTCCCACGCGCAAAATCCTCGAGGGTGGCTGTCCGCCCTGCCGCGGAGATTTCAATTAGCTCCTTCGGCCCTGTCCCTGGCGCCACGCAATCGTACGAAATCTTTGCCACCGACCCATCGGCAAAGTGCAGCGACGCATTCACGTCCTCATTCGGCAGCTCACCCCGTTTGCTGGCCGCAACTTTTTCGATCGGCGCAGCAATCATCGCGCGGCACCAATCCACGAAGTGACAAACCTCGCCCGCGATGCGCCCGCCCTGTGCCGGATCTCGCAACCAATGCGTTTCCGGCAGCGGCCCGGCGTGAACCGTGTAGCGGATTTCCATCGGCCGCGCGCCTGCAAAAAAGTCGCGCATCTCCCGCGTCGCTGGCGCGAATCGCCGGTTGTGCCCCAGCAGGAACAGAACCGGGTTTTGCGCGTGCGCCGACACAACCTGCTCTAGCTCGGCTTCGTTCACGCACATCGGCTTTTCGAGAAACACCGCCTTGCCCGCGCGAATTGCTTCGATGGCCAGCGCCGCGTGCCAGCGGTGTCGCGTGGCAATGATCACCGCATCAATTTCCGTGTCGCGAAAGATATCTCCGGCATCTGTTGTGCACCGCGCAAAGCCGAATTCCTCGCCTGCCTTTTTTGCCGACACGCCCCGCGCATTCGCCACGCTCACCAGCCGTACGCGCTGGTTGCTTTTCAGCGCCGGAAGCAGGTAGGCGCGCGCGTAGCTTCCCGCGCCAATTACGCCCACGCGGATTGTCCTTGCTTTTTGCGCAGGCAACGCCGCCAACTGCATTGTCGTTTCTGGTTTCCGCTCAGCCTTCCGGTATTCCAATACCACGCCCAGCGACGCCACTTTTCCGTCTGACACCACTTCGTACGCCCGCTCCGCGTCGTCCACCGCAAAGCGGTGGGTGATCAGCGGTGTCGCCGCAATCTGTTTCTTCGCCAGCAATGACAAAAACTCTTCCAGATTTCGCCGTAGCGACCACCGTTGTTTTTCTATCGGAAAATCCTCGCCGCTCTCTTCGTACGCCGGGTCGTACCGTCCGGGCCCGTACGACCGCGCGTACACCACGGAGAGTTCCTTCGCGTAACACGCATTCCGCGGCAAATCTGTGCGCACGCCGCCGACCACCACCAGCGTCGCGCGGTCCGCCGCCGCTTCCACGGCCCATTCCACGGGGGCTGCGCTGTTGCTTGCCGCCGCGATAAACACGCGCGCAAACCCGCGAAAAATTCCCCACCCGCGCAGCGTATGGTTCAAATTCTCGCGCTCCGCGCGCGCCACATGCTCAAATTCCAACTGCTTCGCCAAAGTCATTCGGTCTTCGCGCAAATCGAATCCGCACACACGGCATCCCGCTGCGCGTAACACCTGTGCCAGCAGCAGCCCCACCGGCCCAAGCCCCAGCACCGCCACATGCTCGCCCGGCGCCGCGTGCGACAGATGCGCCGCATGCAGCGCAATCCCTCCCAGCGCGACGAATGCCGCCTCGTCGAAGCCCACGCCATCCGGAATCGCCGCGCACAAATTCCGCGGTACAAAATTAATTTCTGCGTGCGTCGCGGCGTCCGTGCCTGCGCACGCCACGTGCGTCCCTGCCGCAATGTCGCAATCGCGCGCCCCCAACACCGTTCCCGCGCACGAGTAACCCATCGCCCGCGTCACATTCAACCGCTGCTGCACTTTCTGAACCGTTTGTGCCAATCCCTCGCGCCGCAAGTTCTCCAACACTTTCTTGACCTGGTCCGGCCGCTGCATGGCTTTCCCGAGCAGGCTGGACCTCCCCAGCTCCACCGCCGCGCGTTCCGTCCCCGGACTAATCAGCGAGCACGCCGTCTCCACCAGCACGCCCGGCACGCCGAAGCTTCCCGCCGATGGCGCTGGCACTTCCTCCACGCCAATCTTTCCGCTCTTCAGGTTTTGCACTACTTGCTTCATCGCTTCAGCGCCTTCAACCTTTCAACTTTCCAGCATTCAAACATCAACCGCCGGCACAAAGGTAAAAGTGACACTCGTCGGCAGCTTCGCATCGCAACTGAAATGAATCACCGCCGCTTTCTCGCGCTGTCCGTATCGTGGCGCCACCCACCCGGTCTCCAATTTCGCTTCCAGGCGTACGTCCTCCGCCGACAAAGCACACATCAACAGCGGCCCTACGCGCCACGCCGATTGAAACGGGAGTCCCGTCGCTTCCGGCGCCAATTCCGCCAGCGCCGCTGCATCGCCTGTCCACTTTTCCACCCGCTCCGGCTCGATACCTGACCCAAAATGAAAAAACCATTCCAGCTTGTGCGTGCCCTTGCCGCGCAGCGTGTCACCCATAAACAGCATCTCTCGCCGCGGATCCAGCGCCACGCGTCGCGTCACGTTCAATTTCCCGCGCAGTCGTCGGTAGCCGGAGTGTTCGCCCACGAATTCCACGCGCTCCGCCCCCGCGCGCCAGATTCTCGCATCGCTGCGCGTATCGTCCATCATGCGGAAGAGCAGTCCGGGCCAGAAACGGTTTTGCTCCTCGCCATCCACCACCACGGTGTTGTGCGCCCGCGTCGAGCGGAACAGGTTGCGTTCTGCGGCGTTGCCGGAGTAGAGATACGTCCCCGGATCCACCACCACCGGCCTGCCGTCCCAGCAGAACTCCACGTTGAGCTGGTCGCAATGTGCGTGATTGGCCCAGCCGTTGATGCCCAGCGGCCCGCAGCGCAAGCTCCCGCGCAACCGCGGCGACGCAAAGAAGAAATATCCCGAATGATGGAACGCTGCGCTTTCCACCGGAACGCTTCCCGGGGGGCTGCGGAATAATTCCGGCGCACGGCCCAGCCGCCACCACACTTCCTCGCAGCCGTGCGCATCGCTGGGAAAATCGTTACGCCCGAAGAGCACGCGTCCCACGCTCAGCAGATGCGCGGCCGCTTCCTCCTTCGCCGCGCAGTACGGCAGCAGCCGCCCGTCGTCCGCGTCGCCCAGGATGGGTGCCCGCTCCCGCCCCGCCGCCAGCGCGGCGATAAATTCAAACATCTTCTCCAGCCGCGCCGTAAATTCCTTTCCGCAACTTTCCACTAGTTGTGCCCATGCCTCCGGCCCGCGCAGTTCTGTCGTGTCCGGTTTTGTAGGGGCGGTCTTCAAACCGCCTTCTGCTTCTTTTGTGCGCAACCGCGTCAGCAGCATCGCTCCCGTCAAGAACATCTCCGTCAAGAACACGTGATATCCCGACGACCCTTCATGCGCCACGCCGTCCTCGCGCACCTGCGCGCCCATTTCCTTCACAAATTCGCGCCGCGCAAACCGCAGCCAGCCTTGCGCCTCCGGGTTATCCGCAAAAAGCGCGCCCAGATGCAGCAACCCCACCACGCACGCCAGATAGTGATTTCCTCGCGCCACTGGATTCCATTCGCGGTGGGCAAAGACAAACCGCCCGTGCAGAAACAGCGCGCGCAGGAATTCCTGCCAGAACGATTCCTCCAGCGCTTCGTCCGCCGCGAAAAAAGCTCCCGCCGCAATCCAATTCATTCCGCGGATGGCCGCTTCCATGGGCATAGCCCAGTGGATCCCGCGCGGATAAGGGTTTTCCTTCAGCCAGTGCGTAATCTGTCCCGCAAACTCGGCCGCGTGCCGCGGCTCTCGCGTTACCAGATGCGCTTTGCCCAGCGGCAGCAGGTGGTGGAACCTTCCCAGCTCCCACGGCCGCTTCACGTCCGCTTCGGGCGTGGCGTGGACGATGCGCAATTCGCCCGCGTTGCGCAAGGGCCAGCGATAGCCGCTTTGCGGATCGCGGTGCCAGTCAATTTGTTCTCCGCATGCGTAGCGCTCGCCGAAGATTTCAAACTCGTGCCGGTGAATCGCCTCCGCGCGGTCCAGCGCTGACTCCGCTGCGCGCAGATAGTGGCTGGCGAATTCCGCCGCCTCCAGCGCCCGCGCCGGATAAAACGGTTGGAAACGGGAACGCAGCAGATAACTCGAAAAGCTCGGCAGGTCGCGCTCCAGCGAATCGAGCAGGCGCAGCCGTCCCCGCCGCCACATTTCCCCAGCGGTAAACTTCGCCGTCGCTACCGGACGGTATCTCGCCTGCGCCAGCAAATAGGAAACCAGATCGTTCATGACTTGTGCCGCCGGCGTCTCGCCGGCGATTTTCCTGCTACCTGCTACCTACTTCCTGCATCCTCTTACTCGTCACTCACCACTGCCTTTCAATTTTCTTGCCCCATGAATGTCCTGACTTGTAATATTTGTCTCGCATGACGGCGACCAGCCACATCTCCCGCATTTGTCCCAAGTGCGGTGGACAGCTCCAAATCGATGTGGAAATCTGCCCCTGGTGCCATGCTCCAGTTCACGCTAATGGCAACCCGCAGCGGATTCGTATCCGCAAAAAACGCAGCGTGCTGGAGACCTACATCGAGCACATCCGCCGCCACTGGGTCTATTTTGTTCTCGCCATCATCGCCGCTCTGGTGGCGGCCTTGCTGCTCATTTACTATGCCCAGCGTCCCTCGCGCCCGCTGCCCGCACCCGCCTTCACCCTGATGAGGTTCTGACGGTTCTTCCTCACCGCCCCCCGGCCGCTCGCAGCTGTTGCCTGGGTTCCTTGGCCAGCAGCGGAACGATGTGACCTGCAAAATCATTCCCGAAAAATTCCAGCAGTGGCGACACGCGGAAGAGCAACGGCTGGTGGTACATCGGCCGCGTCAGCCGCAGCGTGCCGATGGGCCGCCCTTCGTGCGCCAGAGGAATCGTCAGCGTCCACGATTGCGCTGCCGCTTCGACGCCGTCGGCCTTCCACTCCAGCTCGCTGTGCCCGTCCAGTTCGCACGTGGCGGACGTGAATTCCAGCGCCTCGAAGATGTGCCGTGCCACGCCCCACGCCTCTGCCACCGACGAGGTGGCCCGCAGCTCAGCGCCGGCCTTGCGCAGCAAAATCTGATTTCGCAGCACGCGCCGCTGGCTGCGCCATTCCGTGCGCACGTGCGAGTCCAGCTCCGCGAATTCCGCGTACTGCATCTGCCGCACCACGAGCCATGCCAGGATGCCGCACAGCAGTGCGATCAGCGGTGCGGTTGCGCCCTTGTAGTTCACCAGCAGCAGCGACGCCAGCGCGAACAGCGCCGCCAGTCCGTACAGCAGCAGCACTGACCCGCGCGGGGTCATGCCGATTTTTTGCAGTCGGTGGTGCAAGTGCTCTTCGTCGCGTCGGAACAGCGGCTGCCCGGATAAAAACCTCCGCGCCGTTGTCACGCTCACGTCCAGCAGCGGCAGCCCGAAAATCATCAGCGGAATGGCCACGGTCAGCAGCACCGGGCCTTTTTGCGAGCTGTCAATAGACAGCGCCGCCAGCACCAGGCCGATCGTCAGGCTTCCCGAGTCGCCCAGATAAATCTTCGCCGGATTGAAGTTGTGCGGCAAAAATCCGAAGAGCGCGCCGGCCAGCGCCACGGTGATTGCCGCCACAAAACTCTTTGCTTGCAGCATCGCCAGCAGAAACAGCGTCACGGTCGCGAACAGCCCCACGCCCGCCGCCAGTCCGTCCAGCCCGTCAATCAAGTTAAATGCGTTGGAAATTGCTACGAGCCACAGCAGCGTCAGTGGCAGGGATAGCCAGCCGAGGTGCGTCGCGCTGTGTGTGAACGGATTGGTCAAGATCTCCACGCGAAATCCGGTGATGTACAGCCCCAGCGCCGCCGCTCCTTGCACCAGCAATTTCTGCCACGGCCGCGCCCCGCGCAGGTCGTCGTACAGCCCAATCAGAAACACCACGCCGGCCGCGCCCGCCAGTCCCAGCGCCAGCGGCAGCTCTGCTTTGACGCGCGCCGCCACCTGGTTGTCCCACAGGATCAGCAGCACCATCATGATCAGCGCCGTGGCAAACACGCTCACCCCGCCCAGCCGCGGCACGCCCGTGGAGTCGCCGTTTTCGTTGCGCGTCCAGCCGCGCGCCGTGGCAATCCTCGCCAGCCGCTGCGTCAGCCCGAACGACACCAGCGTCGAAAGCATCAGCAAAAAAAAGTAGGTTCTCATCGTCGCTCCTCAACCTGGAAAAGATGAGCTCCAACCATGCTGCGATGTTTCAACTTTCCGCCTTCTGATTTCTGACTTCTGCCTTCTGATTTCTGGTTTTCTCGCCACTCGCCACTTCCCCTGTTACCCGCTCCAGTAGTTTCAGGTACTTCTCTGCCAGCGCCTCTCGCCGAAATTCCTGCTGCACGAACGCCCTTCCGTTTTCGCCGAGCTGTGCCGCTAGTGCCGTGTCGTCCCGCAGCCTGCGGATGGCTGCCGCCAACTGTTCCGCATTTTCCGGTGCGACGCCGATTCCCGCGCGCGCCCGTTCCAGCAACGACAGTGCTTCGCCTTCGACGCCGAGCAGGATAGGCCTCCCCGCGGCCATAATCTCCAGCATCTTCGACGGCACCACCGTCAAAAACACATCATTCCGCCGCAGCAGCACCGCGCACGCATCCGACTCCGCAATCCATCGCGGCACTTCTCCGCGCGGGCGCTCGCCGGCGAAGGTCACATTTGTCAACTGCAACTCTTTCGCGTGCGCTTCCAGCGCCGCGCGTCGCGCGCCTTCGCCCACGATGTGAAACTCCACGTCGGCCTCATCGCGCAGCAGGTGTGCTGCTTCCAACAGCGTTTCCAGTTTGTGCGCCATCCCCAGCGTTCCGATGTACGTCACCACAAATTTTCCATTCGCTCGCCGCAACATTCCCGCTTCAAAAAACGCCGCGTCCACCCCGTTCGGAATCACGCTGACCCGCGTCTCGCGGACTCCTTCCGCCACAATTGCCGCGCGTTGCGCCTCGGTAATGGTCACCACGTGGCTCGAGCGCCGGTACATCTGGCACGCCAGGCGCTCCAACAGCGTCACCAGCGGGGAACTGTGTCGCGATGCCCCCACCGCCACCAGCGATTCCGGCCACAGGTCGCGCACTTCCATCACCAGCGGCGTGCCAAATCGTTTCGCCAGAAAATGTCCCGCCACCGCGCACAGCAGTTGCGGCGATGTCGCCACCACCACATCCGGTCGCGGCATGCGCAGAGATCCCACCAGCGTTGCCGAGGCCATGAATGACGCGTAGTTCAGCGACCTTCGGAATTTACCGCGGTTCGCCGCCGGAAATATCCATGTGCGGTGCACGTCGTAGCCATCTACGTGTTCGCGCAGGAATCCGTGCCGGAATGCCCGCCGGTACTCTGGTGGAATAATTCCCGTTGGATGGTGCGGGAATCCCGTCAGCACGTGCACCTCGTGTCCCGCGCGCGCCCATTCGCGCGAAAGGCCCGCCACGCGTCCTGCCGGCGCCCCCATCTCCGGCGGAAAATAATGCGATACGTACAAAATTCTCATCCGTGCTTCGCGCTTGTGTTTTGAATTTTCAATCTGTGTAATCTGTGGATTTTATTTCTAGCAGTACTGCTTTGCCCATTCTTCCAGCACCAGCAGCGCCCACAAATGCAGCGAATAATCCCTGCGCCCGCTGCGGAAATCCTCGCGCAGTTTCGCCACTGCTTCCGGCCGGAACCATCCCCGCCTTCGCACCGCTTCTTCGCAAAGATACGTATCCATCAGCGGCGCTAGTTCGCGCTTCAGCCACATCCCCAGCGGGGGATTCAGCCCCAGCTTGGGCCGTTCCAGCACATCCTTCGGCAACAAAGTCCTCACGGCTTCGCGCAGCAAATATTTTGTACGCCGCCCACGCAGTTTCAACTCCGACGGCAGCCGCATGGAAAACTCCACCAGTCGGTGATCGGTGAACGGCAGCCGCAATTCGAGCGCGTGCGCCATGCTCATGCGGTCGCCGTATTCGAGCAGGTTGTACGGCAGAAAGGTGTGCAGGTCCACGTAGCTCACCTGGTCCAGCGGTGCCGCGTGTGTCACGTGCGCAAAGTGTTCGCCAAGCACCACGCTGGAGTCGTATCCGCCCACCGCCGCGCGAAATTCCGTCGTGTAGAGTTCCTCGCGCATTCCCCGTGAAAAATAGCTCACCCAGGACGCGTAGGCCTGCTGCCAGTGGTCGCCCGCGGTGGTCAGAAACTCCCGGGCGCGTCGCCGCGCGTGGAAGCCGTCTGCGTTTTCGGAAATATTTCTTGCCAGCCGTGCCACCGCGCGCCGCGCCGCCCGCGGAAAGAGGTCCAGGTAGCGCCGCAGGCGCACACCGCGGTACCGCGGGTAGCCCAGGAACACTTCGTCACCCGCGTCGCCCGCCAGCGCTACGGTCACGTGTTTGCGCGTCAGTTCTGCCAGTTGATAAATCAGCAGCGCTGTTGGATTGCCGAAAGGCTCGTCGAAGTGCGCCACCATTTTTGGCAGCAGTTCCGCGCACTGCGGATGAATTTCCAATTCCTTGTGTTCGGTGTTGTAGCGCTTCGACACTTTCCGCGCGTAGTCGAGTTCCGTGTAATGCTCCGCTCCCGCGCCAAATCCCAGGCTGAACGACCGCACCGTCTGGGCACTGGCCCGCGCCATCAGCGCTACGATGCTCGACGAATCAATCCCTCCGCTCAAAAATGCGCCCAGCGGCACGTCGCTTTCCAGCCGTCGGCGCACCGCCTGATCCAGCAACTCGCGCAATTCCTCGGCCAGTTGCGCTGTCGGCGCGTCTGCTGGATCGGGAATCGCGTCCCAGTAGCACGCCGTTCGCGCGCGGCCGTCCATCCATTCCAGCCAGTGTGCCGGCGGCAGCTCGTGAATGCCTTGGAAGATCGTCTGCGGCGCGGGCACGTAGAGATACGTCAGAAAATCGTCCACCGCCGCCGCGTGAAGCCGGCGCGGCACGTCCGGATGCGCCAGCAGCGCTTTCATCTCTGACGCGAACAGCAGCCGCCCGCCGCACTCCGTGTAGTACATGGGCTTGATGCCCAAGCGATCCCGCGCCAGAAACAGCGCTCGCTGCTCCGCGTCCCATACTGCAAACGCGAACATCCCCATCAGTTTTTCCAGGGTCGCCGGCCCGCCCTGCCGCGCAAACACTTCCAGCAGGACTTCCGTGTCTGACCGCGTTCGGAATCGCACCCCTTCTGCTTCCAATTCGCTGCGCAGCGCGCGGAAGTTGTAGATCTCTCCGCT
>JAMCWK010000053.1:23812-32639 GCA_023481105.1 Acidobacteriota bacterium | reverse complement strand
ATCTCGTACAGCGCGGGCTCGCAGAATTTCGGGCTGGCAAAAATCACGCCTTGAATTCCTTTTTTCTTGCAGCGCTCCAGCAAGTCGTCGTTGCGCGAGCGTTTTCCAGGATTGTTTACCGGCGTCAGCGCCGTGCGATGCAGATACGCCTCCACCAGAGCGTCGAGCGGGTCGCCGTCTTCTGCCACCGGCTCCAGGAAAAATCGCCCGCCGACTTGCAGGTCGTCGTCCACCACGGCGCAGCCCGCGTCTTCGAGCACTTCCAGCAATTCCAGCGGCGGCTGTTCGCAGAATCCTCCGCGCAGCAGCACGCGCACCGCGTCTCGCTGCGGCCGCGCGCGCGTCTCGCCCAGCAGCAGCGCGCGCTCGAGCAACGCGGAATGGTCCTCGCGGGACATCACATTTCCGGCCGCGGCAATCGCGTACATCTCGCTCGACGGCCATTTCTCTGGATGCGCTGCGCGCCGCGTTCCCAATTCGTCCAGCAATTTTCGATGCCGATTGAACTGTTGGATCGCAGCGCGCAGAGATTCCTGCGTCACGGCCCGCCCGGTCTTCTCCGCCAGCGCATCGCATAGCCGCTGCAATTCGCCGCGATAGTACGTGCGTGCGGCATCCGAATCCACGTTCTGCGGAAAATGCATGTAAAACGTGAAGCCCTGGTTGAAGTTGTGTTTCCACACGCCGGAAAGATTACGCGCAACGTCGCAAATGGACGTCGCCACGAATCCATCCAGCCATTTCAAGTGGCCGGCCAGTCCCAGCTCCAGCGTGCTGCGCGCGATGGAGCAGACGAACGACTGGATGCGCGAGTCCGCGTGATCAATATCAATCTGTCCGCGTCCGCCGTACAGCGTCACCGGCAGCGCGCCCGCCGCGGCAATTAATTCCTGCGGCGTGTAAACGGGAAAACAACCCACAGCCTTGCCACCGGTGCGCTCCTTCCACGCCTGCACGGCAGGGAAGCGCACGTCCAGCGCCAGCGCGCGGCATTGTTCCGCGAGCTCTTCCCAGCGCTGCGCTTTCTCCCAGAATCGGCCGTTGCCGCTTTCCATGCGCGCCTTTCAGGCGGTCTGCCCGCCGTCCACAACGATGACTTGCCCCGTGATGTGTCGGGCCTTCTCGGAGCAGAGGAACAGAATGACGTCCGCAATCTCCTGCGGCTTGCCCAAACGTCCCAGCGCCGCTTCTTCCCACGACCGTGCCAGCACATTGTCCGGCAGATTTTCGGTCAGCGGAGTTTCCACCATCCCCGGCGCCACTGCGTTCACGTTGACGTTGGAAGCGCCTAGTTCGCGCGCCGCGGTGCGTGTCAGCGCAATCATGCCCGCCTTGGAGGCCCCGTAGTTGGCCAGGCCCTTTTTCCCGCGCAGCGCGTTGATCGAACTGACGTTCACCACTTTGCCGCTTTGCTGCTTCCGAAAAACCGGTGCGGCCGCGCGCAGAAAATTGAACGCGCCTTTTAGATTCACCGCCAGCACTTCATCCCAATCGGCCTCGCTCATTTTCCATAGCAGATGGTCACGGCTGATTCCCGCGTTGTTCACCAGCACGTCCAGGCGTCCTTTGTCGCTCGCAATCTGTTCGACGATTGTTTCCGCGGCCGCAAAATCGCGCACGTCCCCTGCAAAATATTTCCCGCCGCTTGCGCGCACCACGCCCAGTCCCGCAGGAGTTTCCTGTCGGTCAACGATAAAAACGGTGTCGCCTTCTTTTTGAAAAGCTTCGGCCGTTGCCAGGCCGATGCCGCTCATTCCGCCGGTAATCAGTACGACTCGTGGCATCGGCTACTCCAGTTTCGCTCCGCACGCGCCGCAAAACTGAAAGTTGGTGGGGAGGCCCTTGGCGCCGCATTTTGCGCACTTTTTCATTGGCGGCCCGAACAAATATTCGCTGGAGCCGCCTTCCGCCGCGCGCCGCCGCAGCCCGCGATAATCCGGCGCCCGTTTTTCCACGAACGACGTCATCCCTTCATGAGGTTCCACGTCGGTGAAATGAAGAGTGAGCCAGTCCCGCGCGTGGCCGATGGTGGAGTGCCACGCAAAATCCTTCCAGAAATTTACTTGCTGCTTGGTGTAGCGCAGACACTCGGGGAATTTGTCGAGCAGCTTCTGCACCATCGCATTCACCGCGGCGTCCAATTCGGCTGCGGGAACAACCTGATTAATCAATCCCCAATCCAGCGCGGTCTTCGCGGGGATCGCTTCGCACAGAAAAAGCATTTCGCGCGAGCGGCGATCTCCGATGGTGATAGGCAACCATTGCGTCGCGCCGCCGGCCGCCACCGAGCCCACGCGCGCGCCCACCTGGCGAAACGTAGCGTGCTCCGCTGCGATGGCCAGGTCGCACGCCAGATTTAATTCGTTGCCGCCGCCGGCCACAATTCCGTTGATGCGCGCAATCACCGGCTTGCCGGAATTGCGGATCGCGTCCAGTGCTTCCTGGAAGCAAGTCATATACTTAAAATAATCGCGCGGCGTTTTCGTGTATTGCTCCGCATATTCTTTGACGTCGCCGCCGGTGCAAAACGCTTTTTCGCCGGCGCCGGTGAGCACGATGACGCCGACTTTGTCGTCGAACGTGGCGTCGCGAAATGCATCGCGGAGCTCGATCAATGCGGGAGTGTTGTAGGCGTTGAAAACTTCCGGACGATTGATGGTGATCAGCGCGACGCTTTCGGATTTTGTGTAAAGCAAATACTTGAATTTCAAATCTGCGGCGGGTTTGCTTTCGAAATATCGCAAGGATATTTCCTCTCCACAAAAATTAATTCGCTTGATCCATCACTACAATGCCGCGAAGTCCTTCGCCGCGGCGCAGCGTGTCCAAGCCTTCCGTGATGCGCTCGAGCGGATAGCGGCCAGTCACGAGCGGCTCGAGCTGCGCGCGTTTTGTGCGCACCAACTCGATGAGTTCCGGATAATCGCTCGGACGGCATCCCAGGCTGCCGATGACTTGCAATTCTTGAAACATCATTTTGGAAAATGCCAGCGTCACCGGCTCCGCAGTGTAGCCCACCTGGCAAAGTCTTCCTCCGGGCCGCAGCGATTCGTAGGCGTTGCGAATGGTTTCCGGCTTGCCGATGATTTCCATGGCCACATCCACGCCGCCGCCGGTGCGTTTTTTTAATTCTTTGTCCACGCGCTCGACGCCGCGCGCGTTCAACACATCGCGCGCGCCAAATTTACGGGCCAGCGCAAGTTTGCGGTCGTCAATGTCCACGGCAATCACGTGGCCACCGGCGAGCGCGGCGAACTGCACTGCGTTGATGCCCACGCCTCCGCAGCCGAAGATTGCGACGGTTTCGCCCAGGCGCACCTGCGCGCGGTGCCGCACGGCATGATACGGCGTGGACATCGCATCGCCAATCAAGCACGCCTCGGCGAGCGGAATTTCCGAGGGAAGGGAAAAGGCGTCGCGCGCGGGCGCCAGCACGAACTCCGCGTACGCGCCGTCCACGTGGTTGCCCAACATTTTCATCTCGTCGCAGATATTCTCGCGGCCGGTGCGACAGGGGCGGCACGTGCCACAGGTGAACACGGCGGGCAGCAGCACGCGATCACCTTCGCGGAACCGCGTCACGCCGGGCCCAAGGGAGGCCACCGTGCCGGACACCTCGTGCCCGAGGATTACGGGAGACTTAAACGTCTTCACGCCGTGGTCAAGGTAATGCAGGTCGGTGTGACAAATTCCGCACGCAGCAACTTTGACGAGGATTTCTCCATTCGCGGGGACAGGAACGGGGACCTCGCTCAGCTCCAACCGGCCGCCGGGATGCAGGACCGCAGCTTTCAAGATCGCTCCGTGCCGCAAACGCTAAATACAGAATTAAGGTTCCTATACTCCGTTATTACGTTCGTGTCAAGCGAGAATTGCCTCAGGGTATGAAAAGCAGGGGACCTGCGGGCTCGTGCGGGTCAAATAGCAAAGGCACGCGTCAATTGCGGCGAGCTGCGCGGCGGGCGCGTTCCTTCTTGCGCGTTACGGCTGCCGCCATCTGCGCCACGGTGGTGGTCTCCAAGTCCCTGAGGATCTGCGTGCGGATCACCTTCCAACTGTCGTGCAGCGGGCAAGGCGCGTCGTCGCCGCACATGGGCAATCCGGCTGCGCAGGTGTGGAAGTGGTCCAAGCCGTCCATGGCCGCGACAACGTCGCGCAGAGTAATCAAATTGCTGCGGCGAGCCAGGCGAAATCCACCGCCGGGGCCGCGGCGCGAGGCGAGAATGCCCTTGCGCACCAGGTCCTGAAGAATTTTCCCCAGCACGGGCAGTGGCAGATGCTCGGCGCGAGCGATCTCCTGCGCCTGCGCGGGCTGACTGCCCTCGTTGCGCGCCAGGTGGGTCAGGGCGCGGATGGCGTATTCGCAGGCCTTGGAATAAATCATGCCGACCTCACCCTCTCATCTTCCAGCAGGGGCGGGGGAGTGTCAAGGGCAGGCAGCCGGCCGGGGCCAGTCGCGAAGCGGGCGAGCGCTGGAAAAAAGTCTTGACAGAAACACGAATACACGAGTAAAAGGTCTTGTATTCTATATTAGGCCACGATGCTCTGCCTTTGCAGTCACGCCTCGGAATTGGCCATCCGCGCGGCGATTCACCTCGCCGCGCAGCCCCCCGGCAAACTTTCTCCGGTGCACGAAATCGCCGCAGGGACGGGTCTGCCCGCCGCGTACCTCGCCAAGATCATGCGCATGCTGATTCGCGCAGGATTGGTACGCGCGTTCCGCGGGCCCGGCGGCGGCGTGGAGCTGGGACGTCCCGCGCACGACATCACGCTCGCGGCGCTGGTCCATGCCGTGGAGGGCGAGCTTCCGGAAAACACCTGCGTCATGGGAATGGGCGCCTGCTCGGAGGTGGCGCCGTGCCCGCTGCACAACCAGTGGGCGCCGCTGCGCGCGGAGTTTCACCGCATGCTGCAAGAAACGTCGCTGGAGACGCTGGTGCAGACGGACCTGGCAAGGCGCGCAATAGTGCCGGTGCTGCCGCCGACGGAGGCGAATACAAAGCGTTCCGCGTTGAAGGCTTGAAAGCTTTGCCGTTCAACGTTTAAAGGTTGAAAGGTTTAACCTTCAAACATTCCAACGTTCAAACCTTTAGCGTGCCGAAACCGCCCGCTCCGGGGAAGTGAGGAGCGGGATTTTTGTTTCAATGAAGATCGTAGCAACCAGGGCAAGAAATGAGTAGTGGGTCAGTTTCCGGATTGCCGACTATACTTGCGCTGGTAAACAGGTCGGACCTGTTCGTAAATGAGGTGGTGACCTGATGTGGATCAATTATGGGTATTTCGTTCGGCTGCCAAACGGGGTGCCCGTAGCAGCAGGTAACGATTTCGGCCCTACCGAAGATAGCTACATGCCGGGCGATAGCATGGGTGTTAAGGGTGGGAAAGAGGCAATTGTCATTGCAGTAGTGAAGGGCAATGCGGCCAAGCGGAATGGCTTCGACGTAATGGTACTTCTGGAAGAGCGTGAACCTGGTCAGCGCAGCGCCGCTGGGCCATCTCCCGAAGAGATTGATGCTTCACTTCGCGCTCTCATTTCCGACCCGGCACTGACATCAGCGCCCCAAACGATTCAGACCGAATGGAAAGCGCAGAACAAGCGCGTGGTGGCGATTTGGAATGGCGTACACATCCGACCAATAGCGGAAACATTTCACGAGTTTCTCGTTGCGGTTCCTCTCAAGGATACCTTCGGCGAAGCATGGTACAAGCAGGAGATCAGCAAAGCAGAAAGCGAATGCCATGCAGTGGTGCGCTGGCTACGCGCATTTCGGCAGGAAGGTCAAGAGCATAAGCCACTTAACCATAAGTCCGGTGAGGTTTATGGAGCTCCCGCCACGGGGGCAACAACCGAGTTAATTGCTCTTGCTAATGACCTTTACATGCTATTGAAGGTGAACCGGCTGCCGGAGCGGTTGGTCGAGCGACTCCGAAACTATAATGAGTTTCAAGGCGCGCGATATGAGATTGCGATTGCAGCTGCATTCGTCAAGTGTGGATTCGAACTAGAATGGATTGAAGATCGAACCGGGCCACACCCCGAGTTCATCGCGCGGAACAAGCAGACTGGAGAAGAAGTTGCGGTCGAGACTAAGAGCCGTCGTCGTCCTGGTGCTCTGCATCAACCTGGCGATCTTCCACCCGAAGATGAACTCCGCGCCGACGTAGATAGGCTCTACCGGGAAGCGCTGAAACAAGACCCAGGTCGTGTCCCGTTTGTTGTCTTCCTCGACGTGAATCTACCGCCCAACACATCGACTGCGGAAGCGGCGAAATGGCAACAGGAGATCGTGAGTCGTTGGCAGGGCAATGAGCAGCAGGTCTCACTCCTCGGTTTTACAAACTTCGGATGGCACCACATGAAAGATAAGCCAAACCAGCTGCGGACCCCCGAGTTTCTCCTTTCAGTGCCTAATCTGGCAGTTCGCCCTCTCCGCACCCCGGAGACGATCGTGTGCCTCAAACGCGTCCTTGATGCGTACGGCGTTGCGCCAAACGAGTACTAACGTCATTCATTCTAATGTTCGAATCACGGCGCCACTCACTTCGACGTATGACGGGCTATCCACCAAGTTTGGGATCATTTCTCCGGTTTGCCGACTATTCGGCCATTGGCAGCGGGGGCAGAAAGTTTTGGGGCGTTACTTCGGTTGGATACTTGGAGGAGAGTTGTTGGACAGTGGCGAACTCGCTACAATCAAAGCGGTTGGAGCTCCGGCTTTCCACCGGCGGTTTCGTCATGGGCCGATCAGTCCAGGTCTTATGCAAATCGTGTCACACTTGAATTGACATGTTTCCACGCAACTACTTTGCACTCTTCCCGCCCTTCCCGCGCGAAAACAAAGTCTTCGTCGCGATGAGTTTTGACGATCGATTTCAGCCCCGCTGGAAAAACGTCATCGCGCCCGCCATTCAAAACGTAGTGGTCAACAACATGAAGCTTGAACCCCATCGCGTTGACACGCGGCGGATTGGCGATTCAATCCTTACTGAAATTCTCGGGGGCGTCACCAATGATCTGCTAGTCATCGCCGATGTGACCACTGTGGACAAAATTGATGTGAAAGTGATTCGGAATGGGAATGTGATGTACGAAATCGGGCTGGCGCATTCCGTTAGGCTGCCGGAGGAGGTTCTGATTTTTCGTTCGGATTCCGATCACCTGCTCTTTGATTTCGCCAATGTGCGGGTGAATTCCTACGACCCCGATGGCAATCCTGACGAGGCTCGACGCGAAGTTTCCGACGCGATCGTCGAATCACTTAAAGAACTCGACCTGAAACGCCATTTGGCCGTCAAGGCCGCGGCGTTGGATCAGGCCTTGGACTTCACATGCTGGTCGGTCCTCATGATGGCAGTTGAGAAAAACGGAGTTGGGCACTTCCCCACACGGAAAATGCGAGAGGCGTTGGGAAATGCACCGAATAACGCTGCAGTCGCACGTCTTCTGGAGTTTGGGGCGCTGGAGACCGATTACATCAAGCTTGCTCCTGGCCTGATCCAAATGCTTGATGTCCCGGTAGAGCAATTGATGATTTACAAGCCAACGCCTTTTGGAAGAGCGGTGCTTGAATATATGACCGACAAAATGGGCGGAATCCCAACAGAAACCTAATCCCATTAGAATTTGCTGCCACACGCTCGTCGAAGCGTAACTGGCTGCAAAACGCGCCTCTCGGAACCTCACCATGTACCCAAAAATGACAGCAGAAGCTGGGGATACTTTGGGTGCTGGACAGGCTGTCCCGAGGGGTTGGGAGCCTGTCCCGAGCAGAGATGCCGGCCTGAAGGCCGGCGCTACCGGGGTAGCGAAATGCGCAATTGGCCGCGGGCGAGGCGAGTGAGGGCTGCGAGGCGCTGCGCGAACTCCGCGGCCGTGAGCCGTCCACTGCGGTATATATCGCGCAGGAAGCCCGCGGCGCGCCGTGTGCGTTTTTTGAAATTGCATTCCGGGCAGCAGGCCACCACATTGCGGAACGAGGAGCCTCCGCCGCGCACTCGCGGCACTACGTGATCCAGGACCATTGCGTTGCGCGTGACTCTCTGCAGGCAATAGAAGCAGAAGCCTCGCTCTCGCCGCAGGATGGCGAGGCGGGCAAGACGGTCCGTGCTGCAATCCAGAGCATCGAAAGCACTCCGACGCAGTTGTGCGCGACGGCGCCCGGGGCCCAGGATTTGGCGGGGCAGCGACACCTCCCAAAGTGAGCCCGTTTTGTTGCTGTGACTCGCACGCACGCAGCCTTTGGCGCGAAGTAGCAGTGACGCGTGGCGGGCCAAGAAGCAGGAACAATGTGTGGCCTTTGCGATTTGCGGGAGCGATAAGCGCACCGTGCGAAGTCCCGCAAGATGCGTGCGTGCAAATAGGAAGTAGTAAAGCACTCGCTCCACAGGCTCGAAACTCAATGTGGGGAAAAGCCGGTATTCCATTTCGCGCAAGACGCGCGCGAGACTGCTTTGTTTGTACATGGCAAGCTCCATTGAACCAGAACAGAAGAAGAGGCCGAGGAGTTACGAGGTCGGGATGTTCAAAAACAAAAAAGGCGGCCGATGGGCCGCCTGAATCCTTCCCCCTTCTTCCTTCCTCTTTCCTCTGTTTCCAGCTTATACTTCTATTATACCATAAGTGAAGGGGTTATTATTCGCTTCGCTAAAAGATTTTACAATTTTTTAAGCGCCGCCAAATCAATGGAATAACTCGAAATGAGGGTTGCGGAGGGGGTCGGAGGGGGCTTGACAAAATTTGCAAAAAAGCACGAAAAGTCAAAATCAGCTCATCTTAAGTATAGTCGTAGGGGCGCTGCTTGCTGCGCCGCCGAGCCCGCCCAAACTT
>JAMCWK010000053.1:0-23802 GCA_023481105.1 Acidobacteriota bacterium | reverse complement strand
GCCAGGCCAAATCCCTGATCGCCCGCGCCCGCCTCCCATTCGTGGCACCTGTAGCGGCGCGCTTTAGCGCGGCAAAGTGTCTTCACGTCGAATGATGGCACAGAGGCGGAGATTGGGTACAATGCAAAGCCACGAAGCGGGAAGCGCGCGCGAGGGGAAATGACGCAAGAACCGGAAACTGTAGCGGTGGTGGGCGGCACGGGCGATCAGGGATTTGGCCTGGCGCTGCGCTGGGCGAAGGCCGGGCGGCACGTGCTGATTGGTTCGCGCGTGCGTGCGCGCGCCGAAGAGGCCGCCGCGAAAGTGAAAGCGGCGGTGGGGAATTCCGCGCGCGTCGAAGGCAGCGAAAACGCGGACGTGGTGGCGCGCGCGACGCTGGTGGTGCTCTCGGTGCCGTTTGAGGCGCAGATTGCCACGTTGAAGGCGGTGCGCACGGCGTGGCGTCCCGGACAAATTCTCGTGGACTTGACGGTGCCGCTCGAAGCGTCGTTTGGCGGCTCGCCAACGCGCGTGCTGAAAGTTTGGGCGGGCTCGGCGGCGGAGCAGGCAGCGCAGCACGTACCCGAAAATATTTCCGTGGTCGGCGCGTTCCACAACATCGGCGCGCACGCGTTGCAGGAAATTCAGCACGAGGTCGAGTGCGACGTCATCGTCTGCGGCGACAACGCGGAGGCGCGCGGGCGCGTGCGGCCGTGGGTGGAGGCGATTCCCGGCTGCCGGTACGTGGATGGCGGCAAACTCGAAAACGCGCGCATCGTCGAGTCGCTGACGGCGCTGCTCATCGGCATCAACCGCCGCTACAAAGTGCCCGGCGCGGGATTGCGCATCACCGGACTCCCTCACTGAAGAACGACCATGCCCGCCGCTCGCAGAAATCGCATCGAAATCATCGGCCTTCGCAGCCTGCCGGAAATTTTTCCCGGCGACGACCTGGCGCGGCTGGTGATTGCCGCGAGCGAGCGCGAAGGCGCGGGATTGCAGCGCGGTGACGTGATTGTGGTGGCGCAGAAAATTGTGTCCAAGGCCGAAGGGCGGATGATGAATTTGCGCGGCGTCGCGCCGTCGGCGCTGGCGCGGCAGTGGGCGAAAGAGCTGCGCGCCGACGCGCGCTTCATCGAAGTGGTGCTGCGCGAATCAAAACGCGTGGTGCGCATGAGCGAACGCGTGCTGCTCGCGGAAACGCACCACGGATTTGTGTGCGCGAATGCCGGCGTGGACCATTCGAACATTCCGAAGGCCGGATGGGTGAGCTGCCTGCCGCGAGACCCGGACGCGTCCGCGCGGCGGCTGGTGCGCGGGATTCGTGCGTGGCGCAAAATTTCTGTGGCGGCGATTATCTCGGATACTTTCGGGCGGCCGTGGCGATTGGGCTTGACGAATGCGGCCATCGGCGCGGCCGGGCTGCGCGTGCTCGAAGATTGGCGCGGGCGGCAAGATGCGCATGGGCGCGTGTTGCGCGCGACGGTGCTTGCCGTGGCCGACGAGTTGGCGTCGGCGGCGGGACTCGCGATGAGCAAGAACGCGCAAGTGCCCGTCGTGATTGTGCGCGGATACCGCTTTCGCGCGGGACGAGAAAGCGCGCGGCAATTGATTCGTCCGGCGGCGGAAGATATGTTTCGCTAGGCTGGAACGCAGCACAAGAAGAAAGCAAACGCAGCGAATGGAAATTGTGGCACTCGCGGGAGGAGTGGGCGCGTCGAAGCTGCTGCTGGGGCTGACGCGCGTGATGGACGCGCGCGCACTGACCATCGTCGTGAACACGGGCGACGACATCGTGCTGCACGGGCTGCACATTTCGCCGGACCTGGACATCGTCACGTACACGCTGGCCGGCGCGGTGAATCCGAAAACCGGATGGGGACTGCGCGGCGACACGTTTTCTGCGCTGAAGATTCTGAAGCGCTATGCAAGAGAGGATTGGTTTAATCTTGGCGATCGCGACTTGGCCACGCACATTCACCGCACGGCGACGTTGCGCTCGGGCGAAACCTTGACGGAGGCGACGGATGCGATCCGCCGCGCGTGGGGCGTCGAGGCGCGCATCCTGCCCATGAGCGATGCGCCGGTGCCCACGCTGATCGAAACGGAAATCGGCGTTTTGCATTTTCAGGAATACCTGGTGAAGCACCGAGCAGCGCTGAATGTGAAGAAGATTATTTTCGACAGGGCGGACGTGGCGCGGCCCGCGCCGGGCGCGCTGGAGGCGATGGCGTCGGCAGAGGGCATTGTGGTGTGTCCGAGCAATCCGCTGATCAGCATCGGGCCGATCCTCGCGGTGCCGGGGATGCGCGAGGCGCTGCGCGCGCGCCGCGAGCGCGTCGTGGCCGTGTGCCCGATTGTGGGCGGGAAATCGCTAAAAGGGCCGTCGGACAAAATGATGAAGGAATTAGGTCATGAAGTTTCCGCGCTGGGCGTCGCGCGGATGTATCGTGATTTTGCGGGAACGATGATGGTTGACTCCGCGGATGCCGCACAAAAGGGCGCAATTGAAGCGCTGGGGATGCAGGTTGTCGTGCGGCCCACAGTCATGGGCAGCGAAGCGGATAAGGAAAAACTGGCGCGCGCGGTGCTCGGCGTGTTGCAAAAGAGCGCGCTGGCCGGAGCGGCGGGATAAATCCTATGCGCGCAGTTCTCATTCCCGTGAAAGATCTTTCCTGCGCGAAACTGCGGCTGGCGGCGATGCTCGCGCAACGGGAGCGCACGGCGCTGGCGGCGGCGATGATGGAGGACGTGTTCTCCGCGGTAGCTGCGGCGCGCGGGATTGACGCAGTGTTCGTGGTCAGCAACGATGAGCATGTGTTGCAGCGCGCGCGGAGCCTCAAGTGGGAACTGATTTGCGAGCGGCGGCAAGTTTCGGAGCGCGATTCGGTGGACCACGCTTCAAAGATTTGCGCGAGACAAGGATTCGTTGCGATGTTGAGGTTGCCGATTGATCTTCCCTTGCTGCGGGCGGAGGATGTAGAGGATATTTTTGCGGCGGCGAGGCCCGCGCCGGCGATCGTGCTGGTGGCGTCGCGGGACAGAACGGGAACGAACGCGCTGCTGCGCACGCCGCCGCAACTTTTCCGCTCGCACTTCGGCCCGGACAGCTTTCGCAAGCATCTCGCGGAAGCAGCGGCGCACAACGCGACGGCGTGCGTGTTGAGAAATGCGCGAATCGAGTTGGACGTGGACAACGAGGATGATTTGCGCGTGCTCGCGGCGCACAAGGAAGTGCGCGGAGCAACTCGAGCATGGCTCCAGCGCGCGGAGATGCTGCCAGCGGTGAGCAGGGAAGCTTTCGCAGATTGAACGAAGGGACCGGGGAATCCGTGAATGAAGAACAAGATTTATGCCAGCGTGGATGAAATTGTCGCCGATGTGCCGGACGGCGCGTCGATTCTGTTCGGCGGATTCGGTGGCGCGGGCTTTCCGAACAACTTGATCCGCGCGATTGCGCGCAAAGGCACGCGCAACTTGACAGCCATCAGCAACAACTGCGGCTCGGGCGAGAACGAGCTGGGAATTCTTTTCAAGAACAAGCAGATTCGCAAAGTGCACGCGTCGTTTCCGGGGCCGACGGCGAATTATTTTCAGGAATGCTACGCGGCGGGGGAGATTGAGCTGGAGTTGATGGCGCAGGGCGTGCTTTGCGAGCGGTTGCGCGCGCAGGCCGCCGGGCTGCCGGCGTTCTTTACCACCGTCGGTGTGGGGACGGAAGTGGCGCGCGGCAAGGAAGAGCGCGTCATCGGCGGCAAGCGGTGCATCCTGGAAACCGCGCTGGGAGCGGACTTCGCGTTTGTCAAGGCGTGGAAGGCGGACCGCATCGGGAACCTCGTCTATCGCAAGGCGGCGCGAAATTTCAATCCGCTGATGGCCGCCGCGGCAAAGACCACGATTGTGGAAGTGGATGAAATCGTTGAAGTGGGCGCGCTGGACCCGGAAGTGATTATCACGCCTTCGATTTTTGTGGACCGCATGGTGAGAGTGAAAGGGAGGTAGCGTGCCGAAAGAACGGCTGACGCGGGAACAGATCGCCGAACGCGCGGCGCAAGAATTGCCGGACGGCGCGTACGTGAATCTGGGTTTCGGCATTCCCAACCTGATGTCGAATTACGTGCTGGCGGACAAGACGATCTATTTTCACAGTGAGAACGGCATCCTGGGCATGGGGCCGCGCGCGAAGGCGGGTGAAGAGGATTACGACCTGGTGGACGCGATGAAAATGCCGGTGACGGTGATTCCCGGCGCGGCATTTTTCAATCAGGCGGAAGCGCACACCATGACGCGCGGCGGGCACCTGGACGTGGCGGTGCTGGGCGCGTTTCAAGTTTCAGAAAAAGGAGACATCGCCAACTGGAAAGTGCCAGGCGCGAAAGGATCGGGCGGAATCGGCGGGGCCATGGACATCGCCGTCGGCGCACTGCGATTGATTGTGTGCATGGAGCACAACGCCAAAGACGGCGCGCCGAAAGTGGTGAAGGAGTGCAGCTATCCGCTGACGGCGATTGAATGCGTGAAAACGGTGATCACGGACCTGGCGGTGCTGGACGTGACGCCGCAGGGACTTGTGCTGCGCGAAGTGGCGCCGGGGTTTACGCCGGCGGAAGTGCAGGAGTGCACTGGCGCGAAATTGCTGGTGCGGGGCAGCGTGCCGGAGATGAAGTTGGGCGGTCCGCTCGGCTAGCTCAGGACAAGATTCTAACGCAGAGGCTCAGAGAACACAGAGAAGCGCAGAGAAAACAGTCCGATGAATCTTCGGCATCTATTCCCCGAAGGTCATGCGGGCGAGTTGTTTCTTGATCCTTTTCTGTTCGGCAGGGTCCGTGCAAGAGCTCAACAGGCCGACCAGCTCGAAGAATTTTCGTTTTTCGGTTTCTTTGGAGTCCAGCCCCGTTTCAATCAGTTCGACGAGGACGCGGTTGGCGCTGGTGCGTTTGGTTTTCGCCAGCGCTCTCACGCGCCGCGCAATCCGGGATGGGAGCGAGACGCTCTGTCGGACGGATGCCTGTTCTTCAGCCATGACACAAATATACACCATGTTGCACCATCACGCACCATCATTCACAAACTAATCGTGTTGAGGATCGGCAGTGGCATTAGTCGCGTGGCCGCAGATAGAATCGAGTAGATGGGAGAACGGCGATGAAGCGATACCCCATGTACGTGAACGGCGAGTTCGTGGCCAGCGAGAGTGGGAAGTGGTTTCCGGTGTATGACCCTTCGACCGAGGAGGTCATCGCGGAAGTCGCGGACGGCAATGCGGCAGACGTGGATCGCGGAGTGGCCGCCGCACGCGCCGCGTTTGACACCGGAGGTTGGCCGCAGACGACGGCAGTGGAACGGGGCCGCGTGCTGCTGCGGCTGGCGGAAAAGATTCGGCAGAACACTGCCGCGCTGGCGGAACTGGAGTGCCGCAATTCCGGAAAACCGATTGTCGAAGCGGAGTTCGACATCGCCGACGCGGCTGCCTGCTTCGAGTATTACGGCGGGTTGGCCAATAAAATCATGGGACACGTCAATCCCGTGCCGGACAACGCCATCAGTCTCTCGATGAAGGAGCCCGTCGGAGTCGCCGGGCAAATCATTCCGTGGAATTATCCGTTGCTGATGGCGGCGTGGAAGCTGGCACCGGCGCTGGCCGCGGGCTGCTGCTGCGTGTTGAAGCCGGCGGAGCAAACACCGCTCACGGTGTTGACGCTGGCGGAATGGCTGGCGGAAGCCGGAGTTCCGCCGGGCGTGGTGAACATCATCACCGGATTCGGGGAAACGGCGGGCGCGCCCATCGTGGCGCATCCGGGAGTGGACAAAGTGGCCTTCACGGGCAGCGTGGAGGTGGGGAAGCGGATTATGCGGTCGGCGTCGGACACGCTCAAGCGCGTGACACTGGAATTGGGCGGGAAGTCGCCGAATATTTTCTTTGCCGATGCGGATTTCGAAGCCGCCGTGGACGGCGCGCTGTTCGGCGTGTTCATCAACCAAGGAGAGGTTTGTTCTGCGGGCAGCCGCATCCTGGTCGAGCGGAGTATTTACAAGAAAATGGTTGAAGCGATGAGCGAGAAGGCCAAGAAGATCCGGCTGGGCCCGCCGCTGGAGCGCGCGACGAAGATGGGCCCGCTGGTGAGCAAGGAGCAGTGCGAGCGAGTGATCGCCTATCTGGAGGTGGGCAAGCGCGAAGCGAAAGTGGCGGCAGGCGGAGGCCGCGCGAAACAGTTCGGTCGCGGGTATTACGTCGAGCCGACGATTTTCTACGATGTGGACAATGGCGCGCGCATCGCACGCGAAGAAATTTTCGGGCCGGTGGCCGCTGTGATTCCCTTCGACAACGAAGCGCAAGCGATTCGCGTCGCAAACGATACACCGTACGGGCTGGCGGCGGCGGTGTGGAGCCGCGATATCTTCAAAGCGTTCCGCATGGTCAAGGCGCTGCGCGTGGGAGTCGTGTGGGTGAATCACATGCAGCCGACATTCGTTGAGGCGCCGTGGGGCGGGTACAAGCAATCCGGTTTTGGGCGCGAGCTGGGCCCGTGGGGGATCGAAGAATACCTGGAGACCAAGCAGGTGCACATCAACCTGAACGAACAGCCGATGGGATGGTACTGAGAGCGAGTAGCGGAGCGCGGCGCTTTTAGCTTTCGATCCGGCGCAATCACCGCGGCGGTTTCTGGATGGAAGCTAGATTGTGAAAGTGGTGCGAGAAAAATCGGCGCGCAATCTGGACTAACGCTCCAGAAATATATTTGAAGATATTTTTCTGCGTCTTTTTACGATTTATTTGCGCAAAGAAACACGAGCTTACCCCCAATACACATTTGCACTCCCACTAAACTTTTGAAAGCAAAAACCTTGGAAATCACTAACCGCGTTTCACATCGGAATGAATCGTGCTGTCTTCCATCGGCCTGCCCGTCGCTTCTGGCAGTATTTGCCAGACAGCTCCAACGTTTTGAAAGCTGCAGAGTTTTCAGCAATCGTCTGTACCCGCACTTGCTTCGAGTAGCAGGGAGTGCGGACCCGAATCAAAGAAATTTTGTTGAAGTCCTGGGCCAATGGGAGCGCTCGCGCATTGAGAAGGGTAAGCCTAGGAATGAGAAAAGTATTCGCCATCGCCGGGTTGCTGCTGTTGGTTGCGACGACTTCCTTTGCCAAGAAGCACCCTGTCCCGCTGGAGGAGAAGACCGATTCGGCGAAGTGCCTGGAGTGCCACGAGGCGAAGTCGAAGGGCAAAGCGGTGCATTCGGCGATGGCCATGGGGTGCCGAAGCTGCCACGAGGTGCGCGTCAACCGCGACATCACGCGCGTAAAGCTGATTACCACGACAGCGACAGCGCTTTGCCTGAGCTGTCACGCGGACAAGAACGCAGCAGACATCAAGGGGCGAGTGCACAGCCCGGCGGTGCGGAACTGCTTGAAGTGCCACGACCCGCACGCCTCCGAAAATACCAATCAGCTTCTGAAAGCGACCGCGGGCGAGAAAAGCGAAAACCTCTGCTTGAGTTGCCACAGCACCGGCACGAGTGCGTCGCAACAGGGCAGCCGGCACGCAGCGCTGGATATGGGCTGCGCGACGTGCCACGTCACGCACAAGAGCGGCGCATCCGGGGAGCGCGAATTTGAATTTCACCTGACCAAAGCCTCGCCTGCACTATGCCTGGATTGTCACGATGCGAAAGACACCCAGCTTGCGCTGGCGCATCGCGGGCAGCCCATCGCGGAATCCGATTGCCTGACGTGCCACGACCCGCACCAATCGGCGTCTCCAAAACTTTTGCAGAAGTTCGTGCACCAGCCGTTTGCGGAAAAATCCTGCGACACGTGTCACCAGCCGGCAAAGGACGGCAAGGTGGTGCTGGCGCGGGCTACGGCGCAGGAGCTGTGCGTGGCGTGCCATGCGGAGACGGCCAAGAAAATCGAAGAGGCAAAGGTGCCGCACGCGGGGGCGCTGGGCGAGTGCACGCAATGCCACAACCCGCACGGCGGCAAGAGCCGGTGGTTCGCGCGGCCGGATGCGGTGTCCGCGTGCCTGAGCTGTCACACCGACCAAGCGGACATGCGCAAAACGAAGAAAGTCCTGCACGCGCCGGCCTTCCGCGATGATTGCTCCATTTGCCACGAAGCGCATGGCGGAGAGCGGCCGAAGCTTCTGCGCGCGGAGGGCAACGCGCTCTGCCTGAATTGCCATTCCCGGGAGATGGAACCGCAGCCGGTGAAGGGCACGACCCAAGTGGCGATTTTTGACGGAAAGGTGCGGCTGCCGGAGGATTACTTCAACAAAGTGCCGCGGCTGAACTTGAAATTCAATATGGGCCATCCGACGGCCAAGCACCCGACAACGGATTACACGGATCCACTGGACGCGACGAAGGTCACCAAGCTGAGCTGCGCATCGTGTCACCAGCCGCACGCAGGGGGAGCGAGCGGGCTGCTTGTCAACAACACGCGGCCCAACGTGCAATTCTGCCGTACTTGCCACCAGGGAATGATCGGAGCGAGACCGTGAACCGGGGCGAAATGAAAATCCGGGGCTACGCGAGGTGGGTGGCGGCAATCTGGTTGGCGGCTGCAATTCTTTTCGCTCCTTCGGTGCAAGCGCAGAAGCAAAAGCAGGACAAGAAAAAGCAAGAAGCGGTGCAGGCGCAGCCGGCTCCCAAGCCGCAGGTGGACACGAGCCAGTTGGTGTGGCCTTCGCCGCCGGACGTGGCGCGGATCAAATGGCTGGCGCAGGTCAGCAGCCAGAACGACCTCACGCCGCCGGTGCCCAAAAAGAAAAAGAAAGCATCCTGGATGGATCGCCTGGCAGGCGTCTCCATTCCGGAAGAAGCAGAGAAGAGGCCGCTGGCGCTGGCCAAGCCGTTTGGCGTGTCGGCTGATTCCAAGGGACACATATACGCCGCCGACACAGGACATGCGCAGGTCTTCGTTTTTGACATGGACAAAAAGCTCGTGCAGGTCCTGCCGGGCAAATTCGTGATGCCCATCGCGGTGACACTGGATGACGCCGACCGCGTGTTCGTGGTGGACTCCAAGCTGCACCAGGTAAGCGCGTTCACCGCGAATTGGGAATCGGAGGCAGTGTTCGGAGCAGAGAAATTGGAGCGCCCTGTGGCCGTCGCAGTGGACAACGAGAACCGCTTCCTCTACGTGGTGGACGCGAAAGCCAGCCGGCTGGCCGTTTTTGACGCGGACCGCTTTACATTTTTGCGCTTCGTGGGCCAGCCCAGCGATCCGCTGGACCCGGCGGAAGGGACGTTTTCCACGCCGCTGGGCGCCGCAGTGGACAGCGACGGCAACGTGTTTGTGACCGATACGCTCAACGACCGCGTGCAGATGTTTGATGCCGACGGTGAGTTCGTACAGACCTTCGGAAAGCAGGGCGTGGCGCCGGGCACGTTCATGCGCGCGAAGGGTATCGCAGTGGACTCGGACGGGCACATCTACGTGACCGACGCGGAATTTAACAACGTGCAGGTGTTCGACACCGAAGGAAACACGCTGGCCGCGTTCGGCACGCGGGGCACGGAGCCGGGCCAATTCACGCTGATCACGGGAATCTATATCGACAAGCAAAATCACATCCTGGTAGCGGACCAGTGGCACGCACGGGTACAGATTTTCCGTTACTTCACGGATGAGGAAGCGGAAGCGGCGAAGAAGGCGAAAGGGCAATCGCCCGGGCCAGGCAGCGAGAAGAAAGATTCTGCCCCGAAGTAACAGGGCAAACGAGTTTGCACCGTAGGGGTTTTCCGCAGACGAGCGGTGCAAAGCAGAGAACGGCGCTGGATGCCGCGCTCTGTGGAAGAAGCAGTGAGCAGTTCAGTTGACTGAACCCAAGCAGGAGGATAACTCACTTATGAAAAGAGCAGTCATTATCATGCTGGTGGCCATGCTTTCGCTAACCGCGAGCGCATGGGCACAGTACTCGGACCCATTGCTCGGGCCGCACAACGTGGCGGAAAAGGGCTGCAGGGCATGCCACGCTCCGCATAACGGCGCCGTGATGAACGGCGGTACGGACAAGAGCACAGGTATCGTCTATCTGTGGGGCCGGGACTTCAAGGCCGCAACGTACACCACCTTTGGCGGGGGCAGCTTCACCACCGTCGCCAATCCAGTCGAGACGGATCCAGTCGTCCACACGCAGATGTGCTTGAGCTGCCATGACGGAGGCATCAGCGATGCCACCATGAGCAGCGACGCCAAGCTGCCGAACGACGGGTATTCGCTCGAAAACGACCACCCGGTGCACGTCGTCTATCCACTCGCGACGACGACGCGCCCCTACAACTGGAACATCACCATCGCCTCAGGCCGAGCCTCCTTCGTGGATACCACGTGGGTGGGCGGCCATCCGGCACGTTTGTTCGTGGACCAAGCGGGCACCAGCGCTTACGTTGAGTGCTCCACGTGCCACAACCCACACAGCTACAATCGCGCGGTCTTGAAGATCGCGGGAGTGAGCACGGTGAAGACGTCTTCGAACTTTGTCCGCGGCTGGTATGACCCGGCCGATGGAAAGAGCAAGGCGGACTACTGCCGGAGCTGCCACTACAGCAAGACCGACGTGTACGACGGAACAATCAAGTAAACGGCTTGTGGCCGGGGGAGGAGAAAGTTCTCTCCTCCCTCGGTCGCCAGCTTTCGAGTTGGGGAGGCCCGATGAACAGCACGTGCATACGCCTGGCGCTGACGGCCGCATTGTGCGGCGGCGTGACCGTGAGCGCACAAAATGTCCCGCTGGTACCTGCGCACCGAACCGCGTCATCTGCCAACCCGCCAGCCGTGTCTGTGGTGGCGCGGGTGAATGGCGCCGCATTGTCCCAGAGAGATCTGCAACATGAAATGCAAAGCCTCTTTCCGTATTCGGAAGTGCACAAAGGACGCGTGCCCGGCCAATACGCGGCGGATGTCCGCCGGAAGGCGCTGCAACAGATTATTTTCGACGAATTGGTGCATCAGGAAGCGTTGCGCAGAAAAATGACGGTTTCGACTGCCATCTTCTCGGACATCTTGAAACAGGCCAAGAGCCGCTTTCCCTCGCAGGCCGAATACGAATCGTATGCCGCGCAGGAATACGGTTCCGTTCGGGGCTTCGAAAAACAACTGCGCCGGGGCATTCTGATCGCTTTGCTGGTGGACCGGGAAATTACGCAGAAGGCGCGCATGACGGATGCGCAGGTGCGGCAGGTCTACAGCGCCAACAAGGAACGATTCCTGAAGCCGGAGAGCATCTGGGTGCAGAGCATCTCGATGAATATTCCGGAAAAAGCAACGCCGGTGCAGCGCGCCCAGGCGCGCAAACGCGCGGAAATCGTCCTGCCACAAGCAAAGGCCGCGAAGACCTTCGAAGCGTTTGGCCAATTGGCGGAGAAATATTCCGAAGACGATTGGCGCATCATGATGGGCGACCATCTACTTTTGCATCGCGGGCGCCTGCCCGAGGCCGTGGAAAATGTTGCCTTCCGGCTCAAGACCGGCGAGAGCAGCGAAATCATTGAAACTTCCGAGGCCTTTGTCATCGTGCGTGTGAATGGGAAGCAGGCGTCCTCCCAAATCCCCTTCAGCCAGGTGAGCAAGTCTCTGCGCGAGGATCTGGAAAAGGCCAGGCTGGCGGACCTGCGCGCGCAATTCGAGCAGAAGCTGCGCAGCCGGTACAAAGTCGAAGAATTGAAGTGAGCAATCAGGCGCGACGATCGGTGCTTTGCGGAGTGCTGGCTCTGGGTTTTCTTGTTCCGGCAGCGCGTGCGCAAGTGCGTGTGGCGCCGGAAACTTTTATTCGCCTGAATGCGGACGCCTCGGTGGGCTATGTGAAATCCACGGCGCAGCACGGCCTGAGCTCGGTGAACTTCGGGCTGGGCGCCAATTTGAACGGATACTTCTACCACCCGAATTTTCTGAACTTTCAATTCTCGCCGTATTACAACCAGGGACGCGAATACTCCACGGCAGACTTCATCTCCGGGGACAAAGGCTTTTCGGCCGCGGTAAACCTTTTCGGAGGAAGCCGTATTCCGCTGTTCGTCAGCTATTCGAAAGGGATGACCAAGAGCGGGCTGTACGGGGTGGCGGGCAGCGAGTCCAGCGTGGTCGGCGAAGGCTCCAACGACAGTCTCAACGTGAACTGGTCTGTGCGGCTCGATCGCTTGCCGTCCTTCCAAGTGGGCTACTTCCGCAGCGGCGGGGACTACCGCATTCTCGGAGCCAGCGGCAGCGAGGGAAATTCTCGGGCCAGCGGCTACCAGCTCGCTTCGCAGTACAACTTGTACGGGTTTGCGCTGGCCGCGAGCTACACCAGGCAGCGATTGCAACAACTAGTGCCGAGCGTGTTCCTCACAACTCAAAAGCCCCGCACCAACACCGATCAGGACAACCTGGAGTTGTCCCTGAACCGGAGAGTGGGGAAGAATTCGTTCTTCGACGCGGTGGCCAGCCGCGCGCACTACGATACGGACGCGACCTCGCTCCCCCAGAATCGCCGCTACGACACCTTCCGCACCGGTTTCAATTCTCGTCCGATGTCCCGGCTGGCGGTGAGCGTGCGCATGAATTATGTATCGGACCTGAACGCGATGCTGATTGGTTCCGTGTTACCCGGCTCCAGCGGAGGAACGGGTCCGCTGCTCCTGGCGCCGCTGGAATCGCGCACGCGATACCTTACCTATAGTGGGTCGGCGAACTACGAGGTCAGTGCCTCGCTGAGCGTGCGCAGCACCTATCGTCACGGCCTGGGGAAATTCACGGGAAGAAGCAGCAATGAGGATGCCGCGTGGAATAGTGCGGTGAATTACCGCAGGAAGCTGCTCGGCGGACGCTTGGCCACATCCTATTCCGTGGGCGTGTATCGCTTCGAAAACGGCAGCGCAGAAACCTCCTCGCGCGGACATTCGGGCACGGTTATTTATTCCAAAACGGTGCGTGGATGGGAACACTACGGAAGCTTTCAGTATTCCAAGTCGAGCATCGAGAGCCTGCTGCCCGGGCACATGGACATTCTCAGTACGGAGATCGGCACGAGCGGATTGGTGCGAGGCTGGCGGATGATCGGCAGCTTCCGCTACGAGCGCTCGGAGTCGATTTTCAATACGGAGGCGGATAACCGGCGGCGAATGTTCCGCGTGTCGTTCTCCAAACGGCGCCTGCAATTCGGCGCGAGCTTGCAGTCGGGAAGCGGATTGTCCATCGTCTCCATTTCCGGCACACAGCCGGGCTCTGGCACGCCGGTGGTGGTGGCGGGCAGCGGGTTTGAACAGTTGCTCATTCCCAGCAAGAGTTTTTCCTTTTCTGCGTCGGCGTCCTACCAGATTGGAAAGCGAACCACGCTCAACGGCAGTTGGTCCACGATGAATTACAGCACGGTGCAGGCGGGAATCGAGCGAGTGAACGATCTGGGTCAGTTGAATTTCCATGTGCGGCACTGGTTCCGCCGGTTGGACTGCCGCGCAGGCTACCGGCGCTATCACCAGGTTTTTTCCGGACTCGGCGGGATGTACAACTCCCATACGGTGTACTTCCAGGTGAGCAGGCATTTCGATGTCTTCTGATCGCAAAAAATATCGGCGCGTGGTTGGCAGCGGTGTGGTGCTGCTGTCGCTGCTGGCGATGCTAGCGCTCCTCAGCCAGATGAGCGCATTGGCCGGAGACGGCGGCCGGAAGTCCAGCGCTTCGACGGAGCAGGTTCCTGCGCTGATTCTGGATGGCGGGCGGCGTCTGGATTTTGTGCGCGCGTTTTCAGCGGAGAACGAAGTCCAGCCCAAGCGCTCGGTGTGGAAGAGAATCGTGGACCTGGTGGCTGGGCCGCCGGAATTTCACCGCATGGTGCGGCCGTACGGAATCGCGCTGGATTCGCTGGGGCGCATCATCGTGAGCGATCCCGGCGTGCCCGCCGTTCACATCCTCGATTTTGAAAAGCAAAAGTATGAACAGCTCAACGGCGGAAAAGGACTGGCCTTCCGCTCACCGGTGGGCGTGGCCGTGGATGTGCAGGACAACATCTACGTGACGGATTCCGCGCTGGGAATGGTTTTCGTATTCGACGCCAAGGGCAAGCACAAGAGTTTCATCGGCAAGCAGCAGGACGGCGCCGGGTTTTTCCAGAGGCCGACAGGGATCGCCGTGGATTCGGCGGGCAAGCGGTTGTACATAGCGGACACGCTGCGGCACAAGATTTTTCAGTTGGACCTGAGCGGCCGCGTGCTGGGCAGCTTCGGCGAACGCGGGCTGCAGCCCGGGCAGTTCAACTTTCCGACCGAAATCGCCTTGTGCGGCGAGGAACTTCTGGTTGTGGACGCGATGAATTTCCGCGTGCAGACCTTCACCCGGGAGGGCGCATTCGTGCGCAGCTTCGGTTCGCTCGGAGAGCGCACGGGCTCGCTGTTCCGGCCCAAGGGCCTGGCGCTGGACAACGAAGGCAACATTTACGTAGCCGACGCCCTTTTGGAGACCGTGCAAGTTTTCAATCAGGAAGGGCGATTGCTGTATTTCTTTGGGCGCAGCGGCACCGGGCTCGGAGAGTTCCAGCTTCCGTCGGGACTGTGCATTGATCCGCGTAACCGGATTTACGTTGCGGATTCGATGAACCAGCGAATTCAGGTTTTCCAATTCACTGGCGGGGCGCGATCCGGGCAGGGAAGCGGACGATGACGCGCGGCTTCTTCATTGCCGGAGTCGCTCTTGCGCTGCTGGCCGTGCCTACATCCGCGCAACGCTTGTCGGTCACTGAATCGGTGCACGACCTTTCTCCCGGCGGACCGGGCACGGTGAAGGCCGCCACAGGCTTCGCGTGCCTCTTCTGCCATGCGCCGCATAACGTGCTCGCGGACCAGACGCCGCTGTGGAACCATCAACTCTCCACGCAGTTGTACACGCCTTACACCAGCAGCACGTACCAGCAAACAGGCACGCAGCCGATCAGCGGAAGCCCCAGCAAGCTCTGCCTGAGCTGCCACGATGGGACCGTAGCGCCCGGCCTGACCGTCTCCGAGGGGCTGATACCCACCTCGGGCACGATGAGTCCGCGGTCGAATCTCCAGACCGACTTGCGCAGCAGCCACCCGTTCAGCTTTGCGACTCCGCTGGTGGACAGCGGCGAGTTGCGCGTGTCGCTGTTTAGCGGGTCTCCGCAGACCGCAGACCCCAGCGTGCGGCTGGTGCAGGGACGCGTGGAATGCACCACGTGCCACGACCCGCACACGCCAAACCTCGATCCGGTGGCGCAAAAATTTCTGGTGCGGGACAGCTCCAACGGACAGCTCTGCCTCGCGTGCCACGATCCCGCGCGGCCCACAGCCATTTATCTGCGTGGCTGGGCTGCGAGCCAACACGCATTGGCGACGAATTCGACAGCAGGAAACCCGAGCGTGGGCGCGTACGCCACCGTTGGCGCGAATGCTTGCCTGAGTTGCCATGCCGCGCACAACGCCGGCCCGAGCGGGCGGCTTCTGCGACAGACCGAAGAAGCGACCTGCGCGGCGTGCCACGGCGGCAGCGGAGTGAGTCCCGCGTTGCCCAACGTAAAGACCAGTTTCGAAGGCAGTCAGTACCATCATCCGGTGGAATTGACGGCGCTGCACGAGCCCGCGGAGAATGCATTTCCGCTGAACAGCAGCCGTCACGCGGAATGCGCGGATTGTCATAATCCGCACGCGTCCCAGAGCGACACCGTGGCGGCCACACCTCCGGCGAGCCAGCCTTCCCTCACGGGAGCATTTGGAGTTTCCGGAACCGATGGCTTCACGCCGCTGCGCCCGGCGACAAACCAGTACGAAATCTGTTTCAAGTGCCATGCCAACAGCAGCAGCAAGCCGCAATCCGCGAGCTACACGGATTACGGGCGCACGCCTTATCGCCAGACATTTGCGACCGCGCCCGACCCGTACAACGCGCGGCTGGAATTTCAATCGCCAGTATCGCGGCACAACGTGATGCAAGCCGCGCGCGCGGGCGTGTCGCCCAGCCTGCGCACCAGCGCGCTGGACCTGAATGGCAATCCAGTGGGGAGGTCACTGGCGGTGGGCACGTACCTCTATTGCACCGACTGCCACAACAGCGACGCCGCGCGCGCGCAGGGAGGCACGGCGGCCAATGGACCGCATGGCTCGCGGTACAACCACATCCTCGAGCGGCGCTATGAACTGGAGCCGATACCCGCGGCGCCCGGCGGCTCGACAGTTGGCGTCACGTATTCCCCCGGCCTGAGCGGGCCCTACGCGCTTTGCGACAAGTGCCACGACCTGGAGCAGAACATTCTGCACAACGATTCCGTTTTTGGCCGGCACAGGCTTCATGTGATGGATGAGCGCGCCTCCTGCGCGACGTGCCATGCGCCGCACGGCATTCAAGGAGGGAGCGCGCAGTTCAACGCCCACCTGATCAACGCGGACACGCGAGTTGTGGGACCCAACCAGTCAGGAATTCTGCGCATCGACACTACCGCACGCACCTGCTCGCTGCGCTGCCACGGCGAAGACCACGACCGCGAAGGGTATTGATTCCCCCGGAGAACCGGCACAAAGCCAAATAAAAAGGGCCGACCCCGTAGTGTGGGAGCGGCCCAGCGTATGAGAGGGAAATGATGTTGGTTGCGGGGGCTGGAGTGGAACCGCTGAGCGACCTCCGGCTACAGTCCGTCCCGAAGCCTCGGGACGGACGCAGAAAAAATGTCAGCCCGACAAGCGAATAGCCGAGTCAGTCTACAAAATAAGAAGGCCAAGCACTTGGCTTGGCCCAGCGTATGAGAGGGAAATGATGTTGGTTGCGGGGGCCCGCAACGCTCCAAATGTGCTTGTAGTCCCATTTCGCATAGAGCTCATGAATTCAGCAGCTTAACAGGAGGAGAGCTGTGAATCCAAAAATACGAGAGGGAACTCCACTAGGCGATGCTTTATTAAAATCACAGAGCAACGATCACCAACGCAGCACACGCAAACTGGGAGGTCAAACTGCGTTGAGCAATCAACAGAAGCGCGCTCTTGCCGCAAAAGCAAATCCCGATGCGGTTCAGAGATTGCACCGGGAGATCTGTGGATCCGATGTCTACCGCTGCCTCGAATGTGCTGAATTATCCGCACTCGATGAAACGGAGTACCCGCAGCCCGTGTCTCTCGAAATGCGTGGTCCACTCCCGGTTTGACCTCAGACTTAAGCATGATCCTCTCCAGACTCAGAGTAGCCAACAATGCTAATCCGCAAGGCCATTTGTTCCAATCGTGCAAGCCAAGCCCAAGTGTTGAAACATTTCTTGCCAACCAGCGTGGCGAAGCTAGAATTTGACAAGCGGCGGGTGGGGCTGTGACTCGCCTTGCCCTTGCGACAGTAAGAGACCGACCCTCGCCCGCTGCCTCACCTGTTGCCACAAACGCATTCCGGAGGCTGTCTCGCTCATCGGCGAACACTTTTGACGTGGCCGTGAATTTCACTCCTTGACTGGACCAAAAACGGGGGGGACCTTCAGTGACATAGACTCCCTCACTTGTGGTAGTGCAAAAACTCGGGCAGGTCACCTGCGCCGGGGAGCGCATGTCAGTTCCGGTCGCCGAGAGCAACAAAGACAGCCCAAACAACCGATCCGCGCAAAACGCGTCTGATTTGACAGAGAACTTTCAACTCGCCACAAAACGGGCCGCATATTTCCTAAACCGAACTTCGGAAGTTCGAGTCTCGCAAGCCCCACCAGTCCAAGTTCGGGTTATTGCCGCTGCGCAGAACGCAATCAGCTAAAGGTCGCTCTTCCTGCGCGGCATGCCCATGGTGTGCTGTTCCTCCTCCGGCTCGGCTTTAGTAGCCCGGAATGCATCGCCTATTGGTGGAATCAACGCCGGAACTGGGCTACACTCCTGCCTTCAATCTTGTTTCATAGGCACTTGAATGACCATTGGCCGGGCTTGATATGCCGCACTGATGCCGGAAGAGCCCATTCGCGAGCTTTTGCTACGGTTTTCATGCCTCGATGCCCGTGAAGCATGGGCCGATTTCCTCAGAGAGTATTCCAGTCTGATTCTGCAAGTCATCCGGCACTTTGAGACAGAGCCGGATCGTGTGTCCGATTGTTACCTCTTTGCTTGCGAGCAATTGTGCCGCGACGAATTTCAGCGACTGCGCCGCTTCCGGGTGGACGGGCCCGCCCGCTTCTCCACCTGGCTGCGGGCGGTCGTGCGGAACCTCTGTTTCGATTGGCATCGCCACGAAACGGGCCGCGAATGGGTTTTTGATTCAGTGTCAGCTCTTGCTCAGGTTGACCAGGATGTGTTTCGCCTCGTCTTTGAGCAAGGCGCCTCTGAGGAGGATGCTTTTCTTAAACTGTCTGCGCATTTTCCCGGTTGGACGCGGCTGCAGTTGTCAGAAAGTGTGGAGCGAATCTCTTCGGTGCTCACGACGCGGCAGAGGTGGTTGCTCCGTGTGCGCCACAACCGGTTCGTAGAGGAGCGAGTACCTGTCGAAGCCAGTGCGGAAGAGGAAGATCACCGGGTGGAACAACTTCCTGATGGGGTCCCCAATCCAGAGTCGCGAGCTATACAGGAAGAGCAACGCCATCGGCTGCAGCGAGCCGTGGGCCACCTTTCACCAGGCGATCAACTGTTGCTGCAGATGCGCTACGAGCAGGACCTGACGCTTGAGCAGGTGGCCCGCGTCCTGGGCTTGGAAAACGCGCAGGCGGCCGACCGCAAGATCCGGGAGGTGCTGCAAAGGCTGCGAGAAGATGTGGAATAGCGAGGGCCTTCGCGGAAAACCGAAACCGGCTTCCGTGAAAGAAAAGAGAGAGCAATAAGTATGGACGAAGGGAATCTGAGGGCGTTGCTCCGCAAGGTCGGGAGTGCCAAACGGGGGCAGGGTTGTCCCGATGAGCAGGGGCTGGCCGCATTTGCGGATGGGCGATTGGAAAGCGCTGAAAAAGCGAGGGTGGAGAGTCACCTCGTGTCATGTGGGGATTGCCGCGACCAGGTTGCGTTTCTGGTGAGGAGCGAGGCGGAGGTCGGCCGGATGGACACCCCCATTGGCTTACTTTTGCAAGCACGGAAGCTTGTCGTCGAAAAACCTGCGCCTGCATTTGGGTGGATCTGGCGCTGGGGTGCCGCGACAGCAGTTGCTGCCGCGCTTGTTCTCGCGCTTACGCTTCGCCTGGATCGCCAGCAAACACTGCCAACCCAACTTGCGCCACCTGCCGCGCCAGCTGTCGTGCCCGCGGCACCGGCCCTGATGCCGCCAAGTGACGCTACATCCGCTCACGCCGTGCGCAAGTCGGGGCGCAAAGCTCCGCTTCCGGAAATCCTATTCCCGAAGGAAGGCGCCGTGCTTTCGTCTGGACCGGTGGAAGTTCGTTGGAAGGGAATTCCCGGAGCCATTCACTATGAAGTGCAGGTCGTTACGGCCGACGGAGACATTATTGGGGAAGGGCGGGCGGAAACCACCAATGCGTTACTGCCAATCGGGAAAAGCGTGAAACCGGGCGCGAAATACTTCCTCTGGGTGCGTGCGCATTTGCCAAATGGAAAGACTGTGCGGTCGGCGGTTGTGAGTTTCCAGACGGCGGCGCCATAGGCGCCTGCCTGCGCAGCGAGTTCCGTGAAAACAATCTCACTTGCGATGGTTGTGCTGATCCTCTGGAGCCCGGTTTTCGGTCAGAGCGCCCCGGAGCGGCCTGCGGGCACGCTTTCCCAACAGTCAGTGCCCGAGAAAGCAGGCGATGTTTTGGCTGCCGCGCGCCGCCTTTACAACGATGAGGGGCCGGTGGCCGCGTTGCCGGTCTTTCAACGGGCGCTGGAGCTGTACCGCGCGTCCGGCGAGCGGCGGGGCGAAGCCATCACCGTCGGCCTAATCGGGAATTGCTACAAAAGGCTCGGTGACCTTCCGCGCGCCGAAGAGCACTTACAGCGGTCCCTGGCAATGAAGCGCGAACTCGGAGACCGCGGAGAAGAAGGCCGCACACTCAGTCACCTAGGACTGCTTTTCTGGGAGCAGGGAGCGTACTCGAAGGCGACGCAATCTTTTCAGGGAGCGATCGCCATCGGTAATGCGCTTGGAGACCGCCTTCTGGAAGGTTCGGCGCGAAACAACCTGGGCTTGGTGTTCGACGAACTTGGCGACTACACCCGCTCGCTCGAGGAGTACCGCCGAGCACTCGAGTTGTACCGAGGCACCGGGTTCGAGCGCGGCATCAGCGATACGATCGGGAACCTGGGCGGACGGCACCTCCTGCTGGGCCAATACGCGGAAGCGCAGCGCTATTACCGTGAGGCGCTGGCGCTCGATGAAAAGACGAAGTCGAAGTCGTCGATGAGTTTCGACCTTACGAATATTGCACTGTGCTATCTGGGGCTGGGCCAAGTGGACGAGGCGCTCCAGCATTTCGACCGGGCCATTACGCTGGCCCGTGAAGGCGGATTCAAGCGTGAGGAAGCGGACGCGCTCAAGGGCAAAGGAAGCACGCTAGCTCGAGTCGGCAAGTACGACCTAGCCCTTCAGCATTACCGGCTGGCACTTGCAAGCTACGACTCGGGCGGGCTGAGACAACAACTCACCGAGGCGTTGGGCGAACTCGGAGCGCTTCATCTTCAGTTGGGGGATCTCGCTTCGGCGGAACAGGATTTTCGTCGAGCCATGGAGATTTCGAGGGAGATCCAGCATCCGCGCGGCGTGACGTTAAACCTAATTGCGCTGGGCAACATCGAGCTGCGCCGGCGCCGCCCCGAGCAGGCGCAGGCGCTGTACCGCGACGCGCTGGCCCGCGCCACCGAAACAGGTGATTACGCCGCCACGGCCAGCGCCAGAATCCAACTGGCCTTCTCATATGCGGACTTGGGGCGGCTGATGGAAGCGATGCGCGAAGCCGAAGCCGCCGCGACCGTTGCGCGCGAGGCGGGGGCGCGTCCGTTGGAAGCGCAAGCGGAGTACGCCGGGGCCGAAGTGGCGCGGCGGGATGGGAGAATCGAGAAAGCCATCCAGCGATTTCTGGCCAGTCAGCGGATACTGGAGTCCGCGCCGGACCCGGAACTCGGGTGGAGGATTGAGTACGGGCGGGGCCAAGCTTTGGAGTCAAGCGGGAAGGCGGAAGAGGCGGTGACGGCCTACCAGCGGGCGGTGGGAATCATCGAGGAACTGCGCAGCCAACTGCGCGAGGAGCGCTTCCGCTCCGGATACCTGGAAGACAAGTACCAGGTGTACGTAACTCTGGTGCAGCTTCTGCTAAAGCTCGGGCGCCTGGACGAAGCGTTCGCTTACTCCGAAAAACTACGAGCGCGCAGTTTCTTAGATCTGCTCGAACGGGGCGGCCCGCCTATCCGCGACGCGGTGCAGCGCCAGGCCGAAATGGCGCTGCGCGAGCGGGTGCGCCAACTGCGGAGGGAAATGGAAGCGGAGACGTCCAAGCCAGTCCCGCAACAAAAGCGGCAGGCGCTGGAAGCCTACACCGCCGAACTGGCCCAGGCCGAGCGCGAATACCAAAACCTGCTCGACGACCTGGCGCGCGGCGAGCCGCGGCTTGCAGGGGCCAGGGCGGCCGCCATCCCCGCGATCCGCGCCGTGCAAGAGCGGTTGCCTGAAGACGTCGCGCTGATCGAATACGTCGTCGGCGAAAAGGAAGTAGTTATGTTTGTGCTACGCCGAAATGGATTGCAGGCTCGGGCAGTGCCACACGGGGCCGCCGAACTGCAGGCAAGAATCGATTTACTGCGCGGCTTGATGGCGCGCGAGCACGGAGAGGAGTGGCGGCGTCCCGCGGCAAGCCTTTACAGCCTGCTGATTCAACCCGTGGAGCAGGGTGGATGGCTGGCCGGAGTAAAGCGGCTCTACGTCGTGCCGCATGGAATCCTGCACTATGTACCCTTCGCGGCCCTGCCTGCTTCGTCGGAGCCGAGCGGGAGCCTCCTGATCGAGCAGTACGAGGTGACCTACTTGCCAGCCGCCGCGGCGCTGGTTTTTGGGCCCGGCAGCAACAATTCACACCAGAGCGTGATGGCACTGGCTCCGGCCCGGTCGCGGCTGCAGTTCACGCAGGCGGAGGCGCGCAGCGTGGCCGCGGCGTTCCCCGGGCGGAAGGAGCTACTGCTGGGGTCACGGGCCACCGAGGGCTCGTTCAAGCGCCTTGCGGGACGCTTCGACGTATTGCACCTGGCCACGCACGGCTTTTTCAACAAAAACAACCCGTTGCTTTCCGGCGTCGACCTGGAGCCAGAGGCGGAGGAAGACGGGCGCCTCGAAGTCCACGAAATCCTCGAGTTGCGATTGAACGCGCACCTGGTCACGCTGAGTGCGTGCGAAACAGCCCTGGGGGGCGGTTACTTCTCGGACGTGCCGGCGGGCGACGACCTCGTCGGTCTGACCCGCGCCTTCTTGTACGCGGGCAGCCCGTCGGTGCTGGCTACTTTGTGGGAAGTTAACGACCGCTCAACGCTCCGACTGATGCAGGGGTTTTACCGGCGTCTAGCTTCGGCTCAAAAGGCAGGCGCCCTGGCCCAGGCCCAGCGAGCCATGCTGCGACGAGGCGGCAGGGAGGCGCACCCCTACTTCTGGGGGGCGTTCATCCTGGTTGGGCAGATGAATTAGTGGATTCTCGCGGAAAAAGCGTGGTAGCTTCCGTGTAAGAAAATTAGGAAATTGTTCGCGCGCAATTGAGTCCGAAAACTTGAGGTGATGCGATGAAGCCCAGCCGCTTTGCCGTTTTGTTTTCGCTTTCAGTACTACTGGTACTGGTGGCCGGGTTAGCCGGGGCGCCCGCGTCTCAAGCACAGGACGTGCAAGTGACGTCCGCAGACCCGCCGGCGGCGGAGCAGGGCACCATCACCCTCGACGTGACCATCAAAGGCAAGGGCTTCAAGAATGGCGCCTTGGCGAAATGGTTCGTCACCGGCACCACGAATCCCGGTGGCGTCACCGTGAACTCGACCACGTTCATCAGCGGGAGCGAGCTGCGCGCCAACATCACTGTGGCCGACGACGCGACCATCGCCAGCTTCGATATCCTCGTCACCAATACGAACGGTCGCAGCGGCAAGGGCACCGAACTCTTCGCGGTCGTTGCCAAGGGCTCGCTCAACGGAAGCAGTATTGACGCCTGTACAAATCGGGCTTGGACTGCTCCCAGCCTGTCGCCTATCGTGAACTACTGTCCGGCGTCTGGGGCCGGCTGCCTGGATCCTTCCTTTGGGAGCGGGGGCGTGCTCTATCCCGGCATCGCGGGGAATTTGGCAAACTTGTGGGCGGCCGCGTTCCAGACGGATCCAGTGACAAGCACCCAGAAGATGCTCATCGGCGGCCAGGACAACGCTTATCAGGCCGTCGTTTCTCGCATCGGGCTTGATGGACAGATGGACCCCACGTTCGGGGTTAGCGGTATGGCCGTCGTCTCGCCACAGACAACCCCGGTCTCCGATTATGTGCGCGACATTGCCGTGCAAGCCGACGGAAAGATCCTCGCCATTTGGGGATTTGGCATCTTCCGAGTCACCCGCCTGAACGCCAACGGAAGCCTGGACACGGCCTTTGGCGCAGGCGGACATGCCGCGGTCAGCAACTTTGGAAGCTGTGCCGGACTCACCTCGAACGCCGTCGACGTTCAGTCGGATGGGAAAATTGTGATGGCGGGTGGCAGCACTGACTGCGGTTGGACCTTGGCTCGCCTGAATTCGAATGGAACCCTGGACAGCACCTTCGGAAACGGCGGGACGGTGCTCTATAAGCCCCAAAGCAAGGGCCCGGGAGCGGGCAGCGTTGGCGCATCAACCGTTACCATCCAGAACGTTTCAGGGGAGGACAGAATCCTCGCCGCAGGCACAAGCTCGCTGAACAAGAAAGGGCTTGATTTTGGTCTGGCCCGTTTCCGGTCAAACGGCACGT
>JAMCWK010000030.1 GCA_023481105.1 Acidobacteriota bacterium | reverse complement strand
GCTCTCGGCCCGCGCACCGGGCCGCTCGCTGCGCATGCAATGCCGCCAAGCCCTTCTGCTCGGACTGGCTTTCAACATCTATCGGTTGTAGCGTCGCCATCGTTCGAACAAGGATGTCAACAGAGCCGGTGTAGGGTGTAGTGAAATCAGAAATCAGGACGTAAAGAGCGGAAAAAGGAAGCGCGCTGCCAGGTGCACTCCCGTTTCTAATAAATGTAAAACGAGCCCACGGTGAGATTCTTCGTCGTCCCGATGCATCGGGACTCCTCAGAATGACAACGGTTTTTTTTGCAGTCTGTTTGGGTGCGCTACTGACACCTGCCGCTGGCTATGTCGGTGCGGACATGGAGTTGAGGAATTCGGCGTTGGACTTGGATTTGGTCAAGCGGCCGAGGAGCAGTTCCATGGCCTCCGTGGTGGAGAGCGGGCTGAGCACCTTGCGCAGGACCCAGACGCGGTTCAGCTCGTCGGCGGGAAGCAGGAGTTCGTCCTTGCGGGTGCCCGAGCGGTTAATGTCGATGGTGGGGAAGACGCGCTTGTCCACGAGGCGGCGGTCGAGGTTGATTTCCATGTTGCCGGTGCCCTTGAACTCTTCGAAGATGACGTCGTCCATGCGGCTGCCGGTGTCAATCAGCGCGGTGGCGATGATGGTGAGCGAGCCGCCCTCTTCGACATTGCGCGCGGCGGCGAAAAAGCGCCGCGGGCGCTGGAGGGCATTGGCGTCAATACCGCCGCTGAGGACTTTGCCGGAGGGCGGTGTGACCGCGTTGTAGGCGCGGGCGAGACGCGTGATGGAGTCGAGGAGGATGACGACGTCGCGCTTGTGCTCGACGAGGCGCTTGGCTTTTTCCAGCACCATTTCGGCGACCTGAATGTGTCGCTGCGGCGGCTCGTCGAAGGTGGAGCTGATGACTTCGCCCTTGACGGTGCGCTGCATGTCGGTGACTTCCTCGGGGCGCTCGTCAATGAGCAGCACGATGAGGGCGACTTCGGGGTGGTTGGTGGTGACGGAGTTGGCGACGCTCTGCAACATCATGGTCTTGCCGGTGCGCGGCGGAGCGACAATCAGGCCGCGCTGGCCCTTGCCGATGGGGCAGAGCATGTCCAGCACGCGCCCGGTGAGATTTTCCTTGCCGGTTTCCAGGCGGATGCGCTCCTGCGGGTAGAGCGGCGTCAGGTTGTCGAAGAAAATTTTGTTGCGTGCCACTTCCGGGTCTTCGAAGTTGACGGCTTCCACCTTGATGAGCGCGAAAGAAAATTTTGTTGCGTGCCACTTCCGGGTCTTCGAAGTTGACGGCTTCCACCTTGATGAGCGCGAAGTAGCGCTCGCCGTCCTTGGGCGGGCGCACCTGTCCGGAGACGGTGTCGCCGGTGCGCAAGTCGAACTTGCGGATCTGCGACGGGGAGACGTAGATGTCGTCCGGGCCGGGGAGATAGTTGTACTCCGGCGCGCGCAGGAAGCCGAAGCCGTCGGGCAGGCATTCCAGCACGCCTTCGGAAAAGATCAAGCCGTTCTTCTCCGTCTGGGCGCGGAGGATCTGAAAAATCAGCTCCTGCTTGCGCATGCCGCTGGCGCCGGGGATATTGAGTTCCTTGGCCACCTTGGCCAACTCGGTGATGTTGCGGTCCTTCAGTTCTGCCAGGCTGATGCTCATTTCGTTTGTTCCTTCTGAATCGTCTGCAATAGGTTTCGTCATGATCCTGTATCTTGCACTTCGGGCGGCTGCGTAAACCACCGCCGCGAAATCTCCTTTTTTCCAGAATGGGTTAGTTGGCCAACAGTGCGGTCCGGCGCGCGCCCGTCGGGGGGCAGGCGAGCCGAGGGACTTCAGTTGGTCAAGCCTTGATCTTTCTCCGCCGGCTGCTCGAACTTGGAAGCCACCTCGGGCACCGCGGGGACCGCGGCCGCCACGAGAGGCCGTTCGAGGGCCAACTCGAGCACTTCATCCATCGTTTCCACAAAATGAATCTTCATTTCCGCCTGGATCTCGACCGGAATGTCGGCCAGGTCCTTCTCGTTGTCCTTCGGCAGAATGATGGTAAACAGGCCCATGCGGTGGGCGGCGAGCAGCTTTTCCTTGACGCCGCCGATGGGCAGCACCTTGCCGCGCAGAGTGATTTCGCCGGTCATCGCCACGTCGCAGCGCACGGGAATCTTCAGCAGCGCGCTGACAATCGAAGTGGCGATGGTGATGCCGGCGGAAGGGCCGTCCTTGGGGATGGCGCCTTCGGGCACGTGCATGTGGATATCAATATGGCGGTAAAAATCTTTCATCAGGCCCAATGAGCCGGCGCGCGTGCGCACGTAGCTCATGGCGGCCTGCGCGGATTCCTGCATAACGTCACCGAGCTTGCCGGTGAGCGTCAAGCGGCCCTTGCCTTCCATGATGGTGGTTTCCGTGCCCATCACCTGGCCGCCGACCTCGGTCCAGGCCAGGCCCATGGAGAGGCCGACTTCGTTCTGCTTTTCGGCGAGCATGTCGCGGAATTTGATGACGCCGAGGAATTCCCCGATGTTGGCGGGCGTGATTTCGACGGCAATCTCCTTGCCTTCCTTGACCACCTTGCGGGCGACCTTGCGGCAGAGGCTGGCGATTTCGCGCTCCAGGTTGCGCACGCCGGCTTCGCGCGTGTAGTGACGAATGATGTAGGTGAGCGCCTCGTCGGTCATCACCAGATTTTTTTCGCTCAGGCCGGTGGCTTCGCGCTGCTTCTTCACCAGGAAGCGCCGGGCAATCTGCAATTTTTCCTGCTCGGTGTAGCCGGGCAGGCGCAGGACTTCCATGCGGTCCTGCAAGGGCTGCGGAATGGTGTGCAGCACGTTGGCGGTGCAGATGAACATCACCTTGGAGAGGTCGTACTCCACGTCGAGATAATGGTCGGTGAAAGCATGGTTCAGCTCGGGGTCGAGCACTTCCATCAGCGCCGCCGAGGGGTCGCCGCGGAAGTCCATGGACATCTTGTCCACTTCGTCGAGCACAAAGACGGGATTCACCGTGCCGGCCTTCTTCATTAACTGGATAATCTGTCCGGGCAGGGCGCCGATGTAGGTGCGGCGGTGGCCGCGGATTTCCGCTTCATCGCGCACGCCGCCGAGCGACACGCGGACGAATTTGCGTCCGGTGGCCTTGCCGATGGACATGGCCAGCGATGTTTTGCCCACGCCCGGAGGCCCCACGAAGCAGAGGATCGAGCCCTTGGGATTCTTCACCAGTTGGCGCACGGCCAGGTACTCGATGATGCGCTCTTTGATTTTTTCGAGGCCGTGGTGGTCTTCTTCCAGGATGCGCTCCGCCACGCCGATGTCGCGTATCTCTTTCGATTTCTTTTTCCACGGCACGGCCAGCAGCCAATCGAGGTAGTTGCGGGAGACGGTGGACTCGGCGGACATCGGCGGCATCATCTCCAGGCGCTTCAGCTCGGTGATGGCCTTTTCCTTGGTGTCCTTTGTCCTTGGGCATGCCGGCGGAGTCAATTTTTTTCTTGAGCTCGTCGGTATCGCTCTTCTCGCCGCGGCCGAGTTCCTTCTGGATGGCCTTGATCTTTTCGTTGAGGTAATACTCTTTCTGCGCGCGCTCCATCTGGCGCTTCACGCGGCCGTGGATGGAGCGATCCATGTTCAGCTTTTCGATTTCCAGATCGAGGATGTCCGCCACGCGATTCAGGCGGTCCAGCGGATCGAAAATTTCCAGCAACTCCTGCTTTTCCTCGACGGCGAGCTGCAAATTGGCGGCGATGGTGTCCGCGAGCTTGTTGGCGTCTTCCACGCGGATGGCGGCGACCATCGTGTCGTAGTTCAGGCTCTGCGAGAGCTTGACGTACTGCTCGAAGAGCCCGGTGGCGCGGCTGGAAGCCTGTTCGAGCTGCGGCGAAGGCTCCACCTTGATGGCCACCATTTTGATGGACGCGCGGAAGAATCCTTCTTCCGTGGCGATCTGCACCACCTTGGCGCGCTCCGCGCCTTCGACCAGCACCTTGATGTTGCCGTCGGGCAGCTTGACGCTCTGCACGATGTTGGCGAGCGTGCCCACCGTGTAAATCTCGTTGGGCTTGGGGTCGTCCACGGACGCATCATGCTGCGTGGCGAGAAAAATCTTTTTGTCGCCGGCCAGCGCCTCTTCCAGCGCGCGCACGGAGGCTTCGCGGCCGACGATGAACGGCGTCATCATCTGCGGAAAGATGACCATATCGCGCACCGGCATCATGGGCACGCGCTTCAATTCCTGTTTTTCGCGGTGGAACATTGTCTCCCTGGCGGTCGTGGCTCGGGCCGGACTAGCCGGCCTTTTCGAGCAAGCTCCAATTGATCTCGCGGGTGTGGATCATCTCCGCGGTGACAGCAAAATCTCGCAGCTTTCGCTGAGTGGGCAGATGGTACATGAGGTCGAGCATCAGGTCTTCGAGGATCATGCGCAGGCCGCGCGCGCCGATCTTGCGCTTGAGCGCTTCTTCGGCAATCGTCTCCAGCGCTTCGTCCGTGAAGCGCAGGCGCACGTTTTCAAATTCGAAGAGCCGCTGATATTGACGGATGAGCGCGTTCTTGGGTTCCGTAAGAATGCGCACCAGCGCGCCCTTGTCCAAATCGCTCAGCACGCCGGCGACGGGCAGGCGGCCGACAAATTCCGGGATCAGGCCGTAACGAATCAGGTCGGTGGGCTGCGCTTGCTCCAGCAGCTCGATATTGCGGCGGCTGCCAGTGGACGGCGGATTGTTGGAGGTGAAGCCCAGCGCGCGCTGCCCGATGCGGCGCTCGATAATTTTTTCCAGCCCGACAAAGGCCCCGCCGCAGATGAACAAAATGTTGGTGGTGTCCACGGGGGTAAATTCCTGGTGCGGGTGCTTGCGGCCGCCCTGCGGGGGCACGTTGGCCACGGTGCCTTCGAGAATCTTCAGCAGGGCCTGCTGCACGCCCTCGCCGCTGACGTCGCGGGTGATGGAGGGGTTTTCGTCCTTCTTGGCGATTTTGTCGATTTCGTCGATGTAAATGATGCCCTGCTGCGTGCGGGTGACGTCGCCGTCCGCGCTTTGCAGCAATTTCAAAATAATGTTCTCGACGTCCTCGCCCACGTAGCCCGCTTCGGTGAGCGTGGTGGCGTCCACAATGGCGAAAGGCACCTCGAGCATGCGCGCCAGCGTTTGCGCCAGCAGCGTCTTGCCCGTGCCCGTGGGGCCGATGAGCAGAACGTTGGATTTCGTCAGCTCGACTTCGCCCGGCTGGCGGTTCAGAAAGATGCGCTTGTAGTGGTTGTACACCGCCACGGCGAGCTTCTTTTTGGTCTTGTCCTGGCTGATGACGTAGCTGTCGAGGAAGGCCTTAATCTCCGGCGGCCGTGGCAGGCGGCGATTGACGGCGGTGGCCTGCTCTTTCTTCTCGTCCTCGAGAATCTGACGGCACACGGTGACGCACTCGTCGCAAATGTACGCGCGCGGGTAGTCGGAAGGCGAACTGATGAGCTTCTCCACCTGTTCCTGTGTTTTGTGACAGAACGAGCAGCGCAGTGTTTCGTCTGGGCTGAATTTTTTCACCGAAGTGGGCGCCTCCGGACGGGTGCTCCTGCGAGTTTGGGTGCGAATTGCTTCACGATTTTACGCCCATTGAATTCCATTGCGAGGTTGCGATTCCATTCAGTTACTAACCCTTGGGAACGGTCGGAATCGTGTGGCGGTTGCGCGCCACAATTTCATCAATCAGGCCGTAGTCCTTGGCCTGCGCCGCGGTCATGATGAAGTCGCGCTCCACGTCCTTCTCGATTTTTTCCAGCGGTTGCCCGGTGTGCTGGGCCATCAACTGGTTCAGCACGGTGCGCATGCGCAGGATTTCCTTGGCGTGGATGTCAATGTCCGTGGCCTGCCCGGAAAGGCCGCTCATCCACGGCTGGTGAATCAGGATGCGCGAGTTGGGCAGAGCAAAACGCTTCTTCGGCGCGCCGGCGCAAAGCAGCAGCGCGGCAATCGAGGCGGCCTGGCCGACGCAGATGGTTACCACGTCGGGTCGCACAAATTGCATCGTGTCGTAGATGGCCATGCCCGCGGTGATGGAGCCGCCGGGAGAATGGATGTAGAGCGAAATGTCCTTCTCCGGGTCTTCCGCTTCCAAAAATAGAAGCTGCGCGGTGACGAGATTTGCCACATGGTCGTCAATCGGCGTGCCGATAAAAATAATATTGTCGCGCAACAGGCGCGAGTAAATGTCATAAGCGCGCTCGCCGCGGCTGGTCTGCTCGACCACCATGGGAACGAGCGTTGTGGCGCGTGGAATTCTGTCGTCAGGGTTGCTCATTGGAGAATCTGTTTGCGCAATGTCAGCACTAGCACCGCGGGTGCAAGCAGGAGCCCGGCTCCGCTACGATTTGGATTCCTTGGCTGCTGCTGTCTGGATCCGGGCGTTTCGGTAGAGCCACTCGAGCGTCTTGTCGCTTCGCAGCTTCGATTTCATCCTATCGAGCGACCCCTGCTTTGTCAAGCGAGCCCGGAAAGCTTGTGCCGATTCGCCACTGTGGCCGGCGAGATGCGCGATCTGCTGCTCGAATTCCTCTTCACTGACGTCAATGCTTTCGGCCGTGGCCACCTTGTCCAGCAGCATTTCCGCCTTGACGTCGTCCACGGCGCGCTCGCGCTGCCGCTGCCGCAGGCTCACCCAGTCCACGTTGACTGCACGCGGGTCCACGCCCTGCCCGGCCAGCGAACGCACCACGCGCTCCAGCCGCGCGTCCTGCTGGTGCTCGACGAGGGCTTCCGGCACGGGGAAGTCGTGCTTGGCGATGAGCGCTTCGATTAACTTTTGTTCGGCCTGCTCGCGCTGGCGCTGGTCGCGCGCGGCCACCAGGTTCTCGCGGATTTTCGTGCGCAGGTCCTCGAGCGAGGCGGCGTCCACGTCCTTGGCGAATTCGTCGTTCAGTTCGGGCAGCTTCTTCTCCTTAACGCCGAGCACGTCCACTGTGTAATGGAACGTTTTCCCACCCAACTTGGGATCGGGATAGTCCTGCGGGTAGGTGGCTTCGAAAGTCTTCTTGTCGCCGGGCTGCGCGCCGCGCAGATTCGTGTTGAAAGCTTCCATGGTTTCTTCGGCGCCGATGTGGCAGAGCACGTTTTCCGCCTGGATGGGTACGCCGCTCGCGGGCACGCCGATAATTTTCAGCACGGCGAAGTCGCCGTCGGCCAGCGCGCGGCCCTCGACCGGCACAAACGTCGCGGCGCGGTTGCGCATTTCCTCGAGCGTCTTGGCTACGTCATCGTCGGTCACCTCGATGGCGTCCACCGTAACCTCGAGGCCCTTGTATTCGCCCAGCGCGAATTCCGGAAACACTTCGAAGACGGCGCGGAACTTCACCGGGCCGGCCTCGGGGAAATCCACGTGGTCCACTTGCGGGCGCGTCACGGGCACCAGCTTCTGCTCCTCCAGCGCCTTCTCGATGCGCTCGGGGATGAGCGATTGCAGGACTTCGCTCTTGATGTCGTCGGCGAAGCGGCGGCGAATCACGACGCTCGTCCGATCTACGTCTTCGGCGGGAATTTCCAGCTCGATTTCGCGCCGGCAGCTTGCGGTGGCTTCAGTCATGTGTAGTGGTCAGTGCTCAGTTTCAAGGGAACGGCGCGCGCCAGAGTTCTGCTGCTGCAATTCCCCACGAAAATCTGGAAGTATTGATGGGCAGGGAAGGCGAGCGAAGCGCGCCATGCAGAAGAATTAGTATAAGCGAAGGTCGCGAAAGCGTCAACCATCCCCCGGAAGTACCCTTGCCTCCGGCGGACAAACAAAGTAAATAAGTAACGACGAAACAATCGAGCGCCTCATGCCGACACCCCCCAGCCCGGCCAACGATTTACAGGACACTAGCGGCGCGGAAAAGCGCCGCAGCCAACGGCTGCTGGTGCGCGT
>JAMCWK010000139.1 GCA_023481105.1 Acidobacteriota bacterium | reverse complement strand
TGGATGATGCGCAGGGGAGTGACGCAATGAAGATCAAATTTCTCATTTTGGGAATACTGACGACCGCTGTGCTGCTGATATTGGCCACGTGCGGGGGGAAGGAAGAAGCCAAGCCCGCGGCGGCGGAGCGCGTCAGCGGCGCTCGCGTCGAAGCCGTGAAGCTGGAGAATTTCCCGGATGAAATCGAAGCGCCGGGAACGGTGGCCAGCGCAACGTCCGCGCAAGTCGCCGCGCGCGTGATGGGTACGGTGACCGCGGTGCACGTGCGCGAAGGCGACGCGGTGCAGGCCGGGCAGGTGCTCGTGACGCTCGACGAACGCGAATTTGCCGAGCGGCGCAGCGCGGCGCGAGCCGCAGTGGACGAAGCCACGCACGCGAAAGAAGAAGTTGCGCGCGGGGTGGCGGCAGCGAAGGCGCAGGCCGACGTGATGCAGAAGACGTACGAGCGCTTCGTAATGCTGCGCGACAAGAAGTCCGTCAGCCCGCAGGAATTTGACGAAGTAGAAGCAAAACAGCGCGCCGCGCAGGAAGGGCTCGCGGCGGCGCGGGCCCGGCAGCAGCAAGTGGCCTCAATGAGCGAGCGCGCGCAGGCGGAATTGCGCGCGATGGAAACCGTGTCGGGCTACGCACGGGTGACCGCGCCGTTCAGCGGCATGGTTGTGCGGCGCATGGTGGAGCCGGGCGCGATGGCCGCGCCGGGCGTGCCGCTTCTGGTGATTGAAGCGACGTCGCAATACCGGTTAGAAGTAACCGTGGACGCAGCGGAAGCGCTAAACGTAAAGCGCGGCACGAAAGCGCGCGTGGAACTCGATGCGCTTCCCGGAAAAGATTTTTCCGGCACAGTGGTGGAAATCGAGGCTGGCGCAGATTCTGCTTCTCACACCGTGCGCGCGCGGATTGAGTTGCCGCGCGACGCCGCGATTCGCTCGGGCCTCTTCGGGCGGGCGTGGTTTGCGCGCGGAGAAAAACAGGCGATCGTGCTGCCCGCCGGCGCGGTCTTGCACCGCGGGCAATTGCACGGCGTGTACGTGGTGGATGCGGAAGGCATTGCGCGGCTGCGCATGGTGACGCTGGGCAAAAGCATCGGCGACAAAACGGAAATTCTTTCCGGGCTCGGCGATGGCGAGCGCGTCGTGCTGGACGCGGCGAATCGCGACCTCGATGGCAAGAAAGTGGAGAAATAGACATGCGGGGCCTTGCCGGAAGAATTGCGCACGCATTCATTGATTCGCGGCTGACGCCGCTGGTGATTGTGGCGTCACTGCTACTGGGATTTTTCGCGGTGATGAAGACGCCGCGCGAAGAAGAGCCGCAGATCATTGTGCCAGTGCTGGACATTTTTGTGGCCATGCCCGGCGCGTCCGCGGAGGAAGTGGAGCAGCGCGCGACAATTCCTATGGAAAAGCTGCTGCGGGAAATTCCCGGCGTCGAGTACCTCTATTCCACCAGCTCGCCGGGCGGCGCGATGGTCGTGGTGCGCTTCGAAGTGGGCATCAAGGAAGAAGACGCCATCATCCGCACGTACAACAAAATGTATTCGAATTTCGACCGCATCCCGCCGGGCGTTTCGCAGCCGCTCATCAAAGTGCGTTCGATTGACGACGTGCCGGTGCTGGCGCTGACGCTGCATGGCAAGGGCTACGACGCGTTTGCGCTGCGGCGCATTGCCGGCGAACTCGACCAGGCCGTGAAGCAGGTGGCCGACGTCAGCGAAACGACGCTGATCGGCGGGCAGCGGCGGCAATTGAAGGTGACGCTCGACTCGCAGCGCCTGGCCGCCTATCGCACCAGCCCCGCGGCCATCGCGCAGGCATTTCAGGTGTCCAACCGCCGCGCCGCATCGGGTTCCTTCGCGCAAAGTAACCAGGAGATTGCCGTCGAAGCCGGGCGGTTTGTCGGCAGTGTGGACGACGCGAAAAAATTGGTGGTGGGCGTGTCGGGCGGAAGGCCGGTGTACCTCGGCGACGTTGCCACACTGGAAGACGGCCCGGAGGAGCCGGTGAATTACGTGATGTATGGTTCCGGCGGCGCGGCCCAGAAAAAAACGGAAGAGCAGCCGGCGGTCACGCTGACTGTGGCCAAGCGCAAAGGCACCAACGCCACCGTCGTGGCCGAAAACGTAATCGAAACGGTGGAACGCCTGCGCGGCACGACTATTCCGCGCGACGTCGCAATCACCGTGACGCGCAACTACGGCGAAACCGCCAAGCACAAAAGCGACGAACTGCTGAAGCACCTATTGTTGGCCACATTGAGCGTGACGCTGCTGGTGGCGCTGGCGCTGGGCTGGCGCGAATCCGGCGTGGTGCTGCTGGCGATTCCGGTGACCCTGGCGCTGACCCTGGCGATTTTTTATTTGTATGGCTACACGCTGAACCGCGTCACGCTTTTCGCGCTAATTTTTTCCATCGGCATCCTGGTGGACGACGCGATTGTGGTCGTCGAAAACATCGTGCGCCATTTCCGCCTCCCGCAAAACGCGGGCCGCGCGTGGAGCGACGTCGCCGTGGAAGCCGTGGATGAAGTGGGCAACCCGACCATACTCGCGACCGCCGCGGTGATTGCCGCGATTCTGCCGATGGCGTTTGTCAGCGGGCTGATGGGTCCGTACATGCGGCCGATTCCGGTGGGCGCGTCGGCGGCCATGGTGTTTTCGCTGGCGATTGCGTTTGTGGTGTCGCCGTGGGCGGCACTTCGGCTGCTGCGCGGGCGCGCCAGCAGTGAACATCACGCGGAAGGAGAAAAGGAAGGCCGCCTCACGCTGCTGTATCGCCGCATCATGACGCCACTCATCGAGAACTCGCGGCGGCGATGGATTTTCCTCGGCGGCGTGGTTGGGCTTCTGCTGCTCGCGTGCCTGCTGGTGCCGCTGAAGGCCGTACGCGTGAAGATGCTTCCGTTCGACAACAAAAGCGAATTCCAAGTGATCATCGACATGCCGGAAGGCACGCCGCTGGAGAAAACGCTGGGCGTGGCGGAAGAAATCGGCGGCTACCTGCGCGGCCACGGCGAAGTCATCAACTATCAAATTTATGCCGGCACGAGCGGCCCTTACAACTTCAATGGACTCGTGCGGCATTATTTTTTGCGCCGCGGCCCGAACGTCGCGGACATCCAGGTGAATCTGCGCAGCGTGGACGAGCGTTCCAAGCAAAGCCACGAAATCGCGAAAGAAATGCGCGGGCCGATTCAGGAAATTGCCCGGCATTGGAATGCGCGCGTGAAAGTGGCAGAAGTGCCGCCCGGGCCGCCGGTGCTTTCGACGCTGGTGGCGGAAGTTTACGGGCCGGAATATTCGCGGCAAATCGAAGTGGCCCGGCAGATCCGCGACATTTTCGACAATACTCCCGGCGTCGTAGACGTGGACTGGTACGTCGAAGACGCGCAGAAGAAACTCGACTTCGCGGTGGAGCAGGACAAGGCCGCGCTGCGCGGCATCACTACCGGTGACGTGGCGTCGGCGCTCGAAATCGCTCTGGACGGAGCAGACGTGGGCCTGATGCATCAGCCGGGCGAGCGCGAAGACGTGCCCATCCGCGTGCGCCTGGCGCGCGAAAGCCGCTCCGGCGCCGACGCGCTGCGCGGGCTGTACCTTGCGGCGCGGGAAGGCGCGCCCTCGGGCACGATGGTGCCGCTGGGAGAGCTGGTGCGCGTCCGCGAAACACAGATTGACAAGAACATCTACCGCAAAAATCTCCGCCCGGTGGTGTACGTCATCGGCGACGTCGCTGGCGACGTGGAGAGCCCGGTGTACGCCATTGCCGAGTTGGGCAAAAAGATTGACGTGCTGAAGCTGCCGGAAGGCTACGCCGTGGAGCAGTTCAACGCCATTCAGCCGCCGGACACCGGCAAGCTGGCCATGAAGTGGGACGGGGAGTGGCACATCACCATCGAAGTGTTCCGCGACCTCGGCATCGCCTTTGCCGCGGTGCTCATCCTTATATATGTCCTGGTCGTGGGCTGGTTCCAGTCGTTCAAGACGCCGCTGGTGATCATGGCCCCGATTCCGCTAACGCTGGTGGGCATTTTGCCGGCGCACTGGCTGATGGGCGCATTCTTTACGGCCACTTCGATGATCGGCTTCATTGCTGGCGCGGGAATTATCGTGCGCAATTCCATCATCCTCGTGGATTTCATCCAGCTTCGCCGCGCGCAGGGCATGTCGCTGGAGGAGGCCGTGGTGGATGCCGGCGCCGTGCGCTTCCGTCCCATGCTTCTGACGGCGGCGGCGGTGGTGGTCGGCGCGGGTGTCATTTTGTTTGACCCGATCTTTCAGGGCCTGGCGATTTCTCTGATGGCCGGTGAAGTGGCCAGCACGCTGCTTTCACGCATGGCCGTGCCGGTTTTGTTTTACTGGAGCGAGAAAAAGAAAGAAGGAGAAAAATCATGACGGTCGAGAGAACGTTGCGGTTGATTGCGGGGGCCTTTGTGCTGATCTCGCTGGCGCTGGGCACGTGGGTGCACCCCTACTGGTACTGGTTCACCGCCTTTGTCGGGCTGAACCTGCTGCAATCGGGCTTCACCGATTGGTGCCCGATGATGACGATCCTGAAAAAGCTGGGCGTCGGCGCGAAGTAACCAGTTTTGCTGCGCGCAACGTGTGCAAACAGCGCGCGGCGGCGAAACGTTTGCCCTCCTTTCTTCGTCCAAGTACTCTAGTGACGATGCGGAATTCCTTTCTGATTTCCCTCCTGTGCGCGAGCCTGCTGCTGGGCGCGGCGGCCGCGGTGCACGCCGATGATGGTGGCAGCATCGAAGGCGTAGTCCGCGACGCGCAGGGCGGCGTGGTGGTGGCAGCGGACGTGACGTTGCGCACGGCGCAACAAGCGGTCGTGGCCACCACACAGACGGACGCGCAGGGCCGCTTCAAGTTTGCCGATGTGGCGCGCGGCAGTTACTTGCTGGTCGTCGCGGCGCCGGGTCTGGCGGAGCGGCGCGTGGCGGTCGAGGCAGGCGCCCGCGCAGTGGAAGTGACGCTCAGCGTCGGTGCCATGCACCAGGAAGTGACGGTGACCAGCACGCCGGGGCGCATTGAGTCCACGCAGGGGGCAGCACAGTCGGTGGTGGTGATCGGCGCGGACGAACTCGAGCGGCGCGCGAAGAGCGTTGTCGCGCAGGTGGCGGAAGGGTCGCCAGGCCTGAACTTGCAACGCACCAGCCCCACGATTTCCGGAATCGTCGTGCGCGGGCTCACCGGCAATAAGGTCAACGTGTTTGTGGACGGCGTGCGGTTTTCGAGCAGCGCCGCGCGCGGCGGCATCAACACGTTCCTGAATCTGATTGATCCGACGAGCCTCGAATCGGTGGAAGTCCTGCGCGGGCCGAGCAGCGCGCAATATGGCAGCGATGCGCTGGGCGGCAGCGTGCAGTTCGTGACGCGCGCGCCGCAACTTTCCGCGGGCGCGCCGGTGTTTCACGCGCGCAGTAGCACGTTTTTCAACAGCGCCGATGCCGGATACGGCACGAACTTGACGGCATCGTATGCAGCGAAAAAGTTCGGCGTCACCGCCAATGTGGCAGGGCGGCGCGCGAACGGTCTGCTGGTGGGCCAGGGCCGCGATTCGCACGCTGCGGTCACGCGCTTCTTCGGCTTGCCCTCCACTGTGCTGGTGGATGGGCGTCTGCCGGGCACGTCGTTCACGCAGTACGGCGGAATGTTCCGCGTGAATTGGACTCCGGTGGCGGGCACCAGCATCACCGCCAACTACCTCCGCGGGCAGCAGGATGGCGGGCGCCGCTACGACCAGTTGCTCGGCGGCGACGGCAACCTCGTCGCGGATTTGCGCAACCTGATGAACGATCTCTTCTATGTGCGCTTTGATCGCTCGCGCGCCGGCTGGTTGGACGATTTGGTCTTCACTTATTCCTTCAACATGCAGCGCGAGGAGCGCGTGAACCAAGGCGGCAACGGAAATCCGAACGGCGCCATTACCCATGAGCGCGAGCGCATGCGCGCCCACGGCGTCAGCGGCATGGCCATGAAGCAGTGGGATTCACGGTGGAGTTCGATGTTCGGCGCGGAGTTTTATCACGAGCGCATCGGCGCGCCCGCATTTGCCTTCAATCCCGTGAGCAGTACGATTACGCTCACCCGTCCGCGCGTGCCGAACAATGCGCGTTTCAAGAGCGGCGGAATGTATGTGCAGAATATTCTGGAAGTGGTGCCGCGCAAGCTGCGCCTGGTCGCCAACGTGCGCTATTCCGCGGCCAGCTATCGCGCGCGGGCCGCGGATTCGCCGCTCGTCGGCGGGCTCCCGCTCTGGCCGGACGATTCGCTGCGCGCGAGCGCTTGGACCGGCCGCGTCGGCGTGAGCTACACGCCGGTGGAGCAGTTCACGCTTGCGGCAAATATCAGCCGCGGATTCCGCGCACCGCACATGACCGACCTCGGCACGCTGGGGCTGACCGGCTCGGGCTTCGAAGTCGCCGCGCGAGACATCGCCGGCCTGAACGGCACGGTGGGCTCGACCGCGGACAGCTCGGCGATTTCCACGGGCGCGCCGGTCACGCAGGTGCAACCGGAAACGAACTGGAGCTACGAGCTCAGCGCGCGCGTACGCCACCGCCGCTTCGAAAGCGACCTCGCGTTTTTCATCAACGACATCCACGACAACATCACCAAGCAGTCGCTGATTTTGCCGCCGGGCGCCGTGGGAATTTCCCTCGGCGGGCAGACCATCACCTCGCAGAACGCCAACGGCGTGGTGTTCGTGGCCGCGACCACCAGCCCAGTGCTTGTGCGCACAAACTTCGATAACGCGCGCATCTGGGGCGTGGAGCACGACATGGAAGTGCAGCTCGCTGCGGCGTGGTCGCTGAGGAGCGTGTTCACCTACGCGCGCGCCCGCGACACGCGCACCGGTCTGCCGCCCAACATTGAAGGCGGCACGCCCGCGTCGGACGGCTGGCTGAAGCTGCGCTACGCGCCGCCTTCGCAACGCTTCTGGGTGGAGCCATACCTGCACGCGGCCAACCGCCAGACGCGCCTCTCGAGCCTCGACCTCTCCGACCGGCGCACCGGCGCAGAGCGCTCCCGCGGCAACATCGCCAACTTCTTCAATCGTGGCGCGCGCGTGCGCGGCATGATTGGACCCGGACTCGACACGGTGTTCGGCACAGCGGACGACGTGCTGCTGGCCACGGGGGAGACGCTGCTGCAAGTGCAGGACCGCGTGCTCGGCACGGGCGTGAACTCTGCGCCGATGAATCTGGCCATTCCCGGATACATCACCTTCAATGTGCGCGGCGGATTCCGCCTCGGCGAGCACCACGACGTCACCGTGGACTTCGAGAACATCGGCGACCGCAATTACCGCGGCATTAGTTGGGGCGTGGACGCGCCCGGCCGGGGCGTCACCTTGCGCTACACCGCGCGCTTCTAGCGAGGCGCGAAAGAGTTCTCTCCGGAACGAATCCCCCGTCCATAGCATCCGAAATTGTTGTAATTTGGCGGGGCGATTTCTGAGAGGCGCAGCGCACGTTGAGTATTTTCGCGATCATTATCGGGCTATTGGCGTTGCTGGCGCTGGCGGGAATGCTGTATCAAGCTGCTGGCGCGACGCGCGACGCAAAGCGGTTCCCTCCACCGGGGCGCATGATTGATGTCGGCGGCTATCGCCTGCACATCCGCGTGCTCGAGCCCGCCACGGCGGGCGTCGCGCCGGGCACGCCCACGGTGCTGCTCGAAGCGGGCATTGCCGCGTCGTCGCTGAGCTGGAGCAAAGTCGCGCCGGAGGTGGCAAAGTTTGCGCGCGTGGTCAGCTACGACCGCGCCGGCCTCGGTTGGAGCGACGCCTCGCCGCGCCCGCGCACTCCGCCGCACATTGTCGAAGAGCTGCACGCGTTGCTCGACCGTGCGGACGTGCCGCGTCCGCTGATTCTTGTCGGGCACTCCTTTGGCGGCTATTGCGTGCGCTACTACGCGCACAAATTTCCCGGCGAAGTAGCTGGCATGGTTCTCGTGGATTCGGTGCACCCGGCGGAGTGGGAGCACATTACACTGCACCAGCGCCGGATGCTGCGCGGCGCGGTGCTTTTCTCGCGCATCGGCGAGCTTCTCTGCCGCGTGGGCTTCGTGCGTTTTGTGCTCGAACGTCTCGAGCGCGGCGCGACCGGCGCGCCCAAAGCTGCCGCGCGCGCCTTCGGACCCAGCGCGGAAAAATTCTTGGGACGCATCGTCGGCGAAGTGCGCAAGCTGCCGCCGGAAGTCCTGCCTCAAGTGCGCGCGGTGTGGTGCCAGCCGCGGTGTCACCGCGCCATGACTGCTTACGTCGGTTCGTTGCCCGCAAGCGCCGCGGTGGTCGCCTCGCTCGAGGGGCTCGGCGCTCTGCCGCTCGTCGTGCTGTCCGGCAGCCACCACCCCGAGCCGCGCGCGCGCGAGCAGGAAGACCTGGCGCGGCTCTCTTCGAACAGCAAACACATCATCGCCGCCGACAGCGCGCACTGGATTCTCCTCGACGAGCCGGAGCTGGTGGCGGAAGCGGTGCGTGAAGTCATCGCCCAGACGCGGACGTAGATCACTCCAGCCAGCTGAAGGGAACCGTGCGTGCCGGGAGGCAGCGACATTTACCCGCCAGAGGACATTCCGGGGACAGCCGAACGGGACGCGGTTACCCGCTTGTGGGGCGTGTATAACCGCGCCAGCGACGCCGGTGGGACGCCGAAATAGTAGGCGGAAACGAGTGCGGTGTTGAGGAGTTGCTGGCGGAGCACGCCGTGCTCCTCGAAGCGGCGCGCGGAGGTCGTCACCGGGAGCGGAAGCAGTGCGACGCGGCCCGACTTGCGCAGGCGACCCAGGAAGTCGAGGTCTTCCATCAAGGGAATGTCCGCAAATCCGCGCAGTCGTTCGAACACCGAGCGCCGCACAAAAATTCCCTGGTCGCCGTAGTGAAACAGCCGGAAGCGGAAGCGAGAACAGAACGAATAGAAGCGTAGGAGCCGCCGATCGGCGTCAAATCGGAGCGTGAAGGTGCCACCGGCAACGCGCGGGTCGTCCAGCGCACAACGAAGGGTGGCGAGGGAATCGGCGTGAAGCCGGGTGTCGGCGTGCAGGAAGAGAAGCACTTCGCCCGTCGCCAGGCGCGCGCCCAAGTTCATTTGCTGCGCGCGGCCCCGCGGCGCGGAGATTACCTGCGCGTGTGGACGAGCAAGCTCCGGAGTGCCGTCGGTGCTGCCGCCGTCCACGACGAGCATCTCATGGGGACCTTCCTGTTCTTGCACGCTCCGCAAGCAGGCCAGGATATTCTCCGACTCGTTCAGCGCGGGGATGATGACAGAAATCTTCCGATCGGCTGGTCGGGGCTCCGCTTCAAGAGGCTTTCGTAAACGCATTGCAGGAAGGCTCACTGTTCGTTGAGCGATTTGTCGTAGTCGAGAAACTTGATGTGGAGTTGTCCGGCCGGCACACGAGCGAGGGCCGCACGCGCGTCGGGGTCGAGATAGAGCGCGGCATACTCCGCGAGACCCGGTTGCGCGAGTCCCCGTTCTTCCTTCAGGTAACGCAGAAAATCTTCGCGGAACCATTTGAAAATGGCGGAGAGATAAAGGGTGCGGCTGGCCTCGTCAACGCGGACATGGCCGGGATCGTTCAGGAAGCGGCGGACCGCCCGCTCCAGCGCCGCATCCGTCTCCCCCGGGGGGATCGCGCCCCGGGCCAGCGCCGGGCAACTGCGCGCCGCACAGTTGATGTAGAAGTGAATGCGCGGATCGCGGAACTCCTTGCGCAGGATTTCGTGCTCCAGCACGTTCAGGCTCAGCCTGCGGCCACCGAGTACGATCTCGTGGCTTTTGAACAGGCCAATCCAACTCCACAGCGAGTGCTTATCGGGATAGGCGGAAGCAGCGATGTAGAGCACGTTGGCGTTGTAGGCCATCAGGAAGTAGCGCTTGCGGGACTCCGCCGTGGGGAACCAGTCGGGCTTGTTGTCGGGGCCGTAAGCGGCCAGCCGGTCCACGAAGACGCGCAGCGCCTGCAATTCCTGCTTCAATCCCGCGTAGTTCACCAGGCCGCGTTCGTTCACGTAGGCGCGTGTAATCCGGTCGAATTCGTCAAAGGAGAACTGTTCCGCGGCGGCGGTTTGCGCATGCGCGGTGGCTGTGCCCAGCGAAAGGGCAATGCACACGAGCCACGCCGATTTCCGAAAGATCGAAGTCATGCTTGTCCGGTTCCGAGCCACGAGCGTTAGATGCACTGCCACCACAGATGGACTCAGGAGCGCGGAACAATGGAATTGCAGAGCCAAAATTGACAGAAGAAAAAAGGGCGACCCCGCAGAGCGGAATCGCCCCAGTGTTTTTCATCGGACAGGCTAGAATGCCTGTCCCACGGAGTGCTACATGGGCGGACGTCCACCGCCGGGGCCTTGCTGCGCAGGCTGCGGCTTGGGCAGCGGTTTGCGCGGGAGCAATTGTTCGCGGTTGGCCGCCTGATAGACGAAGAAAGCCACCACCGTAGCGATCTGCCGCATGTCCTGCGGTTGCGCGCGCTCGTACACGTCCATGTTGGAGTGGTGCGTGCGCGTGTCGTAGTCCATCACTTCTTGGATGAACTGGAATCCGGGTAGCCCCACGGCGTCGAAAGCGAGATGGTCGGTGCCGCCGGTGTTGCGCGGCGTCAGCGTGGTGACGCCGATGCTCTTCAACGGCTCAATCCAGCGCGCGAAGACCGGCGCGATCGCCTCGTTCCCTTGGAGATAAACGCCACGGACCGCGCCAATGCCGTTATCAATGTTGAAGTAGCCGGAAAACTTGGCGTGCTCCGGTTTCAGCACCATGGTGGCGCGGTCGGCGAAATGGTCTTTCACGTACGCGCGCGAGCCGAGCAGACCCTGTTCTTCCCCGCCCCATAGTCCGATGCGCACCGTGCGGCGCAGCTTCAAACCGCTGGCCTTTAGGATGCGCATCACTTCCAGCATCACCGCGGAGCCTGCGGCGTTGTCCGTGGCGCCGGTGCCCGCGTGCCACGAATCGAAGTGCGCCCCGATCATCACCAGTTCGCCGGCCTTGTCCGTGCCGGGAATTTCGCCGACCACGTTGAAGGCCATGCCGTCGCCATCAATGAACCGGTTCTGCACGTTCAGTTCGATGGTCACCGCCACGCCCTTTTGCAGCGTGCGGTAAATGCGGCCGTAGTGCTCCGCGGCCAGCATCACGCGCGGCAGCGACGGCGGGTCGTTGGGGTTGCGCGAGCCGCCTCCTCCTACGAACACCGTGCCGTCGTCGCCGCGCCCCGGCTCGAGCAGCACCGCCACGCCTTCATCCTTGAAGAACTGCGTGCGCTTGGCAGCGATTTGGCGATCCGCCGCCTGCACGGCAAACTGCGGAGGTATTTGCTGTGGCTGCCCCGGCAGTGCGTTGGAAATCGGCTGTTTGGCCAGCTCTTCGAGCTGCGCTTCCGTGTATTTCTTGGCGTCGCCCTCGTAGTGCGGCGTAATCTCGCGCGGCGCGATGGGCAGCACAAACTTGCCATTCAGTTTGCCCTTGAATTTCTCAAAGTCCGCTTCCGTGGTAATCACCGCAATCACCGCTTCGGCGGTAACCATGCCATTGGTGCCCGGCGTCCACGCCATCGGATAGCCGATCAACGGGTAGGGATTCGGCGACACCACATTGGCGCTGAAGCGCTCGTTCACCCAGCCGCGTCCAAACGGCCCCCACGGCTCCAGCTTCACGTTCACTAGGCCGTACTCCGTCATCGTCTTCATGGCCCAGTCGGCGGCGCTCTTGATGTTGGGCGAACCGGTGAGCCGCGCGCCGTGCACGTCGGTGAGGTAGCTGAACGTGTCCATCACCTTCGAATTCTGCGGGGACAATCCCTGTTCCTTAATCTTGAACAGCGCATCGTAATCCACTGCCTCTTGCATCTGCGACGCCACCGGCAACGCCAGCGCCATCGCCAGAACAATGACTAATGACATGAGTCTCTTGCGCACGATTTTCCTCCGTATTATCAGGATAGGATTGGCCGCCATTGCCGGGAGAGACTCTACTCGAAGCACGGCCACTCCAGAAGATGTCGGACGCGCGGAACCGATGTACGGTTTCCACCGGCTCTACAGCGCCGCTAGGACTTTTTCGCTGGCGCTTTCGCCGGAGCTTTTCCAGCGGGAGTCTTGCTCGGCGCCGCTGGGCGTTCCGCCGGGACCGCCGTGGAACCCGGCGCGGGCACTGCCACCGGAGCGGGCATGTCCTTGGCCGCAAAGCGCGGCACCATGTTGTCAGCCATGGCCACCGCGTACACCGCCGAGGCAATTTCCACCGCCCCCTCGCGCACGTCTTCTTCGTAAATGCGCTCGTAGGTGTCGAGGTTGGTGTGGTGCGTGAAGGTGTTGTAGTCAAACGGGTCCTGGCTCAGCCCCACGCCGGGCAATCCCGCGTTGTTAAATGACGTGCTGTCCGTGCCGCCAAGGTTGCGGCTGGACGTCGCGCGCGCGCCGGTGAATCCCCAATCTGCGTAGGGCATCAGCGCCTCGCGAATCATCGCCGCCGCCGCGGGCGGGCCGAATACGCTGGCGCCGCGCGGCTTGCTCGTGCCGGAATCAATGTTGAAATACGCGCTGAGTTTCGCATGCTCCGGCTTGGGATTTTCCGCCGTGCCGAAATGCTCTTTCACGTACGCGATGGAGCCGAGCAATCCCTGCTCCTCGCCGCTCCACAGCGCAATGCGGATGGCCCGCCGCGGCTGCACCTTGAGCGCGGAGAGAATGCGCACGGCTTCCATCATCATCGAGCAGCCGATGCCGTTGTCGGTCGCGCCGGTGGCATCGTGCCACGAATCGAAATGCCCGCCGAGCATGACCACTTCATCTTTCTTGTCCGTGCCGGGAATTTCCGCGATGACGTTGTACGCGGTTGTGCCTTCAGGATAAAGCTTGTTCTGAATGTTCACGCGCAGCGTGACCGCCGTGCCGCCCTCGAGGATGCGCCCAATGCGCCCATAGTCTTCATTGCGCATCACCAGCGTGGGCACCACGCGGGTCCAATCATAGGTGTTGTTCTGCTGCGCGATGATGATGCCGTAGGCGCGCCCGGAATCGTTAATGCGCACCAGCGCGCCGTTGTCCACCAGGAACTGGTCCACGGCACGCGCCACTTGCTGCGGCGTCATGCGCCCTTCCGGGATCTGTGCTGCTTGTCCGCGTCCGCCTCCGCCAAACGGTCCGCCCGCCGGAGCCGGATTTGCGGGATCGAACTGCGCTTTCCACGTCTCGTCGGGACGGCGCAGCGGTGCCGGGGTGAAGTTGGTCGGCACTTTCACAGGATTGCCGACCATCACGATGCGCCCGCGAACTTTGGCCTTCATGGAATTCAAGTACGCGTCGAGTTCTTCGCGCGTGGGCTGCTGCGGCGGAGTGGCCGCTGCTTGCGCGGGCATCGGCGGCGGCATGCCCGCCGGTGTTGCCGCTGCCGCGGGGCGTGCTCCGCCCCCGCCAAATCCGCTACCCGGTCGCGCCATTCCTGGCGGCGTCAGCATCACTACATTGGCGAGCACCACGCCCTTCGTGCTCGGCGTCCACGCCAGCGGCTTGACCATCAGTTGCCCGCGGAACGGCTTCATCGCATCCGCGGACAGCGCCACGTTTTCCCAGCCGGGCACGGGCTTCGCCGCGCTGGGCGGCTGGAAGGTCCACGGCTCGAGGTGCGCATTCGTCAATCCGAACGACGTCAGCGTCTTCACCGCCCAGTCGCTCGCCTGTTTCAGCGCGGGCGACCCAGTCACGCGGTGGCCATGCACGTCCGCAATCTGATGGATGAGCCACATGATTTTGGAATTGTTCATCTCTTCCGCGCGGATTTGCGCGTACACGTCAGCCACGCTGGGCGACTGCGCGCCCACCGCCAGCGCCAGGATTAAGCACAGGAAAATCGCACGAGCACACTGTTTGTACATGGCTGCTCCTGTCAGGAAAATTCCGCCCCATCTTATCCATATTCTGGGCATGCTGCGCAATGAAATCGGAAGCGGAGGCACCGGCAACGGCCAGTGGACTTGAAATAAACGACTCGTGTTAAGATGGCCGCCTTTCGCGACAACAACACTGGCCCGGGACCTGCGCTACACGCAGTGGAATTGTCGCGCTAATTCGAAACGCGGCAGCTCAGGAGGAGCCCATGCAAAGCAAAGCCAAAACCGTGAGCCAGTATCTTGCCGCATTGCCAGCCGACCGGCGCAAGGCCATCGAGCAGGTTCGCGCGGTCATTCACAAGCATCTGCCCAAAGGGTACGAGGAAATCATGCAGTACGGCATGATTGGCTATGCTGTCCCGCTGAAAATTTATCCCGCGGGCTATCACTGCAAGAAGAATGAGCCGTTGCCGTTTCTCTTGCTCGCCTCGCAGAAAAATCATATGGCGCTCCACATGTTCTGCTTGTACTTGGACGAAAAGGACAAGGCGCAATTCCAAAAGGAATACAAAGCCAGCGGCAAAAAGCTGGACATGGGCGGCGGTTGCGTTCGCTTCAAAAAGCCAGAGGATTTGGCGCTGGATGTGATCGGGAAAGCCATTGCTCGCCGTCCGGTGAAGAAACATATCGAAGTCTACGAAAAGGTGAAAAGCTGAAATGAAGTAAGGATTGGTCGGGGCGAGTGGATTTGAACCACCGACCTCTAGGTCCCGAACCATATTCCAGCACTTGTAGTCATGTGTTGTTTTGTGGTGTAGCAGGATGCAGCGACAGCCACAATTTTGCCCACAGTACGCTACTTACTTCGTTATAGTCACCGGGGAGATTTCTAGTGCTTTAGATCGGCGCGCTTGCCATCGCGCCCAGTGGGGACGTGAGTGTTATTCGCAAATTGTCTGTTCTAGGCCGGCGGTGCAGCTTTTTTTGCCGGTTTGTTGTGCCGAATGTACGGGAGTCTTTTTCCAAGGGATGGGCTTGACAGAGCCGTCTGTGTGAATTGATGATTTGTGCGAATTGAGGCCCTGAAAGGCATTTCATGGAGATTGTAGACCGCCCAGCGTGGTTGTTTGTCGCCTCGTTGATCGCATTGCTCGCAGCGGTCGAGGTCGGCTTCCGACTGGGGATGCGCAGCGAGGCGCGTGGCGAGGATCAACTCCATGAACAACTCAAGGGAGCGCGGAACGGCCTTGTCACCCTGGTTAGCTTCCTGCTCGGGTTCATGCTCCCCATGTCGTTGTCGCGTTTTGATTTGCGTAAGCACTTGGTGATTGAAGAGGCCAAGGCCATCGGCACAACGGCTTTCCGCGCGCAAATGTTGCCAGACCCAGTGCGGAGCAGAGTCCGGGATCTGATGAAGGAATACGCCGAGGTGCGGCTGAAGTTTTTTGACGCAGGTTTGAATAATGTGCAGTTAGAGGTGGCCAACAACCATGCCCGACGACTCCAGAATGAGCTTTGGAAACAGAGCGTGACCGCAGCCCAGACGAGTCCGACTCCGATCACAGCCATCTTTGCTCAATCGCTGAACCAGATGATTGACCTAAGCGAGGAGCGGCTAGCGGCGCTCGAAAACCGCATCCCTGCCTCGATCTGGGTGATGTTGGTGCTGATTTCCCTGTTGACGTGCTTGACAGTGGGATACTCGCTGCGTCGCAGAACTGCGCTTGCAATGTTGGTGAGCCCGCTCGCGATTTCCATCGTTTTGGCGCTTGCCGCCGACTTGGACAGTCCTCGGACCGGCGTGATCCGCATTAGCCAGCAGAGCGTCGAACGAGTACGGACAGACCTGCAAGGCCTCCCTTGATCAATTACTTGTGCCGGCGAGACTGTTCGGAGCTGCAGCCAATCCAGATTGCAAAGAATCGGATTCCACAACCCACTGAGATTTGAGCTGGCGTGGGCGAGCCGAATGACCTGTATTGCCTTGGATATTCACCTCTCGGCTCTCCGTTCTATGTTTTCAAGATTGTTGCTGCGCATTTCTACCCCTGCGCGGATGGCAATCAAGGTCTCTTCGGGTATCGAAAGGAACGCTTTCACCACACCGGGGTCAAACTGGCGTCCCGATTCGCGCTCGATTTCCTCGCGGGCGGCCTCGAGGGACAGAGCGCGACGGTACGGGCGATCCGACGTCATAGCATCCAAAGTGTCGGCGACGGCAAAGATGCGAGCCCCAAGGGGAATCTCCTCACCCCCAAGACCCTGTGGATACCCGGTGCCGTCGTATCGCTCTTGGTGAGTCAGCGCGATCTGCGCCGCCGAGGACAGAAATGCAATACTCCCCACCAAGTCGTATCCGATTCTGGCGTGCGACTCCATGATCCTTCTTTCTTCCTCCGTCAGTTTCGCTGGCTTGAAGAGTATGGCATCGGGGATGCCAATTTTCCCGATGTCGTGCAGGTAAGAGCCTCTCTCAATTTGCTTCAACTCGTCGCCCTGTACCCTATTGCCTTGGCGATTTCGAGGCAGTACGCCGTGACACGCCGGGAATGGCCGGCCGTTTCGTTGTCCCTCAGGTCGAGCGCCGCGCCAAGGGCTCGCAACGTATCGTCGTAGCTCATTTCGATGCGCTTCTTTGCCACTTCAAGCTGTTTTGTCCGCTGCCTTACCTCTTCCTCCAGGCCGTCGGCTTGCGCTTTCAGCAGGCGGTGGGCCTTTCCCAACTCCAGATGACCCACGGCACACTTGGCCAAAACAGCCAAGGAGTCTTGCTGCGCGGCCGTCAACTGGCGGGGCTTGTGGTCAATAACGCAGATTGTTCCCAAGGCATGGCCGTCCGGATTGATCAGGGGCATGCCCGCATAAAATCGGATATGGGGATCCTGGGTAACCAGCGGGTTGTCGGCAAATCGCTCATCTTCGAGCGCATCGGGCACAATCAAGATCTCAGAAGAAAGAATCGTGTGGGAGCAGAACGCCACTTCGCGCGGGGTCTCTTTTATTACCCAGCCTATCTTGGCCTTAAACCACTGACGATCTTTGTCCATGATTGACACCAAAGCTACTTCTGTGCCGCAAATACTGGCAGCGATGCGTGCCAGATTATCAAAGATTTTTTCCGGCGGCGTGTCGAGGATGTCGTAGGATTCGACGGCGCGCAACCTTTCGGCCTCATTGGCGGGAAGGGGTGAACGCATTTTGTATCCGTCGCCGCTCGAAAAACGAAGGGAAACCAATTATGCCAAGGCTAGGCAGATTTCCTCAAGTCAAAAGGACGGGTGGCCCACCCTTCCTTTCCGAATTCCTCTTGACGCCCCAGCCCAACCAGAGCATTCCACTGCGGGAGTTCACTGCGGAGTAAGCAAGCATGGCGCTTGGATTGTGAATTACGCTTTTGGACTTGTGGGTGCCCCATTCCTTTGCGAGAATTTTTCGCAAAGGGTGGGGCTTTTGACTGCCCGATGGAGCCCGAATGAAAGGAGATTGGTCGGGGCAAGTGGATTTGAACCACCGACCTCCTGCTTGCCCTGAGCAACGCGAAGGGGTCCCGATTAACTTAATAAGTGATTTGGTCGGGGCGAGTGGATTTGAACCACCGACCTCCTGCTTGCCCTGAGCAACGCGAAGGGGTCCCGATTAACTTAATAAGTGATTTGGTCGGGGCGAGTGGATTTGAACCACCGACCTCCTGGTCCCGAACCAGATTCCAGCCCCTATTGGAATCTGTTGAATCTTGTTGTTTGGAAGTGTTTGGTGATGAATCGTTTGCCTAGTACTTGTTGAAACCTGTTGTTTCGTGGTGTTTCAGGGTGCAGCGTGAGCCACAATTTTATCTACAGCACGAGTGAACCTCGCATCATGACCGCAGATGTCCTGTTGGCTTCCGCGTTGATCGGCACGCGACTGTTCCCCCTCCTGATCGACTCCTTCTCAGTAGATCAGTTTTGATCGGAAACTCTTGATTTCACAAAAATCGCTTGCATCCTCGTATTGACTTGGTGCATCCTATCCCCCCGGAGGGCATATGCCAAGAGCGGCCGTTTGTATGCCTCATGTTTATCTCGATCCCGAAGTTGAAAAGGAACTCCAGGATCGCCTCAGTCGCATCGAAGGCCATGTTCGCGGAGTGAGGCGGATGCTCAGTGAGCACGGCACGTGCGAGGACCTCCTCTTGCAACTGTCCGCGATTCGTGCGGCCCTGAACCAGGTGCAGGCCCGCCTACTGGAAAACCACATGGAAACCTGCGTGGCTGACGCCGTACGCGCGGGCAGAGGCAGCAAAGCACTGGAGCGTCTCCGGGGCGCGCTCGCGCAGGTCATGAAAATGCAGTGACGGGCTTTTATTCGGAGGCAATGATGAACGAAAAAGTGGGCATCCTCGGAGCAATTGGCACTGCGATTGTGGCGTCAATTTGTTGTATCGGGCCGGTCGTTCTAGCCGGGCTGGGCATCGGAGCGGTGGCTGCGGCGCAGGCGTTCGCTCCGTATCGACCGCTGTTCCTGGCGGTCACCGCCGTTCTCCTTGGATTGGGTTTCTACTATGCATATCGCAAGCCGAAGCAAGCGGCGTGTGAAGGAGAGGTTTGTGAGACGCCTCGTGTCACGCGCTGGGGTCGGCCGCTGCTATGGATTGCTACTGCCATCGTGGTAGCGCTCGTCACTTTCCCTTACTACTACGGATCGCTCTATGCGGCGTTCGACAAGTCCCACCAACCGGCCCCTGTTGCGGACAAGCCTGCCCAGCTTTCCACCGTCGAACTGAAGATAAGCGGGATGACGTGCGGCGGATGTGTTATCAGCGTGCGTAAGGCATTACTGGAAACTCCGGGCGTGACTGCAGCGGAAGTGGATCTGGATTCGGCCCGTGCAAAAGTCGTATACGACCAGAGTAAAGTTGCCAAGGCCGAGCTCATCGAGGCCATCAGCAAGACCGGGTTCAAGGCCTCTCTCTAAGGGGACAACAATGAGCGATTGCTGTTCTGTGAAGCAAACAAACTGGCCCCCGGTGATGGCTTGCCCGGTGAGCGGCAAGCGATCGAAGCAAGTTGACCTGCTCACGGTGCGGAGCCTGCTTCGCCAGCTCCCATTGGAGATGCCATCCACGGCGTACTACTTCTGCGACGACCCAACCTGTGACGCCGTGTACTTCCCGTCGAATCCTGAAGCGCCAATCTTCCGCCGTTCTGACCTCCTGGTGCGCGTCGGAACAAAGGAGACCGAAGACCCTATCCCGGTGTGTTACTGCTTCGGGTTCACCCGCCAGGACATTTGGGACGAAATCCGGCAGACGGGCAGATCGACGGTCGGCGAGCGAATCACGGCGGAGGTGAAAGCGGGCAACTGCGCCTGCGAAGTGAGGAATCCTTCGGGCAAATGTTGTCTGGGGAATGTCGCGCGGTATGTGCAGGACGGTCCTAAGGTCCCGCAGAGCAATGCCGTTGGTTCGGCTGATTTTGAAAACTCTTCCCGAAAGCGCCCGGTGGAGGTGGGAACGTCGGGCGACAGTCACTGTTCCTCCCACTAAGATCCTAAATCTAGAACTGGAGGCACCTATGAAGACCAAAGTCGTTGCTGTTTCTCTTGCGCTAGCTGTGTTGGTTGGCGCTGGTTCGTTACTCGGTCAAAAGAAAGACCAAAGCCAACCGCCCACCACAGAAACCACGAAGTTACAACTCGCGCAGTGCGCACTCAAGGTCAACGGCATGACCTGCGACGGCTGTCCTGGCATGGTGGAGAAAGGCCTAAGCAAAGTGGAGGGAGTGAAGACGGCCAAGGTGGACTTCAAGACGGCGGCTGCGCGGGTGGAATTCAATCCGAAAGTGACAAACGCGGAAAAAATCATCGCTTCCTTCAACAAATCCAATCCAGGCTTCCGCCTGGAACTGACCAAGACCAGCGGGAAATAGCCGTCGGTCCCCGGTAGCGGGCCTGACAGAAGGAGGAAACATGCAGGCACGGCAAGTTAGATGGTTAGCATTAGGTTTTTGCCTCTTGGGGCTTCTCGCCCAGCCTGTCGAGGCACAAATCCAGTCGGTCACCTTCAAGACCACCGCCAACACGAAGTTCCTTTGAGGAACAGCAGTCAGCAATCTGCTGCGATCCCAGGGTGGGGTCGAAGAGGTCGTCGATGCGTATGGGAATCTGCGGAAGGGATTGATCACGGTCAGGCCAGCGAAAGACAAGCCCGTCGAGCTGGTCAAACTCGTGGAACTGTTGGAGAAGGAAGTGGGCTTCCAGCCGGTCACCGAGGTTGCGCTCGAGTTGCAAGGCCGGGTTCTGCGTCGCAATGGAAAACTCGTGTTCGAGGTCGGGGGCACGCGGCAGACTTTTGTAGTCGAAAAGGTGGAAGGCGAAAGCGATAGCCCTCGTCCGGAGGGGCAGTTGCTCACCGCCGTTGCATCTCTGGTGAAGGCTGATTCCCCCGACCGGCTTGTGCTCCGGCAATGGAAGGCGGCTGCAGAGAAGAAGCCTTCGCTCTGATGCTTTACCGCTAGGAAAGGAGATATTCCCGATGAAGTGTTGTTCTGCCGAGACGAAGCAGAGGCGTGGTCTGCCTCGCCCGGGTCCCGCCGGCGTCACGGCGAGAGGCGTGGTATCCCTTCTTCTGTTCGCAGGAGCATGGTTGGCCGTGCAGGCGGGAGGAGCTTGGGGGGTTGTGGCTTTGCCAGCAGGGGCCTTTGCGACCTTGCTGCTTTTGGCAGCGTTCCTGCGGCAGCCGGGTTGCGAGGTGAATCTCATTTGGTCGTGCGTGCTGCGGAAAGCGCCCATTGACTGTTTTCTCTTTGGGCCCATTGATCGCTGGGAGCACAGACGAATCAAATAAGACTAGGCGTTTAATCGCAAAGGAGAAGACCATGAACAGAAACGTGAAATTGCTATTTGTCGGCTTGCTGGCAATTCCCGTGGCAACTCTGGCGTTCGGCCAGGCGAAACCAAAGGCACAGGAGCCCGCGACCGCCAAGCTTCAGGTCACTCAATGTGCGCTGAGGGTGAAGGGAATGACCTGCGATAGTTGCCCTGAGATGGTGAAGGAGCGGCTCGTAAAACTCGAAGGGGTTAAAACCGCGACGGTGGACTACAAGACCGGGACCGCACAAGTCCAGTACGATTCGAAGAAGATTAATCCTGAAAAGATCGTCGCAGCCTTCAATCGAGACGCCTCCGGCTTCCGCGTTGAATTGTCAGAGCCCAAGGCTAAGTAACGCAACTTTTCGGTCGAAACTCCGAGGCTCTGAGGTATATGGTTCAAGCCGCTGCTTGAAACCAGCGCCACGTATGGATGCATCTTGTATCACGCCCGGCGCTGGAGATAGGGCTCCTGGTGCAAAACCAGGAGGTCGGCCTTGCGGAAAGATTCGAGATCGTTTCTCTTTGAAAAGGAATGGTCGGGGCGAGTGGATTTGAACCACCGACCTCCTGGTCCCGAACCAGGCGCTCTAGCCAGGCTGAGCCACGCCCCGACTCCTGCAAAGCTTCGACAACCAATCAACGGTCAGTGACGGGCCACCGACCTTCCCGACTCGTCGGGACGCTCTAGCCAGTCCCGCTGCAGCGGGACACGCCCCGCAATCATCAAGAATAGCACAGCCGCGCGCGGCGGAGCCAGTCCGTGCAAAACAGCAAAATCCGAAGCGCCGATTGCAGCATGTGAATTTCGGGCCGCCATTTGCGCTAGGCGAAGACGCGCCGAAGGCACTCACTTCGTTTCCCCTGCCTTCGGCGTCGTACTATTGACACGCGCACCACGCAGGTCTACGCTGAACGAAGGTTGGCGCATGTTCAGGCGACGCTCTATCCGGCGTTGCTGCGAGCGCCGGATTTTCCCCTCTCTGCCAACAAGCTGCGCACTGGGAGCGTCGCGTTAAGGGAGGCCATGATGATTGGCCGCACGCGTGTCCTGGTTGCCTTGGCGGATCCCGCCAGTCAGCGAGCGTTATCCAGCGTCCTGCCCCTGCATGATGCCGAGCCGGTCTTTGCCTCCACGTTGCGCGAAGCGCGCGCCGTGCTGGCCAGCGGCCCGGTGGCTCTGGTGGTCTGTGACGATTGCCTGATTGATGGCAGCTACCGCGATCTGTTGCCGGTGGCGCAAGCCGCGCGGGGCGACGTGCCCGTGGTGGTCACCTCGCGCACCGACAATCCCGAAGAGTACCTCGAGGCCATGAAGCTGGGCGCGTTCGACTTCGTTGCCGCACCCTTCAGCCGCACCGAGCTGGACCGCATCGTTCACAACGCGTTGAACCGCGCCGTGGCCGCCTACTAGTGCGGCCCTCCCCGCCCGGGCTGCGGATTGCGCAATCGAGATCCTCATGAGTGCCGAATCGCCTGCCATCCTGCTGGTCGGAAGAAGTTTCGCCCCCGGTTCGCACTTTCTCGAGCGCCTTTGTCGCAATGGTTGCGCGTGCGCGGTCGCGCACACCCTCGATGAAGCGCGCGCGGAGATTCGCGCCGGAAGTTTTGATTTGGTGCTCAGCGAAATGGCTCTGCCCGACGGCAGCGCTTTCCCGCTGATTGCTCTGCTTGAAGGCACGGGGGCCACGCTGTTTTTCTGCGTCGGCGTGCACGACGGCTGCTGGTGGTTGCCGGCGCTCGCTCGCGGCGAGCGCACCTGGGGCCAGGCCGCGCTCCGTCCGCCGGACTTTGCGCGCGCGCTCGCCGAACTGCTCGGCGTGGACATGCTGCGCATTGCCGCCGCCGCTCCCAATGTGATTCCCATGCCGCCCATTGAAATCTCGCCGCCCAAACCCGAGCGCGCCACAACGGAAAAAGCGCAATCGCGCAAGTCCTCCGCGTAACTTTTCGCCCGCTGCCGCTACGCATCGCCCGATTCCGCGACGGGAATGCCAACGCATAGCTTTCCCCTCCCTCGTTCGGGCTTGACAGCATGTCTCAGATATGAGACATTTCCTGCGTGAAGGCAGCCACGAAGAGACCTAAAGCAGTGGTTACACGCACCGCAAGTGAGCTCGCCCGAGCGCTGGGCCTGGCCCCGGCGGACGGTGCCGGAATCGAGCTTCGCAGCGCATTGAACTCCAAAATCGTGGACGTGGTGCGGCGGAAAGACTTGACGCACTCCCAGGTTGCTCGTCTCGCGCACACGTCGCGCACGCGCGTTACCGCCATCATGAACCGCAACACAAAAGACATTTCCACGGATCTCTTGCTTCGCGTGTTGTATGCGCTTGGTTGGACCGCCAAAATCTCCTTCCGGAGCGCTGCCTGAACGTGCGCAAGGTGTCTTGATGGCCATTGAAAAAAGCCAACTGAAAAAGCTCGACGCCTATCGCTGGCTGGTGCCGCGCAGCACGCGCGCCGGCATGCTCACCGACGCGCTCATCTACGCCGACGACGCGCTTCTCACACAGATCGTGAAAGACCTCTCCATCGAGCAGGCCATGAACGTCGCGTTTCTCCCGGGCATCGTCGGGCGCTCGCTGGCCATGCCCGACATTCATCAGGGCTACGGCTTCCCCATCGGCGGCGTCGCCGCCACCGACTGGCACAAGGGCGTCATTTCTCCCGGCGGCGTCGGCTTCGACATCAACTGCGGCGTGCGCTTGTTGGCCACCACGCTCACGAAAGAGGACGTCACTCCGAAAATGAAAGAGCTGGTCAACCAGCTTTTTCGCGATGTGCCCTCCGGCACCGGCTCGCAGGGCAGCGTTCCGTGCAGTTTTGCGGAGCTGAACGAAGTCCTCGAGCGCGGCGCGGCGTGGGTCGTCGAGCGCGGTTACGGCGAGCCCGCCGACGTCGAGTTCTGCGAGGAGTCCGGCTGCATGGCCGGCGCCGACGCGCGCCAGGTTTCCGACCGCGCCAAGCAGCGCGGCCGCACGCAAATCGGCACGCTCGGCAGCGGCAATCATTTTCTCGAAGTGCAGTACGTCCAGAAAATTTTCGAGCCGGAAATCGCGGAAACTTTCGGCCTGCGCGAAGACCAAGTCGTCGTGCTGATTCACTGTGGCTCGCGCGGCCTCGGCCATCAAGTCTGCACGGATTATCTGAAGCTGATGAACGATGCCATGCGCCGCTACTCCATCGAGCTGCCCGACCGCCAACTCGCTTGCGTGCCCATCCACAAGCCCGAAGGCGAGCAGTATCTTGCGGCCATGGCTGCCGCTGCGAATTTCGCTTGGGCCAATCGGCAAGCCATCACGCACTTCACGCGCAAAGCGTTTGAACGGATTTTCGGCGGCGACACGGCTGTACGCGTGGTGTACGACGTGGCCCACAACATCGCCAAACGCGAACGCCACAAAACGAATGGCGGCGAACACGACGTCCTGGTGCACCGCAAAGGCGCGACGCGCTCATTTCCCGCAGGCTCTGCATTCATTCCCGCGGCGTACAAAGATGCCGGCCAGCCCGTGCTCATCCCCGGCTCCATGGGCACCGCGAGTTATGTTCTCGTCGGAAATGAACAAGCCATGCAAGAAACCTTCGGCACCGTCTGCCACGGCGCCGGCCGCGCAATGTCCCGCACCGCCGCGAAGAAGGGCCGCGACGCCCGCGTCGAAACGCAGAAGCTCGCCGACCAGGGCATCATTCTCCGCGCCGAGACTCGCGACGGCATCCTCGAGGAAGTCCCCGAAGCCTACAAAGACATTGATGCCGTCGTCGACGTCGTCCACAATGCCGGCCTCGCCCGCAAAGTTGCCCGCCTCCGTCCAATGGGGGTCATCAAGGGATAGCCCCCGCGCAATTTCCTTTCCCCGTGAATTTGCATCTAATTTAAGAGAACGAACCCAGCCGATCCCAGCCTGCACAGATTAACTCTCCAGCCGCGGAGGATGCCGTGCAGATTGCTCTGAACGATGAAGAAGTCGGCGCGCAGGTGGAATTGCTTTACAGTGCTTTACTGGAGCTCAGCAAGAAAATCACTTCGGCGCACGACCCGGAAATTCGCGAAGCTCTCAAGCATCGCGAGGGAGTACTGCGTCGTCTATTGCATCGCCTAATGAGCCTGAGCGCGCCGCGAGCCGCTTAAGGAAGTCCGACGGCATTCAACTTCGGCGCACTCCGAAACCTGACACCTGATTCCTGATACCCGAAACCTGCTCTATCCCTTCACCGCGAAATCCGCCACTTTGGGCTCGGCGAGCTTTTTGAAGTCCGCGTAGTTCATGCGGATGGCGTCGCGGTGCGTGCCCGCATTGAAGACGATTTCCTCGTCCGCCTCCAGCGAGCGGTCCACGAATACCGGCAGCTTATAGAGCTGTCCAAACGGCGGCATGGCACCCAGTTCGCAATCCGGAAAGAGGCTGATGAACTCCTGCTCGCTTGCCAGGCGCGCCGGCTTGCCCAGCAGCTCACCGAGTTTTTTCAGGCTCACGTGGAACGATGCCGGCAGCACCGCCAGCGCGGACTGGCTCCCGGCCGTCACCACCACCGATTTCGCCAGTTCTTTCCCCGGCACGTGCATGGTCGCCGCCGCGGCTTGCGCCGTGTACGCCGGCGAATGCGACATCATCGTGTAGTGAATTTTGTTTTCGTCCAGATAAGTCTTCAAGCGCGCGGACATGGTCATGGGGGACCTCCCTCCGCACGGGCGCTGTTGAACCCAATTATGCGCTTTTCAATCCGGCTAGGGAAGCAAGCGGCTGCCGGCGAGCCGCCGCGAACTTGTGGAAACCTCGGCGCGCGATAGGCTGGCTTGCGGGCAACCATTCACGGTGTCCCGCTCGTCTCACCTCTTGGTTTGCGCGGAATGGCTGCAACGTGAGTCCCACCGACCAGATCGAAAGGCCGATCAACATACTGCTTGCGCTGGTTGTTCTCGGCGCTCTGGCGGTCGTGGCGTACTTTGACTTCGCTGTGCAAACCATCTCCCTGGGTTTTCTGTACGTACTGCCTCTGGCGCTCAGCGCATTTGTGTTCCGCCTGCGCATCAGCCTCGGGCTGGTGTTGATTTGTTTTGTGCTCCAGGACGTGTTCGGCCCGTTTGAACACGCCGGCTGGCAACACATTGTTCGCAACCTGCTCACGCTGATCGCGTTTCTCGTGGTGGTCGTTGTGGTGGACCGTTTGGTGGGCCAGCGCAGGCGCTTGACCGAGTTGGTGCGTATGCAGCGCGATGAGCTCGCGCAGGAAATTGAGCTTGCGGCCCAGGTGCAACAGCGGCTGCTGCCGTCCGCGCCGCCCGTCCGCAACGGTTTTGACATCGCTGGCCGCATGATGGCTGCGCGAACGGTGGGTGGCGACTACTTTGACTATATCGAGCTGCCGCAGGGCGACCTGGGGATCGTCATCGCCGACGTCTCCGGAAAGGGAGTGGCGGCGGCGCTGTTGATGCCCTCCGTGGAAATGGCGCTGCGCATGGACGCGCCGAGCGCCTCGCATACCAATCAAGTAATTCGCAATCTGAGCAACGTGCTCTTTGAAGTGACCGAGGAGGATCGCTTCGTCACGCTGTTTTACGGCAAGCTGGACGTTTCCGAGCGCCTGCTGGAGTACACCAACGCGGGCCACCTGCCGCCGCTGCTCCTGCGCGCCGCATCTCCCGCGCCGCAGTGGTTAGAGGCCGGTGGCATCGTGACCGGCCTGGTCGCGGATGCCGAGTACGATTGCGCGCAAGTCCGCATCGAACCCGGAGATACACTGGTCCTGTACACCGACGGCCTCACCGAAGCCACCAACGCGGCCGGGGAACAATTCACGCGCCGGCGCCTCGTGGAGTTGGTCCGCCAAAAACAGGGGCTCAGCGCGCAGGATTTAATCTCTGCCATCCATAACGCCGTGCTCGCCTTTCGCGGGTCCGATTCCCTCGAAGACGATTTGACCTTGATCGTTGTCCGCGCCGCCCCCGGCGCCTCCAGCTTCTAACTCTTGTCTTCTGATTTCTGCTCTACGAAAGCCGCACCAGTCGCGCCTCAATCACTGCCGCAATTTTCCGAATCGGCTCCACGACCGAGTCCTGCACATCCCCGTCGAGTCCGATCAGCGCCAGCGCTTCCGGAGCTTCCCCTCCGCGCGCTGCGGCTCGCCCCAAATCGAACGTGGCGATATTGATTCCCTGATTGCCGAGCACCATGCCCATCTGCCCGATGACGCCGGGCACGTCGCGGTTGCGCGTAAACAGAATCACGCCTTCCAGCGGCGCTTCCATCGCAATCCCGTCAATGGAGAGAATGCGCGGCGTAGTGCCCCACAGCACCGTGCCCTCGATGCTCAGCGCGCGCCCCGCGGCGCCGGGCAGCGACGCGACTTCAATGGTATTCGGAAATCCCTGCTCGCGCCGCCGCGTGTGTTCCTCCACCGCCAGCCCGCGCGCCGCGGCCACTCCCGCCGCGTTCACCAAATTCACTCTTTCTTCCAGCGCGGTATTCAGGATTCCCGCCAGCACCGCGTTGCGCACCACGTGCGTGCCGATTTCCGCCGGCTCCCCCGCGTACACGATGCGCACGCGTCCCATGCGCCCCGCGGCCACTTGCGCGACGAGCGAACCCAGCCGCTCGCCCAGCACCAGGTACGGGCGCACGCGGCCATACTGCTCGGCCGAAAGCGCGGGCAAATTCACCGCGTTGCGCAGCGTGCCCTCCACCAGAAAATCGCGCACTTGCTGCGCAATCAGCGTGCCCACTTCCTCCTGCGCTTCCGCTGTGGACCCCGCCACGTGCGGCGTGGCGATGACGTTCGGCAGCGCCAGCAGCGGCGAATCCTTTGGCGGCTCGACAGAAAAAACGTCCAGCGCAGCGCCGGCCAGTTGACCCGAGCGCAGCGCTTCCGCCAGCGCGGCCTCGTCTACCAACTCTCCGCGCGCGGTGTTGATCAGTCGTGCCCCGCGTTTCATCTTCGCGATCGCCGCCGCGTCCAACATTTTTTCCGTCGCAGGACTCAACGCCGTGTGCAGCGAAACAAAATCCGCGCGCGCCAGCAACTCCTCGAACGCCACCAGCTCCGCGCCCGCATCGCGCGCCGCATGTTCCGAAAGGAACGGATCGCACGCTACCACGCGCATCTCCAGCGCCCGCGCCCGTCGCGCCACTTCCGCCCCCACGCGTCCCAGCCCGACCAGCCCCAGCGTCTTGCCGCGCACTTCCGTGCCTTTCGCGCCGCTCTTTTCCCAGCGCCCCGCGCGCGTCGCCGCGGCCAGTTGCGGCACGCTTCTCGCCAGCGCCAGCAGTAGGGCCAGCGTGTGCTCCGCGACGCTGACCGCGTTGCTGCCGGGCGTATTCATCACCAGCACGCCGAGCCGCGTCGCCGCTTCCACGTCAATGTTGTCCACGCCAACGCCCGCGCGCCCCACCACGCGCAGCACCGGGGCTTGTGCCAACAGTTCCGCCGTCACGTGCGTCGCACTGCGCACGATGAGCCCTGCGGCGTCGGCCAGTTCGCGCGCAAGTTCCGCCGCGCCCGGCGTGGCGATGGGCCAGCCGGTTTCGCGCAGCAGGGCCAGTCCGCGTTCGCTGATGCGGTCGGCGATGACGATTTTCGGCATAGAGGGGAGCCTAAGCGCCGCCGCTGCTGCTGTCAATTGGTGGCCCACCCCGCGAAAAACAACTCCATCTTGCAGTGCGTGCTGATTTGATGTAGTAACTGTGTTCGTAATGCCCCCCGCACTTATCGCACGCGTGCAGGAAGACCTCGTCTCGGCCATGAAAGCCAGGGACGAGCTGCGCCTCAGTGTCCTGCGCATGATGAAGACCGCCCTGAAGAACAAAGAAATTGAGAAGATTCGCCCGCTGGAAGAGCCGGAAGCATTGCAAGTGCTCCAGACGCTGGTGAAGCAGCGGCACGAGTCCGTGGAGCAGTTCACCAAAGGCGGCCGCACCGATCTCGCCGACAAGGAAACCAAAGAAATCGCCATCATCGAAGGCTACTTGCCCGCGGCGCCCTCCGACGCGGAACTCGCGCAGGCCATCGACGCCGCCATCGCCGAAACCGGCGCGAAATCGCCGAAGGAAATGGGCGCGGTCATCAAAGCCGCCAAAGCGCACCTCGTCGGCAAGACCGTGGACGGCAAAGCGCTGAGCGACCTCGTGCGCGACCGCCTCGCGCGCATGGCAGGTGGCCGATGAGCACCGCTCCCGCGCGCGCCCTGGCCGTCATCCGCATTCTGATCGGCATCGGCTTCCTGTGGCTCGGCGTCAGCATGCTTCTTAGCCACGAATTTCTCTTTGGCGGATTGCTGGAGCGGCTCACCTCCACCGGCGGCCCGGTGCGCTATTACCGTCAGATTCTGCCGTACGTCGAACGCTACGAAACTTTTCTGGCGCATTTTTCCGGAATCGTCAGCATCGTCACCGGCGTGTTCTACATCACCGGCACTCTGATCAGCTTGACCTCTTTCGTTGCTTTCGCCATGGTGCTGAACCTGGCCCTGGCCAGCTCCTCTGGCAACTGGCCGCGCTTCCTCACGCTCATCGCCGCCTCGCTGGCGCTGCTGCTCATCGGACGCATGGGCGCCGGCCTCACTTGGGGTGTGGACGCCTGGCTCATCCGCCGCTTCAAGGATTGGATCGTCCTCTTTCCCCTCCGCCTCAAAGCCCCCCAATAATTGAAGCTGTTCTGCTGAACGAATCTGTTTTTGAAACTGTCATCCTGCCAGCCCCGAACGTATTGAGGGGAGCGAAGCGATGGATCTCTCTGCCCACTTCTACATTTTTACACTTCCACACTTCTACGGTTCTTTCCTCAATCACACATCACCAATCACTATTATTTTCCGCGGATGCTTTGCCAGAGAATCACAAATTCCGTTATCCTTCCCCCGTGCCTCTCCCCGCGCAGATTCCCGTCAAGTACACCGAAGAAGACGCCGAATACCTCAGCGTGCGCCCGGTGGTGCGCCAGACGTTCCTGCTCGCCGAATTGTTGGACATGATTCTCGGCGTCACCGGCAAGGACGCCGCTCGCGTGCAGCAAATCCTGCGCACCGGCACGCTGGTCTTCAATTTCTATCGTTATTGGTGGACGGGCTTCGACGCGGATGCGCACGAACTGGCCGCCGCGCTGGCGCAATTTCCGGATGCTGATCCCTCGCGCCCGTTCCGCGCAGAAGAATGCGGCGTTGTTCTGCTGGCAGGAAAAAGCTGGCAGCCCTCACCCGGCCACGTCACGCTGCCTGCAAATGGAATCGAACTCAGCCGCGCGGAAGCCGCACGCAGGCGCCTCTTCCGCCGGAAAACTATTTGGGACACGCTGTTGGATATTTCCCGCGAGAATGCGCCAACGTACCTCGGCTATTCCTATCTACGCCGTGCCGACATCTATTCCGCGGAAATCGCGCCCGAGCAAGCCGCCGCGCTCGCCCGCTCCGCCGAAAAACTTGCTCCGCGCTCCCTCCGCGCGCATCTCGCGCAAATCTCGGCTGCCACGCGCATCCTTTTCCTCTGCCCCCGTTCTTCGTAGGGGCGGACCTGCGTGTCCGCCCCGTCGTGTGACACTGTCATCCTGAGTCCCGATGTTTTCGATCGGGACGAAGGATCTCGCTTCGCGCTCTCCCCGTGCCTTTCGCGGAACCTTCAACTCTTCAACATTCAACCCTTCAACTGTTTTTGTTTAATGCGACGGCCCGAACAGCACTCCATTCAAAAACAAAATATTCAGCCCATCCATAAACGCGCGATAATTCGGCTCTTCAGCAAACGCGATGACGTTGCCGCGCCCCGTCGGCTGGTGCATCAAGTACGCCTTGTTGCCGGTTTGTTTGCGCGTCGCCTCGTACGTGAAGCCGCTCAGCAGCGCCTCGTTTTCCGGATAATACGTGGCCACGTTCGTCCCGCGGTCCAATTTCAGCGGCGTAAAAATGTTGTTGCTGTCCACCATCACATTTGCCGAGCCGTCGTACCCCAGCCCCAGCCAGTGTTCGCCGTCCACGCGCACGCGGAAGATTGCGCCCGGCGTGGAGTCGGGCAATTCCTTTTCCGGTTGAATCGCTTTATCCAGATCGAATTCACCCTTTGGCGCAGCCGGCGCTTCCGGTTTCTTCTCTGCCGCTCCGGCTTGCGCCGTAGGTGCTTGCGCCGCAGGTGCTGGTGCTCCGCCCGGAGCAGGCGCACCTGCCGCGGCGGCCGGTTTTTCCTCGCGTTCCGGCTTTCCGCTGCGGAATTCGCGCGACGTCGCGAGCAGCCCGACCTTTTCGTCCGTCAGCCACCGCGACGCTTCGCCGAACGTAATCAGCGTTCCGCCGCGTTGCACCCATCCTTTGATATTTTGCGCGCCGCCATCGCCTACGCGGTCCGCGTAGCCGAACCCATTGGGCAGAATCAGCACGTTGTACTTGTTCAAGTCCGCGCCGCGCAGCGACGCCCCGCGAATCAGCGTCACGCGCAGCCCGTACTGTTGCTCCAGCACGTAGCGCGTCCAGCCCGCCGAGGTCGAGCTGACCGGCTCGTTCCACGCCATGGCAATTTTCGGCGGCTCGACGTAGCCCACGTAGCTGCTCCCGAGGTTGATGCCCTCTTCAATCCACCCGCGGTCCGTAGCGTGGATTTCAATTCCATATGTGCTCGCCATTTTTTCCATGCGCGCATGCAGGTCGGCGGGGTTGTCTTTCGTTTTCACGATGAGCGTGCCCGCGGGGAATTTAACCTCGCCGAGCGTGAAGCCCTTGTCCGCGCGGTGCAGCCGCACGCCTTCGAGCAGAAGCGCCGCCGCGGCCTGCGCCGCTGAGTTTGAGCTCCACGGAATCAGGTACGCCAGGTGCGCCGCGCCGCCGACGATGCGGCCCATCGCCCTCGGCTCTTCCTTGAGCGTGGTCAAGCTTCCCGCCGACGCCTGCTCCGCCATGTACGCTTCCACGCCGTACAGCAACGGCAGCGACCATCCGGTCACGTCGTAGAACTGATCGAAGATCCGCTTCTTCCGCCGCCGGATTTGCTCCTGCACAAAGTCGCTGGGGAGCGGCGTGTTCTTGTCCAGCAGCGTTTTCACCAGCCGCTTGTTCGGCTGCGCCAGCGAAATCACGAACGTCCCCGCGGGAAATTCTTTTGACTGCACTTTCCCCTCGTAGTAGTCCCGCGCCCGCGCGTTGGTAAACGGTTTTTCCGCCCGCTTCACTTCGATGCCTTCGCGCATCAGCAGCGCCGCGAGCTTCGTCGTGCGGTTGGGATCGCGCCCCGGCGGCAGGATGTACTCCTTCACGGTTTCCTGCTGCCCTTCTGTCACGCCGCTCTTGCGGTAATTGTAGAAGTAGCGCAGCAGCGCCTTGTCGTTTTTCGCTGTGTTCTGCGCCGTGGAGAACGCGGAAATAAAATGGTGGTGCACGGAGTCGCGGTAGAGCATCACCGTGTCGTCCGAGCGCTTCACCGCCAGCCCGCGCACCGACGCCTGCTCGAAAGTCATCCCGATGGAGCCTTGGAACATCGGCCAGCCCTCGCCGTAGCCCGGATAAAACGAGTCGTACACGTCCCGCGTGAAATAGTCGAAACGGAACTTGTCGAACCACTCCGAATTATTTTTGCCGTAGGAGTAGAGCCACTGGATTTGCTCTTTCGGCATGACCGGATTCAACGGTGGCGCCGGCGGCGCGAAATAATACGAGGAATTCGAGCCCATCTCGTGCTCGTCCACGAACACCACCGGAAACCATTCCAAATAAGCCTTCGTGCGCCCGCGCGTTTCCGGCTGCGTTTGCGCGAACCAGTCGCGGTTCATGTCGAACAAATAATGATTCGAGCGGCCCCCGGGCCAGTTCTCGTTGTGCTCTGCGGATTGCGGATCGGCGTCCGGCCACGGCCCGGTGTTCTGCCGGAAATAAGTAATGAAGCGGTCGCGCCCGTCGGGATTTTCCGTGGGGTCAATGATCACCACCGTGCGCTCAAAAATCATTTTCACGATTTCGTCGTTCTGCGCTGCCAGCAGGTGATACGCAAACAGCAGCACCGCATCGCAACTGGAAATCTCGTTGCCGTGTACCCCCGCCGCAATCCATGTCACCGGCACTTGCGTGGCAATCAGTTTTTCCGCGTCGGCATCGCTCATTCCGCGCGGGTCCGCCAGCCGCTGCATCCCCGACTTGATTTCGCCAAGCCGCGCCATGTTCGCTTCGCTGGCGAGGATCAGGTAGTACAGCGCGCGGCCCTCGTGAGTCTCCG
>JAMCWK010000024.1:22216-33170 GCA_023481105.1 Acidobacteriota bacterium | reverse complement strand
TAATGGCGGAGAAGTGGTGTGCTGCGATTCCACACAAATTTATCGGCGCTTCGACATTGGTACGGCCAAAGTGCCGCCAGCCGAACAGCACGGAATCCCCCACCATCTTGTGGATTTGCTCGATGCGGATGATGTTTTCACAGCTGGCGACTATCGCCGCCGCGCGCTCGCTGTGCTCGACGACTTGCGCCGCCGGAAGAAACTTCCGGTGTTCACAGTGGGCACAGGTTTGTACTTACGCGCATTGCTCGAAGGGCTGTCCGACGCGCCCACGCGCTCCGTTCACTTGCGCGAGCGCCTCCGCCACAAGGCGGAGGCAATGGGTCATGAGCATCTTCACCGCATCCTCGCGCGACTGGACCCAGCCGCCGCGGCGCGCATTGCTTCGCGCGACGTGGCCAAGATGATTCGCGCGCTGGAAGTTCGCCTGCTCACCGGCAAGCCCATTACCGAGTTGCATCGCGCAGGACGCGCTGCACTGGAAGGCTTTCATGCAATTAAAGTCGGGCTGGCGCCGCCGCGCGCCGCGCTCTATCACCGCATCGAGCGCCGCGTGGACGCCATGCTCGCCGCCGAATGGCTCGAAGAAGTGAAACGACTGGTGGAGAGCGGAATTCCATCCGGTGCGAAGCCGTTCCAGTTCATCGGCTACAGTGAACTGCGCACGCATCTCGCCGGCGTCGTCACGCTCGACGCGGCGGTGACCGCCATTCGCCAGGCCACGCGGCGCTACGCCAAGCGCCAGCTCACATGGTTTCGCAAGGAACAGGGCGTGCGCTGGTTCGAAGGCTTTGGCGACGACGCAAAGATCGTCGCCGGCGTCGCAGAATACATTTCAGAACAACTCCCGCTTGCGCAGCCGCCTCGCGCCCCAAGGGCCGAAGGCGTATAATGGCTTCGATGGTTCACCACAGTTCGCCCGCCGTGACAGGAACAATCCGCCGCGTATGAAAGCCAGTCCGCAATCAGTTAGCAATCGAGAGCGCGTCCTGCTGGTCGGCGTCGCCGTGAAGCGCGCCTCGCGCATCCCGGGTGTTGAAGCCGGCGTGGCCGAGCGCGAATCGTTGCTCGAGCTCGACGAACTGGCGCGCAGCGCCGGCGCGCAGGTGGCCGGCAGCGTGTTGCAGATCCGCGACGCCATTGACCCCGCCACGGTCGTCGGTCGAGGCAAGCTGGACGAAATCAAGATCGAAGCGCAGATGCGCAAGGCGCCGTTGGTTATCTTCGACCGCAACCTCACGCCGGGCCAGCAGCGCAACATCGAGAAGGCCACGGACTGCCGCGTGGTGGACCGCACGCAATTAATCCTGGACATTTTTGCGCGCCACGCCCGCAGCCGCGAAGGACAGTTGCAGGTCGAGCTGGCGCAGTTGAACTACATGTTGCCCCGATTGAGCGGGCGCGGCGTGGAGATGTCCCGGCTCGGCGGAAAAAGCGGCGCCATGGGCGGCGGCATCGGCATGCGCGGCCCCGGCGAACAAAAACTCGAAACGGACCGCCGGCGCATTCGCGACCGCGTGCGCAAAATAGAGCAGAACATTGAGCGCGTGCGACGTCAGCGCGCCGTGCGGCGCCAGGCGCGCCAGGCTGTGCCGCTGGGCATGGTTGCGCTGGTGGGCTACACCAACGCAGGAAAATCCACGCTCTTCAACGCGCTCACGCACGCCGGCGTGCTTACCTCCGGAAAAATGTTTGCCACGCTCGACCCCACGATTCGCGCCGTGCGCCTGCCTTCCAACCGAAAAGTACTCCTTTCGGACACGGTCGGCTTTATCCGTGAGCTGCCGTCCGGCCTGATTGCCGCGTTCCGCGCCACGCTCGAGGAAGTGCAGGAGGCGTCGCTTATCTTGCACGTCGCCGACGTGGCCAACCCGCGCCACACCGAGCAGGACGCCGAAGTGGAAAAAGTCCTTGCCGAGTTGGGCGTGGAGGATCGCCCGCGTCTCCACATCTTCAACAAGCTGGATTTGCTGCCTCCGGAAGAATCCGCGGCTCTACACAATGGCAACGGCAATGTTTTCGTCTCCGCGCTCACCGGTGCGGGACTCGATGAACTCCTGCGTCGGATCGACGAGGCCATGCCCGTGGATCCTACCGTGCATGTCACGCTGCAACTCCCGCTCAGCGACGGTCGTACGCTGGCTCTTGTACACGCTTGCGGTCGCGTGCTGCACACAGAAGTGCTGGACGGCAACATGCGCGTTGATGCAGAGCTGCCCGAGTCTTTTGCCCGCCGCTTGCGCGAGGCCCAGCTCGAAATCCACGGCTGACCTCGCCCGCAGGGAAACAATTTCCATTTCCAATGCGTATCAAGCAGTGAGGTGCACGGAGGCTTGTCCCATGGCGAGCTTTTTTTTGTGGTGCGTCTTGCTCGTACTCTGCTGGCCGCTGGCGTTGCTGGCGCTGGTGCTCTATCCCATCATCTGGCTGCTCTTGCTTCCATTCCGGCTGATCGGAATCGCCGTCACAGGCGTGTTCGAGCTTCTTCGCGCCATCATCATGCTGCCCGCGCGCGTGCTTGGGGGGCCCAGCCGCGCCTGAGCCGCGCTGTTCGCTAATTTACTGAACCTGCGCTGGTTGCGCCTGCCTGTGGAAAACTGCGTGGAAATCTGCCCTGCGATTCACGGAGCATTCGATTTAACTATCAGAAAAAGCCAAACCGTGCCCCAGTCTCTCCCGCCCGTAATCTAATGAAAATGCATTACTTACATTCAAGATGATGATGGCCATGGATGGTGCAGATGACTGAAAGAGCGAGCAATCGCGCCGGAAGTTTTTGCACAGAATCAGGGCAGCCGTGTTCACTTTTAGTTACGCATTCAACTCCTTCATCCGCCGCGCTTTGCCGTGTTTTTCAGGCTTCGCGCGGCGGCCATAGATGCTGACGAGTGGATTGACTCGCCTGCGGGCGGAGACTATAGTGGGGTTGCTAAGCCATCGTTTCGCTCCAGCAGGCGGCGTGGTGGCTGCCAACGAATAGGCCATGAACCTGCCGAACAGTTTGACCATCCTGCGGATCTTTTTCGTGCCGCTGCTGGTGGTGGTGTTGCTCACGCGCGAGCCCAACGTCGAGCTCTGGGGAATTGCCGTCAATTTCGAAATCTGGGGCGTGCTGATTCTGCTGCTGGCCGCATTCACCGACTGGGCGGATGGTTATCTGGCGCGCAAACGCGGCGAAGTCACTACCCTGGGCACATTGCTGGACCCCATCGCCGACAAACTGCTCATCTCCGCCGCATTCATTTCCCTGGTGCAAACTCAGCCCGAGCGCGTGCCGGCCTGGATGGTGGTGATCATTATCGGCCGCGAATTCACCGTGATGGGGCTGCGCAGCATCGCCTCTGCGGAGGGCTTCACCATCGCCGCGTCCACCTTGGGCAAAACGAAAATGGTGCTGCAAGTGATCGCAGTATGCGCGCTCATCCTCGGTGCCAAGTACACTGTCTTGCATCAATTGTCCCTGCTCCTGCTGTGGCTTGTAGTTCTCAGCGCAATTGCCTCCGCCGTACAGTACTTCATGAAGTTTTGGACCAAAGTGGACGATCGCGTGAAGCAGCGCCGCTTGCGCTTGCGCATTCTGGCGCGCCGGAAGAAGCAGCAAGATGTTGCCACTCCCTGAAGCCGAACGCCGCGCGCTGTTGGAGTTAGCGCGGCGCGCACTCACCGAAGCCGTTTTGCACGGAGAAATTTTGGAAGTTCCTTCGCCTGCCGGACTGCTCGCTCAGCCCGCCGGTGTGTTTGTCACTCTCCATCATGCAGGGCGGCTGCGCGGCTGCTTGGGACAAGTAGAAGCGTCCATGCCGGTGGCTGAATCGGTCGCGCGGATGGCCATTGCCGTTTCGCGCCAGGACCCGCGCTTTGATCCGGTCACTGCCGACGAACTTCCCGGCCTGGAGATCGAGATCTCCGTTCTTTCGCCGATGAAGCCCATCGCGCCTGAAGACGTTGCCGTGGGCCGGCACGGTTTGCTGGTGCGTCGCGGCGTCTTCCGCGGTCTGCTGCTGCCGCAAGTTCCCGCGCAATATCGCTGGTCCCGCGAGCGTTTTCTGGAAGAGACGTGCGTGAAGGCCGGCCTGCCCCGCGACGCGTGGAAGGACCCTGAAACGCTTTTGGAAGCTTTCACGGCAGAAGTTTTCTCCGAGGCGGAGTTCCGCCCGCAAAACCAGGCCAAAGCCGGCTGAATTTCGCCGGAGAAAAACTAAGGCCCCGCCGCTCCGTTACTGCTCGGGAAGCGACGGGACCAATTTTTTTGAACGCAGGTGTTGCTCTGACGGTCGTTAGTACGTTGCGCCTGCCGGCACCCAAATCAAATCCACCCGGCGATTCTGCGCGCCCGCACCGGTCTGTCCCGTGGCGGGGCGAACGTCAATGCGCGAGCTGGCAATGCCCTGCGCCGCAAGGTACTCGCGAACGTTGCCCCCTCGCGCTGTCGCGAGGTCGGCCGCTGCTCTCTCGCCGGGATCCGAGTACCCGATGACTGCGATGGTTGAGCTCGGATCGTTCTTCAAGCGAATGGCGGCATCATCCAGCGTGCGTTTGCACACGTTATCCACGCGCGCGCTCGCCGCAGCAAACGCACATTCGCCGATCTTCCGAGCCTGAGGCGGAGCTGGCGGAGCAAGCACGCTCAGGTACACGGTGCATTCCACTGCTGCATTCACACCGTCGCTGGCTTGCGCGTTGACGGTGTAGCGCCCGGGCGTGAGTCCCGTTGTATCCAGAGTCACCGAGGATCCCGTTCTACCGGAAAGCTGTCCGGCGTTAGCGGCCCACGCAAAAGAAACGCGGTCGTTGTCGGGGTCGCTGGCTTGCGCCGTGATGCGTACACGCTCTCCTACGGTCACGGTGCCACGATCAGTCCCGCAGGAGAGCGAAGGAGGGCGGTTTGGTGTGACGGCCGCTGCCGCAGCGGGCTTCGCCGCCACGGCGGGGGCCGGCTCCAGCAACTCCACATAATCGCCCATGTAGATCTCGCGCAGGCTGTGAGTGATTAAGACAGTGGAAGCATTCTCGGAGCTGCGCAACACAATCCCTTCTCCCAATTGTTCGCGCGGCAGATCCTTCCAACTGTAGGCCACCGGCGTCTTGCCGAATCCCCACCGCTTGTACGCTGTGTAGCGGTCCTGATAAGCGGTGTCGTGCCGCGTGCCCTGGAAACGGAACAAGCGCACGTAGTCGCCGGTCTTTGCGCCCTGCGACGTGCCCAAATTGACGTAAATGATGCTGTTCATGCCCACCACTTGCGCCCAGTCCTTTGCGGACACCACCATGCCCTGATTCTTGCCGCTCGGGGCCGGGAAGCGGTTCTGGTCGGCCGGTCGCAGCGCCGGTGCCGGACGTTCCGCAAACGGCCGCGCGATGTCTCCGCGCTGTAGGAACGTGCACGCGCTCACCACGAGAGCCACCGACACGCCGGATTCCACGTGCGCCACTTTTGCGCGGCCCACATCCAGCCACTGCGTACCCATGGCCCTCATCAGCGACGGCTGGTACTCGAACCACTTGATGTGCGTCGGGCTCTTCTCCGGGCGCATGATTTGGAATTCATCGCCGACCTTCACGCCGCTCGAGGAACCCTTATTGACGAAGATGTAGTCGCCGCTGCCGAACGTGGTCCGGAAAGACGACTCCTCGCCGGAGATGACATAGGTGTCCGCCGGGACGGCTTCCCGGGTCACCATGCCGGAGCAATAGATGTCGTTCGGATTGGGTGTCTTGGGCCCTTCCTGGGCCACGGCCGCGCCGGCCCCCAGCGCCAGCAAGAGACACATCGTTCCTAGTTGCATGCGCGTACGCATCGTTACCTCCACCTTGGGGACAATTCTTTCCCTCGCGCGACCGTACCAAACGCTCCGCCACGCGTCAAGCCGCACGGCCGCCCGCTTTACACTTTGGATACCGCATGGTACAAGCGAACGTTTCGCCGTTCGAGACGCCGCCCATGAGCACATCCCTCTTCGGCAAAGACCGCATCTGCGCCGTCGTCGCCGCAAGCACAAGCCGAGAAATGCGCAAGCAGCTCCGCTATTCCCTGCGGCAAACCAGGCTGGTCGAACTCCGCTTGGATTGGTTGAAAAATGATCTTGAAATCATGCAATTCGCTGGGGCGCTACTCGAGAAAAGATCACGAGCCACATATATTGCAACTTGTCGGACGAAAGCTGGCGGTGGCAAGCTCGCGGCTAATGGTCGTGGCGCGATCTTGTCGCAGTTGTTTTTTCTTGCTGGCTACGCAAAATTTGGCTGCAAGTGGTGCGACATCGAACTGCAGAGTCTCAAAGCGCCTCCCGAAGTCTTTAGAGTTTTTTTCCCTCACTGGCCTCCGAAACCGAGCGGACAACCCCGTTTCATCCTTTCTTCGCATTTGTGGGACGGCACTCCGGCCAACATTGACAGATTGATTCCCAAGCTCGGAAAGCTCGACGCGAATGCAATTAAGATCGCAGCGCACTGCAATTCCATCGCCGACAGCCTGCGCGTGCTGGCTCTGGCGAAGGGGAAGAAAAATGTCATTGCCGTGCCAATGGGCGAATTCGGTCTCCCCGCCCGTGTGCTCGCGCTGCGCGAAGGAAGCGCACTGGCCTACGCCGCCGTCGGCGAGAAAACCGCGCCGGGGCAGCTCACGCTCGACGAAATGAAGAATCTCTATCGCGCGGACAAATTGAATCGCAAGACGCGCGTCTACGGCGTCATCGGCGACCCCGTGAGCCATTCGCTTTCGCCGCTGATGCACAATCTCGCGTTCCACCAGAGAAAAATCAACGCCGTCTATCTGCCGTTCCTTGTCCGCGACCTGAAGGATTTTCTCCGCGCCATCAAGCCGCTGGGTATTGCTGGCTTCAGCGTCACACTCCCGCACAAGGAAAAAATCCTTCGCTACTTGGACGATTGCGACCCGCTGGCCGCGACCATCGGCGCCGTGAACACTGTGGTCGTGCGCGGCAACGGAAAACTTTACGGCAGCAACACCGATTATGTTGGCGTGCTGCGCGCGCTCGAACGCCGCGTCAGCTTGTGCGGCAGCCGTGTGCTGATTTTCGGCGCCGGCGGCGTGGCGCGAGCCGTGGCCTTCGCGCTGGCGCAAGCGGGCTCCATCGTATGCATCTGTGCTCGCCGCATGGGCGAAGCGGAAAAACTTGCTCGTGCCGTGGGTGGTGAAGCCGTCGCCCGCGCGCGCATTCGCAAGGAATTCTTCGACGCCATCGTCAATGCCACGCCCGTCGGCATGCACCCGAAGGCCGGCGAATCGCCGCTGCGCGCGGACGAGCTGAATTGCCGCCTGGTGTTCGATACTGTCTATCGCCCCATGAAAACGAAATTGCTGCAACTTGCGGAAAAGCGCGGCATCGAAACGGTTTCCGGCGTCGAAATGTTCATCGCACAAGGCACCGCGCAATGGGAGATCTGGACGGACCGCCGCGCACCCGTGGCGCTGATGCGCAAGGCGGTGCTGAAGGCTCTGCGCGATGAAGGGAAAGCGTAGCGGCAGCCTTTCGCAGCCGCAGCCATGATGCAACCCGACTACAAAACGTTTTGCCGCCTCGCACGCCAGGGCAACCTTGTGCCGGTGTGCGACACGATCACCGCCGACTTGCTCACGCCGGTCTCCGCCTACCTCCGTTTGGCGCACGGCGCGAAATACTCGTTCCTGCTGGAAAGCGTCGAAGGCGGCGAGCACGTTGCGCGTTACACCTTTCTCGGCGCCGACCCTGTCGAAGTTTTCCGCGCGCGCGGCCGCACCTGCGAAGTCGAAGGCCGCAGCCATCTGCGCTGGAACGACGTCAACCCCATCGAGTTTTTGCGCCACCGCATTGGCCGCTACAACCCCGTGCGCGTTCCCGGCCTTCCGCCGCTGGTCGGCGGCGCCATCGGGTATTTCGGCTACGACTGCGTGCGCCTCGTGGAAAAAATTCCGGACACCGCGCGCGACGATCGCCAGCTCGACGACGCGGTGCTGATGTTTTACCTCGGCCTCGTCGCTTTCGACCACGTCCAGCATCGCCTCTGGATCATTCGCAACGTGTTCACCGACGGCCCGGGCAGCCTGCGCGCGAAATACGACGCCGCCGCGCGCGAAATCGAAAAGACGCGCCGCGTGCTCGAGCAGCCCCTGCCTGCGCAAAAGCGTCGCCGCGCGGGCACCCGGTTGCGTGTCACATCAAACTTCAAAAAGCCCGCGTATCTTGCCGCGGTGCGCAAAGCCAAGAATTGCATCCGCGCGGGCGACATCTTCCAGGTCGTGCTCAGCCAGCGCTTTTCCGCGCGCGTGAAGACCGACCCGTTCGAAATCTATCGCGCCTTGCGCGTGGTGAATCCTTCGCCGTACATGTATTTTCTGCGCCTCGGCGATGTCGCCGTGGTGGGCAGCTCGCCGGAAATGCTCGTCAAGGTGCAGGGCCGCGACGCGTTTTATCGTCCCATCGCCGGCACGCGCCCGCGCGGCCGCGAGGACGCCGAAGACAAGCGGCTCGAAGCCGAACTGCGCGCCGACCCCAAAGAGCGCGCCGAACACGTCATGCTCGTGGACCTCGGCCGCAACGACCTGGGCCGCGTGTGCGAATACGGCAGCGTGAAGGTCGAAGAAATGATGTTCGTGGAGCGATATTCGCACGTGATGCATCTGGTTTCGCGCTTGCACGGGAAGCTGCGCGACGGCGTAGATTGCTTCGACGCGTTGATGGCTTGCTTTCCGGCGGGCACGGTCAGCGGCGCGCCCAAGGTGCGCGCAATGGAAATCATTGACGAGCTCGAACCCACACGCCGCGGCATCTATGCCGGCGCCGTGATGTACCTGGATTTTTCGGGCAACCTCGATTCGTGCATCGCCATTCGCACGCTGGTAATGAAGGATGGCGTGGCCAGCGTACAGGCCGGCGGCGGCATCGTCGCCGATTCCGTCCCCGAGCGCGAGTATCAGGAAACCGTGAACAAGGCAGGCGCTCTTCTGGCGGCATTGACAGCGGCGCAAAAGAGAAAAATGTAGCGCCCGCCTTTAGGCGGGCATCTGGCAACTGACAATATGATTCTGCTCTTGGACAACTACGACAGCTTCACTTACAACCTGGCGCAGTATCTCGGCCAGTTGGGGCAGACGCTCGAGGTGCGCCGCAACGACCAGATCACGCTCGACGAAATTGATACCCTCGCGCCCGAGCGCATTGTCATCTCGCCGGGCCCGGGCATTCCGCAGAATGCCGGCATCACCATCGCGCTCATTCGCCGCTTCGCCGGAAAAATTCCCATCCTCGGCGTTTGCCTCGGACATCAAGCCATCGGCCACGCCTTTGGCGGGCGCGTCATCCGCGCGCCGCACCTGATGCACGGCAAGACCAGCGACATCCGTCACGACGGCAAGACGATCTTCCGCGGCCTGCCGCAGCCCTTCACCGCCACGCGCTACCATTCGTTGATTGTCGAAAGGAAAAGCCTGCCGCGCGAGTTGGAAATTTCCGCCGAAGCTTCAGGCGGCCTCATCATGGGCCTGCGCCACCGCAAGCTGCTCGTCGAAGGCGTCCAGTTCCACCCGGAATCAGTGCTCACCGATTCCGGCATGCCGCTACTTCGAAATTTCTTGGAATTGTAGCCCGCGTCTTCAGACGCGGGGACTTTGGAATTGTATGAGGGCCCCGCCTCTGAAGAGGCGGGCTACATATTTTTGTCGTAGGGGCGCAGCACGCCGCTGCCCGTGGGCGGAGCATGCTCCGCCTCTACCAGCGCAAATCCGCCAGCAACGCCCCGAAAATTTCCATCCCTCGCCAGAAATTGCCAATCCGCTGGTTGTTATCGTGGTTGACGATAGGCACACCGATCACCGGCAGCTTCATGTTCTCGAAGAGATACATCGGCGCGGAGCCGCCGAGCGTGGGCATTTTCACGACCGGCGCGCCCATGGCTTCCTCGACCACGCGCACCACCGCGCGCGAAACGGGCAAATCCATCGGCGTGCGCGCCGCGGGATAGCCTCCCTCGCTGGTCACGCGCGCGATGAACGCATATTTTTCGCGCTCTTCGTTGGTTGGCTCCGCGCGCGTCACGTAGAAGCCTTGCTTGCGTATGTGCGCGATGACGCGCTCCACCTGCCGCTGCGGGTCAATGTTCCTCACCAGGCGCAGGTCCAGCGACACCTCCGCCTTGGTCGGCACAATATTCTGCGACTGCGCGCCGACGTACGCGCTCTGGATGCCACGAATATTCAGCGACGGCATGTTGATCAGCTCGACGAGTTTCTTTCCGCCGCCCTCGGCTTTCGCAAAATGCAACTCGCGCATCAAGTCAGCGTCGTTCGCTGGCAATTCTGCAAGCGCCTGCTTCTCGCGCTCGGAAAGCGGCGCAACATCGTCGTAAAAACCTTCGATGAGCACGCGCCCATCGGCGTCTTTCATCGTCGCCAGCAGCCGCGCAAGATGGAATGCCGGATTCGGCGCCCAGTTGCCGTAGTGGCCGCTGTGCAGCGCGCGCGTGGGGCCGTAGACGGTGATGTTCACGTCGGTCACGCCGCGGTTGCCGAAGAAAAGTAGCGGCCGGCCCGACTGGTGCACCGGTCCATCAATGGTGAGCAGCACGTCGCCGCGAAAAAGTGCGGCGTGCTCGGCCAGCACGCGCGCCAGATTCGGCGAGCCCGCTTCTTCTTCGCCGTCGAGAATCAGCTTCAGATTCACCGCCAGCGGAATCTTCTTCGCGCGCAGCGCGTCCAGCGCGGCGAGCAGCGCCACGATGGGCGACTTGTCGTCCGACGCCGACCGCGCGTAGATTCGCCAGTCGTCATGATACGCCGTGCCCGCGGCGGGGAAGGGTATCAGCGTCCCGCCGGCATCGAACGACTTCGCGCGCAGCGCGGGTTCCCACGGCTTGGTGGCCGTCCATCGGCTCGCGTCGGTGGGCTGGCCGTCGTAGTGCGCGTAGAAAATCACCGTGCGCGTCGCGCCGGGCGTCACAAGTTCGGCGTACACTGCGG
>JAMCWK010000024.1:0-22206 GCA_023481105.1 Acidobacteriota bacterium | reverse complement strand
GCCCGCGCCCCGCAATCGGCAGGAACTGCACGCGCAGCCCGCGTGCCTCCAGCATTGACTTCAATTTTTCTGCATTGCGCTGGATGTTGGGCGTGTCCGTGGCGATATTGGGGATCGAAAGAAAATCCACCAGCTCGCGCGCAATGCTCTGTTCGTTGGCCTGGCGGTATTCGCGCACCGCCGCAACTACCTGCGCCGCCGGTGCGGTTGACACCTGCGCAGCCGAGGGATATATTGCCGAAAGCAAAAGAGAGCAGAGAAAAGCTATGCGCCTCATTCCGAGCCTCCAGTAACGTCGCCGCGTGCAGCGGCCACTGAGTATTTCATCGAGCCGACATTATAGGTTTCTCCAGCCGCTTTCGGTGGCACTTTTCCGGATGCGCGGGTAGCCCGAACGGGGTAAGGTCTTTCGAGATGAGCGAACTCGCATTGCAAGTCGAAAATCTGGTCAAAGTGTACGAACCGCGCGGCCTGCGCTTGCGCGGCCGTATGCCGGTGCGCGCCGTGGACGGCCTGAGCTTCGAAGTGCAGCGCGGGCAAATCTTCGGCCTGCTCGGTCCCAACGGCGCGGGCAAGACCACCACGCTGAAAGTGCTGAACACGCTGATCCGCCCGACCAGCGGCGGCGCCAGCGTGCTGGGCTACGACGTCGTCGCGCAGCCGCTCGACGTGCGGCGGAACATTTCCGTGGTGATTCAGGAATCCGCCGCGGAACTTTTCTTGAGCACGCTCGACAACCTCCTGACGTTCGCGCGTTTCCATTCCGTGCCCGTCGCGGAAGCGCGAAGCCGCGCCGAAAAAGTGATGGACCTCTTCCAATTGCGCGAGGACGCCGCGCGCAAGGTGCAGGACTTGAGCGGCGGCTTTCGCCGGCGCGTGCAGGTAGCCAAAGTGTTCATGGTGGATACTCCCGTGGTTTTCATGGACGAATTTTCCACGGGCATGGACCCCATCCTGAAGCGCGCAGTGATGAGTCTTCTGCGCGAGGAAGCCGCGCGTGGCCGCACCTTTGTGCTGACCACGCAGATTTTGAGTGAGGCGGAAGAACTTTGCGACGACATTTTGATCATGAACAAGGGCAAGCAGGTGGCGCGCGGTGATTTGCACGCGCTGAAGCTGCTTTCCGAAAATGTGTACGACGTTTCGCTGACCTTCGAAAAATTGCCCGAGGACATCGAGCAGCTTCTCGCGCCGCTCGCCCCGCGACGCTTCAGCGTCAGCGGCAATAACGTTGAATTCAGCGTGAAGGCCGACGAGGCGCGCGTGCTGGCGCTTGTCGCCGAGCTGGCGAAGCGCGAGCGCGTGCTGCGCGTCGAAGTCAGCGGCGCCAGCCTGGAAGATATTTTTGTGGAGCTGATGAAATGACTGCCATTTCCGCCATGCTCTACCGCGAAGGCAAAATTCGGGTCACGAATCTCACGTTTATTTTCTGGGATTTGTTTTACCCGCTCGGCTACCTGCTGGTCTTCGGCGTGATGATGAACTATATGGTAGGCACGCAGTTTCCGCTCTCGAGCGTGGACTACAATTCATTTTTCCTGGCTGGCGTGCTGGGCATGGCCAGCTTCGGCATCGCCTCGAACACCTCGTGGTCGTTCTTCCTCGACCGCGACAACGGCATTTTCTACGAGATGCTCACCTACCCGCTCAGCCGCGCCGAATATTTGCTGGGAAAAGTGTTGTTCACCGTGTTCATCGCGCTACTGCAAACGGTTATCACGCTGGGCCTGGGCGCGCTCGCTTTGCGCATTCCTCTGCGCTTCGATTTGTTGCCGCTGTTGCTGCTCGTCGTGGCCGGTGGCACCGCCGGTTGGTTCTTTTTCTATGCGATCTTTGCGCTGTGGACGCGCCGCAACGACGTCTTCAACAGCGTCACCTCCGTTTTCTATTTTGTGTTCCTGTTTGCCAGCTCCATGTTCTATCCGCTGGAGCCGCTTCCGCGCTGGTTCCGCGCCGCCGCGCTCGCCAATCCGGTCACCTGGCACGTGGACCTGATGCGCTATCTCACCATCGGCTACGGCAACCCGCGCACCATCGCGCTGGAATCCGCCGCCTTTGCGGTTTTTTGTGTGGTGTCGTTCGTCGTTGCTGTCCGCTTCCTGCAAGAGCAGGAATAGCCACGCTGCAAACTAACGGTACCTGTAGCGGCGCGCTCTTGCCCTGGGCGTAGCCGAAGGGTCAGCGCGGCAGAATTTTGTTGCCGACGCAGAACCCGCCTCTGCATGCGCCGTTTCCCTATTTCGTGTCTTGCGAAAACGCGATGAGCGCATCCAGCTTGCCCTGTGCCGCGCTGGAATCAATGGACTGCGCCGCGATTCGCACGCCGTCGAGAAAATCCGTCGCGCGACCCGCAGCCACCAGCGCTGCCGCGGCGTTGGCCTGCACGATTTCTCGTTGCGGCCCTCCCTCGCCCTTCAGCACGCCGCGGACAATCTCCGCATTGGTCCGTGCATCTCCGCCGGCGATAGCCTCGAGCGGCGCGCGGCGTAGTCCGAAATCCTCCGGCGTGACCGTATAACTCTTCACCGCGCCATCGCGCAATTCCGCCACGTGCGTTTCCCCGCTCAGCGAAATTTCATCCAAGCCGTCCGCGCCATGCACCACAAACGCGCGTGCGCTGCCCAGTTGCGCCAACGCCTGCGCCAGCAAATCGGTCGCGCCTCGTTCGTACACGCCAAGCACCTGCGCCGACGCGCCCGCGGGATTCGTCAGCGGCCCGAGCAGGTTGAACGCCGTGCGCAAGCGCAATTCGCTCCGCGCTTTCATGGCGTGCTTCATGGCCGTGTGCAGCGCCGGCGCAAAAAGAAATCCAATTCCCACTTGCTCGATGGCCGCTCCCACGCGTTCCGGCGGCAAGTGAATGTTCACGCCCAGCGCTTCCAGCACGTCCGCCGAGCCGCACTTTGAGCTGATGGATCGGTTGCCGTGCTTGGCCACGTGCACGCCCGCGCCGGCCACCACGAATGCCGTCGTCGTAGAAATATTGAAGGTGCCGCGCGCGTCGCCGCCCGTGCCGCAAGTGTCCACCAGCATGCGATTCGTCGGCTTATGTCCCGGCGGATAGATTTCCACCGCGTGGCGACGCATTGCCGTCGCGAAGCCGACCAACTCGTCCACCGTCTCGCCTTTCGCATGCAGCGCCGCCAGGAAACCGGCAATCTGCACGTCGCTGACGCGCCCGGCGAGAATCAGCGTCATCGCCGCATCGGCATCGCCGCGGGCAAGGTCTTCTCCGGCTACAACTTTTTGCAGCGCATCAAGGAGCATACGTTTCGCGGGCTTCATGCCCGCGCGATTTTACAGGCAGCGTGATGAACCTGCTGCTGCAGTCTTCACCTTGCTCGTTCTGAAAGATGCGAGTAAACTAATTCGCTTTGCGTCGCCCCGAATTCTAGCACTGTTTCCGGTGAGACCCGCCAAGCGGTCGAACCACAGGACATCCGATGAAGATCCATGAATATCAGGCCAAGGCCATCCTCGCGCGCTACGGTGTGCCTACACCGCGCGGCGAAGTGGCCTTCAAGAGAGACGAAGCGCGGGCCATCGCCGAGCGCCTGGGCACGCCCGTCGTCGTTGTGAAGGCGCAGATTCACGCCGGTGGCCGCGGCAAAGGCGGCGGCGTCAAGCTCGCTAAATCCGCCGAGCAGGCCGGCGAACTCGCCGGGCAGATTCTGGGTATGAAGCTGGTCACGCCGCAAACCGGCGCCGAAGGCCGCATCGTCAAGCGGTTGCTGATTGAAGAAGGCCTGGACATCAAGCGCGAAATCTACATGAGCGTGCTCGTGGACCGCGCCACCGCGTGCCCCGTGTTCATGGCCAGCGCCGCCGGCGGCATGGAAATTGAGGAAGTCGCGCGCGAGCATCCCGAAGCCATCCTGCGCGAGCAGATTAATCCCGTCGTCGGCATGCAGGCGTACCAAGCGCGCAAGCTGGCCTTCGGGCTGGGCCTCGCGCCGGAGGTGGTCAGCGCCGCAGTGCCATTTATGCAGGCGCTCTACCGCGCATTCGTCGAAACGGATGCGTCGCTCGTGGAAATCAACCCGTGCGTAATCACCGGCGATGGCCGCGTCGTCGCGCTCGACGCCAAGATGACTTTTGACGACAACGCGCTCTACCGCCACAAGGAGGTCCGCGAACTGCGCGACCTCGACGAAGAAGAGCCGCTGGAAGTGGAAGCCTCCAAGTACGGGCTGAACTACATCAAGCTTGACGGCACCGTCGGCTGCATGGTCAACGGCGCCGGCTTGGCGATGTCCACCATGGACATCATCAAACTCGCCGGTGGCAATCCGGCGAATTTCCTTGACGTCGGCGGTGGCGCCAGCGCCGAGCAGGTGAAGAACGCCTTCAAGATTTTGCTCACCGACACGCATGTGCGCGGCGTGTTCATCAACATTTTCGGCGGCATCCTGCGCTGCGACGTGCTGGCCACCGGCGTGGTGGACGCCGCGCGCGAGCTCAGCATCCAGGTGCCCATCGTCGTGCGCATGGAAGGCACCAACGTCGCCGAAGGCCAGCGCATCCTGAAAGATTCCGGCCTGAACTTCACCATTGCCAGCGGCATGAAAGACGGCGCGGAAAAAATCGTGCGCCTCGCGGGAGGTGCGCGGTGAGTATTCTTGTTCACAGTACCACCAAAGTTCTCGTGCAAGGCTTCACCGGCCGCGAGGGAACATTCCACGCGACCCAGATGATTGAGTACGGAACAAAGGTTGTTGGCGGCGTCACGCCGGGCAAGGGCGGCACAAAGCATCTCGACAAGCCTGTGTTCAACACCGTCGCGGACGCTGTCCGTGCCACGGGCGCGGATGCTTCTGTCATCTTCGTGCCTCCGCCATATGCCGCCGACGCCATCCTCGAAGCCACGGACGCAGGCATTCCACTCGTCGTCTGCATCACCGAAGGCATTCCGACTTGCGACATGGTGCGCGTCGCCGCCGTGCTGCGCGACAAGCCCACGCGCCTCATCGGCCCCAATTGCCCGGGCATCATTTCGCCGGGCCAGTGCAAGATGGGCATCATGCCCGGCAGCATTCACAAGCAGGGACACGTCGGCGTAGTCAGCCGCAGCGGCACGCTCACCTACGAAGCCGTGGACCAGCTCACGCGTTTGGGTATCGGGCAATCCACATGCATCGGCATTGGCGGCGACCCGATTATCGGCACCACGTTTCTCGACGCCATCAAGTTGTTCAACGACGATCCCGACACGCACGCTATCGTGATGATCGGCGAAATCGGCGGCAACGCGGAAGAAACTGCCGCGGAATTCATCAAGGCGCATGTGAAGAAGCCGGTGGTCGGCTTCGTTGCCGGACAGACTGCGCCGCCCGGCCGCCGCATGGGTCACGCGGGCGCCATCATCAGCGGCGGCAAAGGCACCGCCAAAGAAAAGTACGCGGCCATGGCCGCCGCCGGCATCCGCACCGTCCAAAGCCCCGCGGAAATCGGCTCGACGTTGAAGTCGGTTATGTAGGGTCGGGCTTTAGCCCGACATCTCGGGTTATGTAGCGCCGGGCCGCGGGTTTTGCGCACCCGGCAGGTTTGGGTTGAAGGATTATGTAGGGTCGGGCTTTAGCCCGACATCTCGGTTTATGTAGCGCCGGGCTTCAGCCCGGCATTTTGCGAACGCCCGGCCGTTTATTCGTAGGGGCGCTGCTTGCTGCGCCCCTTCAACAAAGGGGAATGACGAATGGCGATCGAACAGACTCTGTCAATCATCAAGCCCGACGCAGTGCAGCGAAACCTCGAGGGGGAAATCCTTGCAAGAATTCATCGTGCAGGGTTTCGGATCGTTGCGATTAAGTCTCTGCGCCTGACGAAAACGGAAGCCGAGGGTTTCTACGCAGTACATCGCGGCAAGGGCTTCTTCGAAGACCTCACCACGTTCATGAGTTCCGGCAAAGTGATCGTGATGGTTCTGGAGGCCGACGGCGCCATCCTGAAGTGGCGCGACACCATGGGCGCCACGAATCCTGCCAACGCCGCGCCCGGCACCATTCGCCGCGATCTTGCCGAGAGCATCCAGAACAACTGCGTTCACGGCTCCGACGCGCCGGAAACCGCCGCCTTCGAGATCGGCTATTTCTTCTCCGGCCACGAACTGCTCTAATCGCTTGACTTGGTTCTTGTAGCGCCCACCCGCCCGCCTCTGGCGGGTGGGCTTCTGCTCTCGATTGTGTAGGGCCGGGCTTTAGCTTGTCCAGAGCGAAGCGAAGGGCCCGGCATCCGTGCCATTTGTTTCCTCTGCGCTCCTCTGCGCGCTGTGCGCCTCTGTGTTAGATTTTTCCGCTCTTGTAGCGCCGGGCTTCAGCTTGTCCAGAGCGAAGCGAAGGGCCCGGCATCCGTGCCCTTTGTTTCCTCTGCGCTCCTCTACGCGCTCTGCGCCTCTGTGTTAGATTTTTCCGCTCTTGTAGCGCCGGGCTTTAGCCCGGCATTTGGTCCCTTCCTGGCGCAACAAATAATCCTTGACAAAGTGGTTGCTAACAGGTAATATCATAACACATGTATTTTCACTTAGCTATAAACCAGCTCCCGCCGCCAGAACAGGACCCCGGCTCGTGGGTTCTCCCCTTGGGGGCCATGGGGAGCCAAACTGCAAGCTATCTTTCTCATCCAAGTCATTATGTTTCAATAGCTTGCGCACAATTTTGCATTTCTGTCGAGACAGAAATCAAGTCAACCCCTTTTCTGTCAATGAGTTACGCACCAATTGCCAAAAACAGGGGGGGGGGGAGGGGGGGTAGCACAGGCTACCAGCCTGTGCTTCAGACCTGAGAGTATGAGTGCCTACTCAATTGCACAAAGGCGCCTGCGCCGATGCAATGTCCCCTCAGGTAGAATAGCGCCCGATGGGCATCTTCCGCGAAATGGGCCGCATGTTCATCTTGATTGGCGTCCTGTTTATCGCCATTGGTTTGCTTCTCTTTTTCGGCGCGAAGCTGCCGTTTCGTCTCGGCCAGTTGCCCGGCGACATCGTGCACCGCACGAAGAACGGCCTGTTTTATTTTCCGGTGGTGAGCTGTTTGGTCGTGAGCGCCGTCATCACGCTGCTGGCGTGGCTGATGTCGCTCATTCGAAAGTAACGCGATGACCCAATTCACTTTCAATCTCGCTCCCGAGCGCAAGACGTGGACAGTCACCGAGCTGACCGCGCGCATCCGCGACCTGCTGGCCGGCGAATTCAAAGACATCCGCGTGGAAGGTGAAATCTCCAATTTCAAGCAGGCGCAATCGAAGCACATCTACTTCACGCTGAAAGACGCCAAAGCGCAAATCCGCTGCGTCTGTTTTTACAATCACGCGCGCCTGCTGAAGTTCCGTCCTGAAGACGGCCTGCACATCACCGTGCGCGGCTCCATCAGCGTGTATGAAGCGAGGGGCGAATATCAGATCTATGTCGAGCAGATTGAGCCTGTCGGTCTCGGCGCGCTGCAACTCGCCTTCGAGCAACTGAAGAAGAAACTCGCGGCCGAAGGTCTTTTCGACGAAGCGCGCAAGAAGCCGCTGCCCGTGCTGCCGCAGCGCATCGGCATTGTGACGTCACCTTCCGGTGCGGCCCTGCGCGATTTCTTGCGCATCCTGAAAAAGCGTTTTCCCGGCGCGCACGTCATCATTTATCCCGCGCGCGTGCAGGGCGACGACGCCAAAAAAGATATTGTCGAGGCGCTGAAATACCTGAACCGCAAGCAGCTCGTCGAAGTCATCGTCCTCGCGCGCGGCGGCGGCTCCATCGAAGATTTGTGGGCCTTCAACGAGGAAATCGTCGCGCGCGCGATTTCCGCGTCCACTATCCCCATCATTTCCGGCGTCGGCCACGAAACGGATTTCACCATCGCCGATTTTGTCGCCGACGTCCGCGCCTCCACGCCCTCCAACGCCGCGGAAATTGTCGTCCGCGCGCGGCAGGAATTTCTCGCGCAGATTGCCGCCTTCCAGCAGCAGCTTGTGCAGCAGATGCGTTACCGCCTGCTCGAATGGCGCAGCCAGTTGCAGGAGTTGTTCGCGCACCCGGGCTTCCGCCGCCTCGAGGACATGCTGCACCAGGGCCAGCAGCGCCTGGACGAAATCGGCAGCCGCATGGCAGAATTTTTGCAACGGCGACTGCAAGCTGCGCATCAACGCTTCACCGTGGCGCACACGCACATCGCTGCGTTTGATTTGCGCGGCCGCATCCCGCCGCTGCGCTTGCGCCTCCAGCAGCGCCAAAGCGACTTGCGCGTACGCATGGCGCGTCAACTCGACTTGCAGCGCCAGCGCATCGCGCGCTTGATGTTGCAGCTCGACGAGCGCAGCCCGCTACGCACTCTCGAGCGCGGCTACGCGATTGTCACCGACGCCGACGGCGCGACGGTTCGTGACGCCACGCAAGTCGCCATTGGCGACGAAATCGCCGTGCAACTCCATCGCGGACGTTTGGCGGCGGAAGTAAAAAAGAAATTACAAGGTAAGGAAGAAGAGAAGTAAGAACGCAAGGACGTGCGGCGATTGAAGCACACAGCGGCGGGCGCTGGCCCGCCTTCTTCATCCTTGCGCTACTTCTTCTTTTTCTTTTTGCTGGCTTCCTGCGCCGCCAGCCGGTTGCGCATTTCGTCGTAGGTGGCAATGATCTGCGGCAAGCTCATGGCTCCGCCGCGCCCCGTGTAGAAGGCCACGGTCAGAATGGCGGCGATTACGTTCTGTTCTTTCATGGCGTCTCCTTGGAGTCCCCTGCGCGGAAAAGGTAGCGAATGAGGGACAGGAAGTAAAGGACGTAGAGGAAATAGAGGAAGTAGAGGACGAAAATCCAACGAATTCTTTCTTGGCGCGCGAAATGTTTTCCTTTACCTCATCTACCTCCTCTCCCTCCTCTACATCATTCAGTTGTGCTGCTGACTTTCAGCACCGCGAGGAACGCTTCCTGCGGAATATCCACGCGCCCCACGCGTTTCATGCGCCGCTTGCCTTCTTTTTGTTTTTCGAGGAGTTTGCGTTTGCGCGTGATGTCACCGCCGTAGCATTTGGCGAGCACGTTCTTGCGGATCGGAGAAATTGTTTCGCGCGCAATCACGCGGCTGCCGATGGCTGCCTGAATCGGCACTTCGAACATTTGCCGCGGAATCAGTTTGCGCAAGCGGTGGACCAGATCGCGCCCGCGTTCCTGCGCTTGTTCGCGGTGGCAGATCATGGAAAGCGCGTCCACCGGCTCGCCGCCCACCAGCACGTCCAGTTTCACCAGGTCGGAATCGTGATAGCCGGCGAAGTGGTAGTCCAGCGAAGCATAACCGCGCGAGGAGCTTTTCAGCCGGTCGTAGAAGTCCAGCACGATTTCGTTCAGCGGCAACTGGTAGGTGAGCATCACGCGCTGCGGCGAGAGGTATTCGAAGTTCTTCTGCGTGCCGCGTTTTTCCTCGCAGAGTTTCAGGATGGCGCCGACGGATTCTTCCGACGTGATCACCATCGCGGTAATCATGGGCTCTTCGATCAAGTCAATCGTATTCGGCGGCGGAAATTTCGTCGGATTATCTACTTCCATCACTTCGCCGGCCGTCGTGGTCAAGCGGTAGCGCACGCTGGGCGCGGTGGAAATCAAATTCAGTCCGAACTCGCGCTCCAGCCGCTCCTGCACGATTTCCATATGCAGCAGGCCGAGAAAGCCACAGCGGAAGCCAAAGCCCAGCGCAACGGAATTTTCCGGCTCGTAAAAAAACGCGGCGTCGTTCAACTGCAATTTTCCGAGCGCGTCGCGCAGCAGTTCGTACTGGTCGGCGAGCACCGGATACAGCCCGGCAAACACCATGGGCTTGATGGCTTCAAATCCGGGCAGCGCCGACGCCGGGCGATTGGCTTCGACGATGGTGTCGCCGACGCGCGCGTCGGCCACGCGCTTGATGTTGGCGATGACGAAGCCCACGTCGCCCGCGGCCAGCTCGTCCAGCACCACCGGCTTCGGTGTGAGCGTACCGAGGTTTTCCACCTCGTACACTTCGTTGTTCGAACACAGCCGGATTTTCGTGTGGCGCGCGATGCGCCCTTCGATTACGCGCACCAGCACCACCGCGCCGCGGTAGGCGTCGAACCAGGAATCGAAAATAAGCGCTTGCAGCGGATTTTCCGCCGAACCCTTCGGCGGCGGCACGCGCTGGACGATGGCTTCGAGGATTTCCTCGACGCCCATTCCGCTTTTCGCGCTGATGGGCAGTGCGTCGCCCGCCGGAATCGCCAGCACGTTTTCGATTTGCTCTTTCACCTGCTCGGGCTGCGCGGCGGGCAAGTCAATTTTGTTGATCACGGGAATAATCGTGAGGTGATGCTGCGCGGCAAGAAAGGTGTTGGCGACGGTCTGTGCTTCGACGCCCTGGCTCGCGTCCACCACCAGCAGCGCGCCTTCGCAGGCGGACAGGGCACGGGAAACTTCGTAGGAGAAATCCACGTGCCCCGGCGTGTCGATCAGATTGAACTGATAGGTTTGGCCATCGCGCGTGGAGTATTGCAGGCGAATGCTTTTGGCCTTGATGGTGATGCCGCGCTCGCGCTCGAGGTCCATGGAGTCGAGCACCTGCGCCTGCATCTCGCGCTGGGAGAGTGCGCCGGTCAATTCCAGCAGGCGGTCGGCCAGCGTGGACTTGCCGTGGTCAATGTGCGCGATGATGCAGAAGTTGCGGACGAACTGCGGATTCATTTACGGTGAGCCTTCGCGGTTGTTCCCTGCGCGCCTCGCGCCGGAGCAATCCAAACACTTATGAAATTTCGTGTAATTCAAACGCTCCAGTTTGACACAAATTGCCGCTTCCGGCCAGCGCGTGGCGCTTCCGGGGGCGCAGGCCTCGTTGCAGAGTTGTGTACGCGAGGGTACCCTTCGCGCAGGGATTGAGCGGCGCCTGCGGATTGCGGCGCAGACCCAGAAGCAAGGAGGCGTCATGCACTGGTGGTTACCGGATATTTCCATTGCGGAGAAAATCATTCGGGCCTTGGTGGTCTATGTTTTTCTGCTCGCGGTTTTCCGTCTTATTGGCAAGCGTCAGGTGGGGCAGATGACCCCATTCGACTTGATCGTGTTGCTGATCATCAGCAACGTATTGCAGAACGCCATGATTGGCCCGGACAACTCCGTCATTGGCGGCCTGATCGGTGCGACGACAATCCTGGCTGCGAATTGGATGGTTAGTCGCATGGCCTATTCCAGTCACCGCACGGAGCGCATCATCGAGGGCGTGCCCACACTCCTGGTTCACCATGGCCGTGTGATCGAAGCCAACCTGCGCCGTGAAAACTTCAGTCACGAAGATCTTCTTTCCAGCCTGCGCAGCCAGGGGTTTTTCGATATTACGGAAGTGCGCGCCGCCATCCTCGAACCTTCGGGAAGACTCAGCGTGATGGGGTTTGAAAGCAAAAAGGGCTCAGGCCCGAATCGCTCCAGCGGCAGTGAAGTGTAGCTCCTCAAAAGTGCTGCAGCGGCCCCCCCGCAATTTGAGCAACGGCCAAGATTTCATGCGCATCTAATAGTGTGCGGACGAGAAGAGAACGAAAGGCTTGAGGAGAACAAGATGAATCGCATGATGAAGATAGCGGTGCTTTCGCTAGCGCTGACGGGCCTTGCGGCCGGCGCCCCGCTGGTCGCTGCCGATCAGCAAGCGAAGACCGTTGTGGGCAAAAAGCACTTGCGTGAGCAGGACACGTCGCGCCACGAGGAATGGCTGCAGGAACAAATCCGCCACCGGCTGGCCATGCTGCTGGACTATACGGTCTTCGACAACCTGGCGTATCGCGTGAATGGCTCCACGGTCGAGCTGTACGGCCAGGTAACGCGGCCGTCCCTGCGGTCGGGCGCAGAGAAGGAAGTGAAGCGAATCGAAGGCGTCGAGAAGGTGGTAAACAAGATTGAAGTGCTGCCAGTGTCGTTTTACGACGACCGGCTGCGCGTGCAGTTGTATCGCACCATTTTCTCGGACAATACGCTCTCGCGCTATTCGCTCCAGGTGGTGCCGCCGATTCACATCATTGTGAATAACGGGCACGTAACGCTGGAAGGCGTAGTGGCCAGCAAAACGGAGAGCAATCTGGCTTTCATCCGAGCGAACTCTGTGCCGCTGACCTTTTCTGTGCAGAACAATCTGCGCGTGGAAGGCTAAGCTGGACACAGCCGGCAATCAGTAGTGAAATGCTGCCGTGCCATGGAAGGAGTTTCCTCTTTCCGTGACGCGGCAGTAGTTTTTCTACTTGCAGCAGCCTGATGAGTTCCCCCGCCACCACTGCGCCTGTCCCGGTTCCGCCCAGCCCGCGGCTGCGCTGGCTGGCGTATCTTCTCGCGCTTGCGGGCCTCGTCTGGGTCTTGCATGACATCCATCCGCAAACTGTCTTGCAGGACTTGCGCGGCATCCGCTGGAGCTGGGTCGTGCTGGGAATCGCGCTCGATCTGCTCAGTTATGTGATTCAAGGCGAGCGTTGGAAACAGTTGCTTTCTTCCTTCGCGCGGGTCCGCCCGGCGCAAACGGTGCGGGCGATTTACGCGGGCCTGTTTGCAAACCAGATTCTCCCTTTGCGTTCGGGAGAATTGTTGCGAGCCTTGCTTGTTTCGCGTGACACCTCCATCGGATTGACGCAGGTGCTCACTACCGTTGGCGTTGAGCGGCTGATGGACGGGATCGTGCTGGCCACCGCGCTGGGCGCCGTTTCCGTTTTTGTTTCCCTTCCGGGCCAATTCGCGCGCGCGGCAAAGATTTTTGGCGTAGTCGTTTTTTCTCTCTCCATTGCGTTTATGGCCGGTGTCATTTATTTGAATCGCGTTCCGGTGCTGCCGGAGGGAGCGCACCCTTTGCGAAAGCGCATTCGGAAAAAGCTCGCGCCGCTGCTGGAGGGCATCCGCGTGCTGGGCACTTCGGCGGGGTTTTACCGCGCCGCTGCGATTTCTCCGCTCACTCCTGCCGTGCAGATCCTGGCGCTGTGGGCCTTGAACCGCGCCTACGGAGTCGGCCTGGAGCTTGTGGAAAATCCCGCTGTGCTGCTGATCATCAATTTCGGAGTGGCCTTGCCCAATGCCCCGGCCAATGTCGGCTCCTATCAATTTTTCTGCGTTCTGGGACTCGCGCTGTTCGGCGTGGAGAAGACGCGCGCAGCGGGATTTTCCATCGTTGCACATGTTCTGATGACGATCCCATTTCTCGTCTGCGGATTTTTCGCCCTGTTGCGCAGCGGCCTTTCCGTGGCGGATATTCGCGCCCGGACCGGGGAATTATTCGGAGGTGCCGAGGTCCCGCAGGCCAAATGAGCGCGGGCCGGGCTGCGCAATTTGCTTCTGGGCGAACTCCTCCGTAGGATATATAGTCTTTTGGCTTCAGCGCGCCCTTCGCTCCGCTCTGGGCAGCGGGGGGCGCTGGTGCAGTCCTCGCGTTCCTCCACGCGGGATTGCGTTCGGCAGTTCACTGCCTGTCCGGTTCAGGGGAGAGCATTCGAGAGTGGCCTGCAAAACCCTGCGGGCCGCACACAACGCACATGGGCACGGACGTCAACAAGCACCTCGAACGCGCCAAAAAGTATCTGGAGAAAAACAAACTCCAGGACGCTGCCGAGGAATATCAAGCCGTGCTGCGGGAATTTCCGAACAATCAGGAAGCGGTGCAGGCTCTGGGCGATCTGTACACGCGCCTGGGCGACCCGGTTCGCGCCGCCGAATATCACGGTATGCTCTTCGACCGGCTGACCGATTCCGGCGACATCACGCGGGCCGCTGCGCTCTACACGCGATTCCTGAAGTCCGTCCAGCAATCCCCCGAACGCATGAATCGTTTTGCGCTGCTGCTGCAGCGGCAAGGCAAACGCGAGGAGGCCATCGAGGCTTACAGCGCTGCCGGAGAAGAATTTCTCAAGCAAAAGGACGGCGGTTCCGCGCTCGGCTGTTGGGAAAAGATCGCAACGCTGGACCCCGACAATCCTGCCCGGCACAAAAAAGTAGGTGAAGTCGGCGAGCAATTGGGAAAAGCCGATGTGGCATCGCGCGGGTTGTTGCGGGCCGGGCAACTCACATTGGGCGCCGGCGACATTGATGGTTCCCTGGAGCTTTTTGCGCGCGCGCACCGCCTGGCTCCGGGCGACCGCAGCGTCGCGCTGCTATACGCGGAAGCCTTCTTGCGCAAAGGTTTGCCGCAGGAAGCTGTCAAGCTGCTCACGCCGTTCCCTCCGGCGGAAAGTGACGCCGCGTTTTCGACGACCTTGGGAACCGCGCTGATGCAGAGCGGCGACTTGGACCGGGCGCGGGGAATCATCGAGCATGTCTACAAGGATCATTCGGACACTTTTGAAAAGATGTTCGAGCTGGCCGACCACTATCTGAAGGAAGGCAAGGGCCAGCCGGCGACGGAGATTTTTTCCGCCGTCAAAGACCGCATGTTTGCAGGCAAGCGGCAGAACGAATTCACGGCGTACATGGACAAACTGCTGGAGGCGAATGCCACGTCCATGCCGCTGGCGGAATTCTGCGGGCGCATGTACGAGGAACTGAACCGCGAGTCCAAGTACTTCAGCGTGCTCACCAAGCTGTTCGATCTGTACGTGGCGGCGAATGACGTGCCGGGAGCGTGCTCCGCGCTGGACCGCATCATTGATATTGATGCCTACGATCCCTTCAACCACGAGCGGATGAAGGCGCTGGAAGGCAAAGCGGATGCGGCCTACCTGCGAGGCGTCGGTGCGCGCATGGGCAAGATGGTTACCAGCCCGGGCACCAGCACCAGTTTCGGGCAGCAGGTCCCGGAGCAGACTGCTGCGCCGCAGTCGGAAGGACAGCGGGCGCAGCAGGCGCTCGAGGATCTCATTGTGCAAGCGGAGATTTTTCTGCAGTACTCGCTGCACGCCAAGGCCGTGGAGCGGCTGCAAAAAATCGCAGAGATGTTTCCCGGCGAGGAAGACACGAACCAGCGGCTGAACAACCTGTACGAGCTGGCGAACTGGAGGCCGCCACGGTCGGCGGCGCGGAAGGCGGCGGAGGTGCCGCGGGTGGAGGTGGTGTCCGCGGAGGCGGTAACGTCTTCGACGGGCACGTACAGCGCGGACACGCTGCGGGACCTCGGCAAGATTTCGGAAATTACGCGCGCGGTGCACCGGCAGTCCACGCCGAAAGCGGTGCTGTCCACGGCAGTCAACGAAATCGGCAAGTACTTGAAGGTGGGCCGCTGCCTGGCGGTGGTTGGGCCGCCGGGACAGCCGCCGCAAATGGCTTCCGAGTACTGCGCGCCGGGTGTGGATCCTTCCGGCGGGGCGCAGATTGTGAAGCTGCTGGGCCCGCTGGCGCAGGCCAAGCCCGACGACATGGGCGCGTTTGAGTTGGGCGTGGTGGGAGTGCCGGCGTTGCGCGATTTGAGTTTGGAATGCGCGCTCGGCGTGCAGCTCACGGACCGCGAAACGCAAGCGGTCTCCGGCTTCCTCGTCGTCGGAGAAGCGACAGCGCGCCGTTGGAAACCGAATGAGAGTTACTTCCTGCAGGCTGTCGGCGACCAGGTGCTCATCGGAGTCAACCACACCAAGCTGCGCTCGCTGATGCGCACGCTCGCCGTCGCCGACGAAAAAACCGGACTGCTCGGCCGCGGCTCCTACCAGGATTGCTTACTTTCCGAAGCCAACCGCAGCAAGTCGCAGAGCACGCCGCTCTCGCTGGTCATCCTGTCGGTGGACAAAGGCATGGAACTGCTGCGCCAGCACGGCGAGCCGCAATTCGACCGCCACATGGAGCAATTGTCCCGCGCGCTGCAGGCCACCGTGCGGCAAAACGACCTCGCCGTGAAGTACACCAGTTGGGCGCTGGCGTTCATCCTGCCGGACACCAAGCTCGCCGACGCATTGCAACTGGCGGAAAAATTCCGCATGGTCTCCGCCAGCGTGCGCCCGCCCTGGAACCAATCGGAGTTGTCGCTGAGCGCCTCGGTAGTCGAGGCCGTGAGCCGCCCGGACTACGACGCGGAAGACATCATCACAGATTTGATTAATCGCGCTGAATTCGGCCTGGAAGAGGCGCGCAAGAAGGGCGGCAACGCCGTCCTTTCACTCTGATTTATTTTCATAGGAGTTGTCATCATGCTTCCCACCGATGTTGTCATCCTCGCCGGAGCCCGCACGCCGATGTCCCGCTACACAGGGGCTTTTAAGGATGTTTCCGCACTCGACCTCGGCGCCAGCGCTGCGCGCGAAGCCATCCGGCGCTCCAGCGTGGAGCCGGCGGAAATCGAGCACGTGGTCTTCGGCAACGTCATGCAAACCAGCGGCGACGCCATCTATGGCGCGCGCCACGTGGGGTTGAAGGCCGGGCTGAAAGTGGAAACGCCCGCGGTCACTGTCAACCGGCTGTGCGGCTCGGGTATGGAGGCGATTGTCCAGGGCGCGCACCGCATCCTGATGAATGAGGCCAAGGTCGTGCTGGCCGGCGGCATGGAGAACATGACTCAGGCGCCGCACGTCATCCGCGGCGCGCGCGGAGGCTTCCGGCTCGGCGAAGGCAAGCTCGAAGATTCGCTCACGGTGGCGCTGCTTGATACCTACTGCGGCTGCTACATGGCGGACACTGCCGAGAACCTCGTGGAAGAGTACGGCATCACGCGGCGCGAGTGCGACGAATTCGCGCTGCGCAGCCAACAGCTCGCGGAAGACGCGTTTCGCGCCGGGCGCTTCCGCGACGAAACCGTGCCGGTCGAGGTCAAGTCCGGCCGCAAAACGCAGCTCGTCACCGAAGACGACCACCGCCGCCCGGAAACCACCATGGCCACTCTTGAGGCGCTCCCGCCGGCCTTCAAGAAGAACGGCATCATCACTGCGGGCAACGCCAGCGGAATTGTGGACGGCGCCGCCGCCATGGTGATGACCCACGCGAGTGTGGCCAAAGAGCGCGGTTGGAAGCCGATGGGCCGTCTGGTTTCCTGGGCCGCCGTCGGCGTGGAGCCGCGCATCATGGGCATCGGCCCGGTGCCTGCCTCGGAGGCCGCACTACAGCGCGCCTCGCTGCGCATGAAAGATATGGATCTGATTGAAGTGAACGAGGCCTTCGCGCCGCAATACCTCGCCGTGGAAAAAGCGCTGGTGCTCAACCGCGACAAAGTGAATGTGAACGGCGGCGCCATCGCGCTGGGTCACCCGCTCGGCGCCACCGGCACGCGCCTGGTGTTGACGCTGCTCTTTGAGTTGCGCCGGCGCAATGCGAAGTACGGCCTGGCCACGGCCTGCATCGGCGGCGGTCAGGGAATCGCCGTCATCGTCGAGTCCATGCAGTAGCCGCCGCGATTCCATAGCACCGATTCGCATTTATTCGGAGGAGTCATCATGGCGATACAGAAAGTAGGAGTGGTGGGTTGCGGGCTCATGGGCTCCGGCATCGCGCAAGTCTGCGCGCAGGCCGGTTGCACCGTGGTGGTCCGCGAAGTTTCGCAGGAGCTGGTGGACAAGGGACTCAAGTCCATCGAAAAGAATCTGGCGCGGCTGGTGGAGAAGGGAACGCTCTCTGCCGCTGACCAGGGAACGATTCGTGGGCGGCTGAGCGGCACGGTCTCGCTCGATGCACTGAAAGACTCCGATCTCATCATCGAGGCCATCATCGAGCAGCTTCCCGCAAAGAAAGAGCTTTGGAGCGCGCTCGAAAAACTCTGCCCGAAGAATACGATCTTCGCGAGCAACACGTCGTCCATTTCCATCACGGAAATGGCCACTGCCACGGCGCGGCCCGACCGCTTCCTCGGACTGCATTTCTTCAACCCCGTGCCGGTGATGAAGCTGGTCGAAGTGATCCGCACCATCGCGACGGAACCGGCGGTGTTCGAGGAAATCGTGGAGTTCGGCAAGCGCCTGGGAAAAACGCCCGTGCGCACCAGCGACCGCACCGGCTTCATCGTCAATCGCCTGCTGGTGCCGTACCTGCTCGACGCGGTGCGCGCGCTCGAGGAAGGAGTCGGTTCCATCGAGGATATAGACAATTCCATGAAACTCGGCTGCGGCTATCCGATGGGCCCGCTGACGCTGCTGGACTTCGTCGGGCTGGACACCACGCACTACATTGCCAACGTCATGTTCGAAGAATTCAAGGAGCGGCGCTTCGCTTCGCCGCCGCTGCTCAAGCGCATGGTGCTGGCCGGATGGAATGGCCGCAAAGCCGGCCGCGGGTTTTATGATTATGCCGACCCGAAGAACCCGAAACCGATGAATTTGAGCTGACTGCCGTTTCGTGCTGTAGCAGGGACGCTGCTTGCTGCGCCCCTTTTCTCCGCGCCCCAAAGGAGCACTCATTCGATGGCTTACGAAAATCTGCTCTACGAAAAGAAGAATCAGATTGCCTACATTACGTTTAACCGTCCGAAGGTTTTGAACGCGCTCAACCGCAAAACCATGGAAGAACTGCGCGACATCCTCACCGATGCGCGCAATGACGCCGCCGTCCGCGTGCTCATCCTCACCGGCGCGGGCGAAAAATCTTTCGTCGCCGGCGCGGACATCAGCGAGCTTGCGCAGTGCGACCCTGTGTCCGGCCGCGACACCGGTCTCTTCGGCCAGGGCGTCATCCATATGCTCGAGACCATGGGCAAGCCTTCCATTGCCGCCATCAACGGCTTCGCGCTCGGCGGCGGCTGCGAATTGTCACTGGCGTGCTCGATTCGCCTCGCCAGCAAGACCGCGCGGCTCGGCCAGCCCGAAGTGAAACTCGGCATCATGCCCGGATACGGCGGTTCGCAGCGCTTGCCACGGCTGGTCGGCAAGGGCATGGCGCACGAAATGATTCTTGGCGCGGACATGATCAACGCCGAGGAGGCGCTGCGCATCGGCTTGGTGAACCACATCTACGAACCGGCCGAGCTGATGCCAGCAGCGGAAGCCCTGGCGAAAAAAATCATCGCCAACGCGCCGCTGGCCGTAAAATTTGCCATGGAGGCCATCGAGCACGGCATGGAAATGCCGCAGGAAGAAGGACTGTTCCTCGAAGCGACGCTCTTCGGCCTGTGCGCCGCCACCGAGGACATGCGCGAAGGCACCAAAGCTTTTTTGGAAAAGCGCCCCGCGCAGTTCAAGGGGAAGTAGGGGCGCTGCTTGCTGCGCCCTTCGTTTTGAAATTAGTTTTCGATGAGCAACAAAGCACAACCCGGCCAACTCCGCGGTGACTTTCGCGCCGGTGGCTTTCGTTTCGCCATCGTCGTCAGCCGGTTCAACCAGTTCATCACCGACCGGCTGCTTTCCGGCGCGCTCGATGCGTTGGCTCGCGCCGGTGCGACGTCCGAACAAATCGAAGTGGTGCGCGTCCCCGGCTCGTTCGAAATTGCCATCGCAGCGAAGAAGCTCGCGGAGTCCGGCAAGTTTCACGCGATTATTTGCATCGGCTGTATCCTGCGCGGCGAAACGGCGCACTACGATTACGTCTGCTCGGAATCTGCGCGGGGCATCCAGCTTGCGCAAATGGACACGGGCGTGCCCATGATTTTTTGTGTGCTCACTTGCGACACGCTGGAGCAGGCTATCGAGCGCGCCGGCAGCAAAGGCGGCAACAAGGGCTTCGACGCGGGCCTCGCCGCCGTGGAAATGGCCAACCTCGCGAAAAAATTTTCCGCAGCGAAGCCGGCGAAGAAATCCGCGCCCGCCGCGCGCCGGAAGCGCAAGTAGCATGGCCCTCCGCAGCAAGGCGCGCGAGTTTGCTCTGCAAATGCTCTTTCAGTGGGAGATGACCCAGCAGGAGCCGTGGCGCATCGAATCCGGCTTCTGGAAAAACGCGCGCTCGGAAAAAAACACGCGCGTTTTTGCCAACGAACTTTTTGAAGGCGCGGTGGCGGAGCTGAAATCGCTCGACGAGCTCATCGTGCAGCACGCCGCCAACTGGCGCCTCGAGCGCATGGCCGCGATTGACCGCGCCATCCTGCGCCTCGCCGCCTACGAGTTGCGCCGCGGCGAAACGCCGTTCAAAGTGGTCCTCGACGAAGCTGTTGAGCTCGCCAAGACGTTTTCCTCCACCGAAGCTCCACCGTTTATCAACGGCGTCCTGGATGCGCTGCACAAAGCTCTGGAGAAGAAATCGGAAGCTTGAATCCTGTGAAGGAAAGCCGAGGACGATGGCGGCTACGGCAGGTGCTTCAGCCGTTCCAGCTCTGCTTTTGCGGCCACCGCGCCAAACGCGTATTTGATTTCCGCCGTGGCGGCCTTCTCGAAATACTCCTTTGCGCGGGAATGCCGCCCATTGAGCAGATGCCACAGTCCGATGGAGTAGCCGACCGTCGGCGTCGCGACGCCGCCCGCGCTCATCGTTTTTGCCACCTCTTCTTCCAGCGCAGCTCCCTTGAATAGCATCAAGCGGTCGAAGTACGCGGTGTTTTCTTTCGGCTTCATTTCCGGCGTGATGCGATCCAGCACTTTCTTCGCTTCCGCTTCGTGACCTCCCGCGCGCACCAGCGACGGATACAGCCACGCGCTGCAAGAGATGACGTCATCATCTTTGCCGGCCAGTGCGAGACAGCCTTGCCAGGCAGTCACGGCGTGGCGGAAATCGCGGTGGATGTAATACGCGAGGCCGAGGTGGTAATAGATTTCGCGGTCTTTTTTCTCCAACTGTTCGGCTCGCTTCAGGTCGGGAATCGCGTCCGCAACCCGGTGGAGGTTGATGTAGTAATGCCCGCGATCACGCAGGGCAACCGGATTGTCTGGTTTCAGACGCAGCGCCGCAGTGCATTCCTCGACGGATTCCGTATGTCGCGCCAGCCGGGCCAGTGCTCTGGCTCGGCCCAGATGGAAGTCCGGATTATTCGGCTCGAGCTTGATGGCGAGTTCGTACGCAGCCAGCGCCTTGTCGTTCTCGAGCTTGGCGTAGGCCTCGTTCGCTTCGGCATAGGCCTGGTGCGCGGGAGTCTGCGCCTGCGCTTGCGCTGCCGGCGCTTGTGCGTTTGCGCCTTGCAAGCAGAGAAGGACAAACAGCAGCACAAGAATTTCCAAATTGAATCCACTTCGCGAATGAGTCCGCATCGTGTTCCTCCCCTGGCCTCGCTTGTTGCTGGTTCAAGCTTCGATCGTGCCTTCGAAAATCCGCACTGCTGCGCCGCTCACCTGCGGCACAAGTTTTTCGCCGTCACTCTGCACGGTCACGTGGATGTGGCTCGTCCGGCCCATTTCCACGCCTTGCGTGATTTCCAGGTGCTGGCCCGCGGCCAATTTTTTGTGCCGCACCAAATATGCGCCCAGCGAGCCGCCCGCCGAGCCCGTCGCCGGGTCCTCATACAATTCCCAGGGAATCATCCCGCGCGCGAAAACTTTTCCGGGTTGTCCCAGTGCGAAGCAATAGGCCAGCGTGCCGTGCTCGGAAATCAGTTTGGAAAGTGCATGGACGTCCATGCGGATTTTCTTGAGCACGCTGCGCCCGCGCAGCGGCACCATCAAGTTGAAGATGCCGGTGGAAACGTATTCCAGCGGCAGCGACGCGTGCAGGTCGCTCAACTTCAGCCCCAGCGACTGCATCAGTGCGGCCTTGGGCACGCGCGCCGGAAAAAACCGCGCGGTTTTTTGCGTCATCGTCACGCGCGAGGGGCGACCGTCCTTGAACTCGATGGTCACCGGCAGCACGCCCGCGCCGGTCTGCTGCCAGACGTGCACCGCGCCGTTCTGTGCCGGCACCACGCCCAGCTCGGCCAGCAAAAACCACGTGCCGATCACCGGATGCCCGGCCAGCGGCAGCTCCTGCGTCGTAGTAAAGATGCGCAGCCGCGCCAGCGCGCGGTCGCTGGTCGGCTTCTGGATGAACACCGTCTCGGATAAGTTCATTTCCCGCGCAATGGCCTGCATTTTTTGCGTGGCCAGGCCGTCGCCGTCGGTAATCACTGCCAGCGGATTTCCGGCGAGCGGCGTGTGCGTAAAAACATCGAGTTGATAGAGGCGCCGTTTCAAGCGGTCAGATCCTTTCGAGTTCGGGCCGCGTGCGTTCGTTGCGCACGTTGCCAGTGTTCAGTGTGGTCTTTGGTTCAAACAGCACCACGTGCACTTCTTCCTCCGCCACGGGCATGTGCTCGACGCCGTGCGGCACGATGATGAATTCGCCTTCGCGCACCAGGACGTCACCGTCGCGGAAGCGCATGCGCATCGTACCCTTCACCACCAGAAACATTTCGTCTTCGTTGTCGTGGTGATGCCAGAGGAATTCGCCCTGGAACTTCACCACCTTGACGAGCGAGTCGTTGACCTGGCCCACGATTTTCGGGCTCCAGTATTCGCTCACCCGCGCCCCGACGGAGA
>JAMCWK010000099.1:7509-8231 GCA_023481105.1 Acidobacteriota bacterium | reverse complement strand
TGCTGTCCCTCGGCTCGCCCAGCGCTTTCAAAAATGTGTACGCCATGGCTCCGCCGATGACCATGGCGTTGGCAACCTTCATCAGGTTTTCGATGACCTCGATTTTGTCCGACACTTTCGCCCCGCCCAGCACCGCCACGAACGGCCGCTCGGGATTGGAAATTGCTTTGCCCAGATACGCCAGCTCTTTTTCCATCAGCAGGCCCGCGGCAGACTGCTTCACAAATTTGGTGATGCCCACCACGCTCGCGTGCGCGCGGTGCGCCGAGCCGAAGGCATCGCAAACAAACAGGCCGTCGCACAGTGCGGCGAGCTGCTGCGAAAAACCCTCGTCATTTTTTTCTTCTTCGGCATGGAAGCGCACATTCTCCAGCAGCAGCACGCCGCCGTTCCCCAGCGCCTGTCTCTTCGTTTCTGCCTCCGCGCCGATACAATCGGAAGCAAATTCCACGGGCTTGCCGAGCAATTCGCTCAGCCGCGCGGCAGCCGGCCGCAGAGAGTATTTCGGATTCGGCTTGCCCTTGGGACGCCCCAGGTGCGACGCCAGCACCAGCTTGGCCCCCGCAGAGCGCGCCAGCTCAATGGTCGGCAGCGTCTCGCGGATGCGCGTGTCGTCGGTGACCTTGTCACCATCGAGCGGCACATTAAAATCCACGCTCGGCCAGCGTGAACTGGGTGGAAACGCTACCGCCGGAATTTCAGCAGGCCATCAAAGACCGTAA
>JAMCWK010000099.1:0-7499 GCA_023481105.1 Acidobacteriota bacterium | reverse complement strand
CGCGCATAAACACGCGCTTGCCTTTCAAATCCAAATCGCGAATGGAAAGTTTGCTCATTGATGAAACCTTGCGGATACCGGCGTAGGGGCGCTGCTTGCTGCGCCCCGTTGCTGCGCCAGCGTTACAATTTTCCCGCCATAAACTGAATCAAATCCACGCACCGGCACGAGTAGCCCCACTCGTTGTCATACCATGCCAGCACCTTCACGCACACGCCGCCGACTACCTTCGTGTATCCCGCGTCGACAATGGATGAATGACGGTTGCCCTTGAAATCCGCGGACACCAATTCTTCCTCCGTGTATTCCAGGATATTTTTCATCGGCCCTTCCGCGGCGCGCTTCATCGCCGCGTTCACTTCTTCCACTGTCGTCGCGCGTCCTACTGTCACCGTCAAGTCCACCACGCTCACGTTCGGCGTGGGCACGCGCATGGCGTAACCGTCGAGCTTGCCCTTCAGCTCCGGCAGGACAAGGTGCAGCGCCTTGGCCGCGCCTGTCGAGCTGGGAATCATGCTCAGCGCAGCGGCCCGCGCGCGACGCAAATCTTTGTGCGGCAGGTCGAGCAGCCGCTGGTCGTTGGTGTAGGAGTGGATGGTGGTCATCGTGCCGTGGACGATGCCGAACGTTTCGTGCAGCACCTTGGCCACCGGCGCCAGGCAATTCGTCGTGCACGACGCGTTCGACACCACGTGGTGCTTCGCCGGGTCGTAGGTTTTGTCGTTCACGCCGAGCACCAGCGTGTGGTCGGGGTCCGTGGCCGGCGCGGAGATGATTACTTTCTTCACCGGCCCGCGCAGGTGCTTCTTGGCGTCCGAGCCTTTTGTAAACAGCCCGGTGGACTCCACCACGATTTCCGCCCCCACCGACGCCCAGTCCAACTCCGCGGGGTCCTTCACCTTGAACACTTTGAACGTGTCGCCATCCACGGAGATGGAATCCTCGGTGTGCTTCACGTGGTTGTGCAGGTTGCCGAGGATGGAGTCGTACTTCAGCAGGTGCGCCAGCGTTTTCGCGTCGGTGATGTCGTTCACCGCCACAAACTGCACGTTTTTGTTGCCCAGCGCCGCGCGCACGATGTTGCGCCCGATGCGTCCAAACCCGTTGATTCCCACTTTGATCGGCATGATTCCTCCGGCTTGCCCTGAGTCCGCCGCGGCGGACGAAGGGGATGATTTTGAAGCACAATTGAAAGACTTGCGGTTCCGCTTGAGAGGGCTCGCGGCGTAAGCGGAAAAACGATGCTAGGGCGCAGCGCGGGAAATGTCAATCAAAGAGGAGTTTCCTCAATCCTCGATGTTAGCTCAGCGGAAATCAGGCTTTGATTTTGAAGCTCGATAGCATTCTGACATAAATAGGGTAATTTCTAAGTGAATCCAAGGCGATACCCGGCTTATTTCCACTAAAATTTATTGCAAAAGTTTTTGAACCGGAGAGGACGTAAACCGCTTCCATTTCCAGCCCTCCGCCTGACGAATTTCGATAACGTACCTTAAGCGCAGGCAAATCGTTCAGAGTAAGCCGTTGTTCGTTGATTCGCGGATTGAGGTTTGCCGTTTGTTTGATGTCTGCAAACCACTGGTCGGCACTCATGCCCGGCGGCTTGTCAACGAGATGCACCACCATCACCCAACCTTCGTCGGACTGCTTGTCCGTCGGAGGGAAGAAATCTACGTAGACATCTGGGTCCGTGGGATCTGGACAATTCTTGCAGCTTGCGACCTTCCAATCTGCGGGATAACCAATGCTCCAGCCCGCACGATTTGAGAATACTTTCCACTTTGCCGTTTCAGCATGACCAGCATTGCAAGCCATCATTACAACGACGAACGCAATTATGCGAACGCTGTTCTTGGAGAACTCCTGGTGCCTGAGTTGTCTGTTCTTGGAGCTACAATGCGACATTCGAAGGCAGCCGTCTCAGAGTAGTTCTGGCCCTCTAGCGCGGAAACTCTTTTACGCGGATCACTCTCTCGCCCGCAAACGTCACGAAAATCGTCTTTGACGGCGGCTCGCCGTAAATCCAGTCTTCCAGTTCCAGCCCGTCGGGGTCGCGCTCGCGCACTTTGCGTTCCGGACGCCCCATCGCCGCGACGACCATTTCGCGGTCCATGCCTACGATGGCCTTACGGTCTTTGATGGCCTGCTGAAATTCCGGCGGTAGCGTTTCCACCCAGTTCACGCTGGCCGAGCGCTGCCTGGAAAAATCCAGCAGCGGACCGAGATAGTCCTTCACATCTTCCGGCGACATTTCCGGCAAGGCCTTGCCGAAGTCCAGGATGAGTGTGGATCCATTGCCCTGGTAGCCGGCGGGATTCGCGCCGCGGTTCAGATTGACGTCCGGGTTGTTGCCGCTGCCCGCCGTGATGGTCAGGCGGTCGCGGAATCGCGTGCGTCCGCGCCCGCCGCCGTTGATGTCCACCACGATTTCTTTGTCGCGGAATTCGATTTTCGTAATCTGGACGGTGTCGCCCGGGTTGGCCACCGAGCCGCCCTTATTGATGGATCGGCGCAGTTCGGATTCATCGAACGGCTTGCCAGCCGCAAAGCGGAATCCCTTTTTGCCGCCGGGCAGCGACTTCCTCACCTTGACAAACTCGCCGGAAACATAGCGGATGATTTCCAGCCGCGTGTACGGCTGCAGTTTTTCGGTCCTGTTTTTTTCTTCTTTACTCGGGGTCTTGGATGCCGCAGCAATCTGTACATTCTTGTCCGCGGGGGTCTGGAAATCCGGCAGAACGGGCAGGGTTTCGCCGGGGGGGAGTTGTGCAGGCGGAGATTTCGGCGGCAGCAAGCGGGCAACTCGCGGCGTGTCCGGCATCGCCAGCAGAAAAACAGTCAGCGCGCAAGCCAGCCAGTTCATACCACCTCTATTTTAGGACTTCCGCCATCGCAGGTGAAGCAGAAACGCCCTTTGTGCGCCCCAGCCACACCACCGCTGCAAGGCATGCTCCTGTCAATATGATGCTCCCCTCCGGCCCGTAAGTCGAGCCTGTCAGCCACTCCGCGCCAGTTATCTTCGCCTGAAAAAGATACGGCTGAAAAGCTTGCGTGAATCCGCTGACGGGTAGTCCAAAGACCGGCCCCAGAAAAAAATTCCAGGCCCAATGCAGACCAATCGGCAACCACAGCCCGCGCGTTTTCAAATAAGCAAGCGCCAATAGCACGCCTGCCAGCACGGTATTTGCGGTCGCTATAACCGACGGGTTTCCGGGATTGTTTAAGTGCCCCGCTCCGAACAGTGCGGATAATACGAGCACGGCGCCGAGCTGCCCGATTGAGTCCACCAACCGCTGGAAGGCGTATCCGCGAAACGCAATCTCCTCCACCGCCGCCGCCAGCAGGACAAACATCGCCGTGAAAACCGCTTGCGGCATCCAACCCACAAAACTGCCAGCCAATCCGGCGTAATTTGCGCCGCGGCAGGCGACGATTCCGCCAACCGTCGCGGCAATAATCCCGACTCCACACAGCACGCCAAGCCCCGCCTCTTTTGCCCATCCGGCATAAAACCACAGACCCAGCGTCCGAAAACTGCGCCGGTCGAAAACGCGTATGAAAAACGCGGTCACCAGCAACAGCGCCGCATTAATCACCACATACCGGAAGTTGCTTCCGAAATGCAACGTTTCCAATTGCAGCCAGAGAAAACGATGAACGAGCGCGTCTAGTCCTTTTGATACCGCCGACAGCGCAAGACCGCCGCCCAGAACAAACAGCGCGACGCGCCAGATCGGCCGCAGCAATCCATCCGGCCCCAGAAGAATGCGCTGGCCCGGCAACTGTGACTTGTTTGGCGAGACGGAATCCTGCTGTTCGGTCATTGTGTCGCACGGCACATGTAGCGGCCGGCTTCAGCCGGGCAAATTGAATTGCAAATTTCGTACATTATTTGCGGGAAACTTTCACCCGCACGCCGCGCCGGTCTATGCGTGCGGGCAACACTTGCCCGCCCGCCGCGACGATGGCCGCCTCCACACGCGCGCGCGCATCCGGTTCGATGAGCAGCGCCACGCAGCCGCCGCCTCCGGCGCCGCACACTTTTCCGCCCAGCGCGCCGTTGCGCCGCGCCCCCGCAATGATGCGGTCAATTACCGGCGTCGAAATGGTGGGAATATTGCGCCGGCGGAACGACCACTCTTCGCGCAGCAGCCGCCCCGCGTCATTCCAGCGGCCGCGTTCGATGGCGCGCTTCATGGCCACCGCCACGCGCGTGATTTCCTCCAGGTTGCGCCACACGCGGCGGTTGCCGTCCAGGTGCGCCTTCATCACTTCCCAATTGTTGATGCCCGACTGCCGCGGCTTTCCGGTGTAGCAAAGCACCAGCCGCCGCTCGAGTTCATCCAGATTCACCCGCAGCGCTTCTCGGCGCTCGCTGCCCGCCTCGAGGTGAATCGCGTTGGCGCCGCCGAACGCCGGCGGATAGTGGTCCTGCGTTCCGGTCGGGACGAGAATGACTTTCGCTTCCGCGTCGCGGCTGATGTGAATCCAATCCTCCAGCTTTTTCCGCGCGCCGGTCAGCCGGTCGAGCGCGGCGCACAGCGCCACGCACATCGCGCTCGACCCGCCGATACCCGCCCCGGCCGGGGCTTCCGAATCAGTCGTCAGCGTGAATCCCCCGCGCGGCGCATAAAAGCGCACCAGGTGCGCCAGCAGCGGCAACTGGAATTTGCGCGCGCGCACCAGCGCGTCGAGCGAAGCAAACGATTCCCGCCGCCGCGTGTCGCGCGATACCAGCGTGATGCCCCGCCCGCGCCGCGTCTCCAGCACGCACGACGCGTAGCGCGTCACCGCCACGTTCACCGTCACCGCTCCTTCGTGGTAGAGATAGAGCGGCCAGATGTCCAGCGTGCCGCCTGCCAGGTCAATTCTCGTCGGTGCTCGCGATTCAATCCGCAAGTAAGTTTCCCTCGTAGGGGCGGACCCATGTGTCCGCCCGTTGCTTCGTATCGTAGGGGCGCTCCCGAAGCTTCGGGATTGCTGCGCCCTTTGCGTTACAATTCCGGCGCGAATCATAGCAGATGAGCCGACCCGCGCAACTCGATTCCCGCTTTCGCGTATCCGCCGCGGAACGCTTTCTCCTCGGCTTCGAAGGCACTTCCCTTCCCGGCGAATTGCGCGCTCTGCTGGCGCAAGGTCTGGCAGGCGTCGCGCTCTACCGCCGCAACTGGGAAACTGTCGACGGCCTTCGCGCGCTCACGCAAGAAATCCGCGCCGCGGCTGGCCGCCCCGTGCTCATCGGCATGGACGCCGAGCCCGGCGGCGCGTACGCCTTGCCCGAGCCCTTCACGCAATGGCCTGCCGCGGCGCAGCTTGGCACGCTCAACGACGCCAAGCTTGTGCAGCTCGCAGCCCACGCCATTGGCACGGAACTTCGCGCCGCCGGCGCCAATCTGAATTTTTCGCCGATGCTCGACCTGCACGTCCACGCCGATAGCCCAGTCACGAAGGACCGCAGCTTCGGCTCCAATCCGCAAAGTGTCGGCGCGCTGGGCGCAGCGTTCATTCGCGGCCTGCGCGATGCCGGAGTGATGGCTTGCGCCAAGCACTATCCCGGCCACGGCGACGCCTTGCTTGACCCGCACTCCGACCTGCCCGTTTTTCACGGCACGTCGCAGCGCCTCGATACGATGGAACTCGTACCCTTCGACGCCGCCATTCAGGAAGGCGTGCAGCTCATCATGACCGCGCACATTCTTCTGCCGGAAATCGAGCCCAAGCGCCCCGCCTCGCTTTCCCGCAAGCTCATCGAGCACACGTTGCGCGAGCGCTTCGGCTTCGGCGGCGCCGTGCTCGCCGACGACCTCGGCATGGGCGCCATCCGCAAACGCTTCGGTGTCCGCAAAGCCGCCGTGGAAGCCGTCCGCGCCGGCAGCGATATCCTCATGCTGTGTCACGATTGGTTGGAAGTCGCGCCTGCCATCGAAGCGGTCGCCGCTCTGGGCAGCCACGCGCACAACATCGCCGAGTGGCGCTCGAGTCACGAGCGCATTGAATGGATTCGCGACGCGTTGAAGTCAGCAGAAAAGGAATTCGTCGCCAGAGGCCCTGACGTCATCGGCTGCGCCAAGCATCGCGCGCTCTCTGAACAAATTGAGAATTTGTGCAAACTGTAGGGGCGCAGCATGCTGCGCCCGTGAGGCATGGTGGCATTACACAGCGCGCAGCTTCCCCGGCGCTCGCTTCTCCTCTTCCATTTTTTCATGCGCCAACTGCGGATCAAAGCATCGCCGGCAGCGCGCCTCATACATGCCGCCTGCGCCGACCACGATGAGGTCTTCCGAGGCAATCAGCCGCTGCGTATGCACCGCCGGATTGCCGCAGCGCACGCAAATCGCCAGCAGCTTGGTGATTTCCTCTGCCAGCGACAACAGCCGCGGCATCGGCTCGAACGGCCGCCCCATAAAATCCGTATCCAGCCCGGCCACGATCACGCGCTTCCCGCTGTCCGCCAGCTTGGTGCACGCGTCCACAATGTCCTCGCCGAGAAACTGCGCCTCGTCAATGCCGATCACTTCCGTGCGCGGCTCGACTTTTTGCAGCACTTCCGCGGCTGTGCGCACATTGTCCGAACGAATCCCCAGCCCGGAGTGCGACACAATTTCCGTGTTGGCGTATCGCTGGTCAATGAACGGCTTGAAAATCTGCACGCGCTGCCGCGCAATTTCCGCGCGCTTCAGCCGCCGGATCAGCTCCTCACTTTTTCCGGAAAACATCGGGCCCACGATCACCTCAATCCAGCCCATGTTGCCCTTGACAATGTCCACGAGCGAAACCTCCCGCGGTTACGCTAGCACATCTCCCTGTGGATTTTCAGCCATATAGCTTGGCATTGAAAAATGGCGCAAACGCATTAATCACCGCCGTGCGGAACGAATCCTGCCGTGTGTGCAGATTTTTCGTGAACACGCCCCACGCGCCCTGCTGGTCGCGGACGCCCTGCTCGCCGGAAAACGCATCAATCGCGATGGACAGTTCCACGCCCTCATCCACCACGCGCCGCGCCAGCGCCTCGGGCACCAGGATCGATCCGCTCTGCCCATAGGCCCCGCGCGTGCCGTTGCTCACATACGCCCAGCTCTGCAAAAAGACGAGCCGCTGCCCGTTGTCCTGCACCACGTCGAATCCGCCTTCGAGCCCTACAAAATATTCCCATCCCGAAGCATCGGGACCGCGTTCGCGGCCCAAACGCACCAGCGCTTCGGCGCGCCCGCGCGCGCCCGCCATTAACTCCGCGCGGTTCAGCGGCGTGTGCCCCACGCCGCTGTCCACTTGCACGCCCACGACGTCGTACAGCGCGGCTTCATCGAGCGTCGGCCCAATTACCGACAGCGCTTCCCATACGGCGTTTAGCTTCGGCCTCCGCGTACTCCCCACCGCCACCACAATTTTTTTCATTGTCTTTCTATCTGCGTTTATCTGCGTTCATCTGCGGTTACATGCTTTTAAGTTTTCCAGAGTTGGGTCTGCCGCTCTCTGCCGTACCGCTCCGTCGAGGA